>CAZRIL010000031.1:0-43697 GCA_964600115.1 uncultured Chthoniobacter sp. | reverse complement strand
GGAAATTCATGGGTGGGATGATACCATCGACGGAGTTGTGAGCAAGGTGATCGCGTTACCTTTGGCGGGACTCTTGAGGACAGGTCCCACAACAAAAAGCACCGGGCCGTTGGCGATATGATCAGAAAAACAAAGAAACTGATCCGCCAGCGGCCCGTGTTGCTGCCTTAACCTGTAGATTGGACCGCTTCCAGGGTCAGGTGTTCAAATTATCTTCAAACCACAGTAACTGGCTCAGCGGTGAACAACTTGGGAGTAAAGCTCACTTCGCCAGGGCCAAGAACGGGGCCACGACACAGGAGGGACCGAGGAGATCCAGAACGGCGCCGTTCTTCCTGTCTGGCTTTCCCATTACGCTATCCTGGCCCCTCTTCGGCGAAGAGTGCGGTTCGTGAAAAATGCTGCATGCGACAATGAAATCGGGTTGCCGAAATCGCAGGAACCTGCCAAAGCGTGAATCTGTTATGCCAACCAAAAAGAAACCCACCCAGAAACCAGTCAAGAAACCCGCAAAGGCACCCGTCAAAAAAGTCGTCGCGAAACCCGCAAAGAAGGTTAAGCGGAAGCTCAACCCGGCGCTGATGAAACCCATCCAGCCGGATGCCGTGCTCGGAGTGATCGTCGGCACAAAGCCGCTGCCCCGCAGCGCAATGACCAAGAAGCTTTGGGACTACATCAAAAAGAACAATCTTCAGGATCCCAAGAAGAGGACGATGATCAACGCCGACCCAGCCCTCAAAGCGGTCTTCGGCGGCAAGAAGCAAGTCAGCATGTTCGAGATGACCAAGCTCGTTTCGGCGCACGTCAAATAACGATTCTCAAAATTCATCCCCGGTGGTTCGCAACGGGCTGCCGGGGGGGTATGTCCTGACCCGGTAGTAAAATCAGGCGCAGACCGTGCGGCTCGTTGAATACGCCTCATCGAATTGGACTTCCGCCCATTTCTGAACCGCCTCACGCCGCGCCGGTGAGGTGTGGCTTGCGGGTTGTTTTCTTTATTTCCATTTTACCGAGCCAGAAAACGTCGAGCACGCTTGCAAGAACTTTTGCTGCATGAGTGTGTGCACGCCTTCCATCGCAGGCACGAGGTGAAGGGAGATGTTCCAAAACCCGTCTTCTACAGTTTGGAAGCTCATGAAAAATAAAGATCCTGTATTTATGCGAGTTTGCGGGTGAGCGGCGGCATTCGAGTCGAAAATGTAGTGTGCCTTCTGTGTATGTTTAGCATTTTGTTTTGTGTTTTTCGACTTTGTGTTTCGACTTTGTTGCCAGCTCGGGATTCGATGTGTAGAGTTGCCCTTCATATCGTATTGGAAACGGCCCGGATGCTGATTCGTCACCTCGAACACGGGGAGCTGCTGAAAACGCTCCCGCTGGGACCTGAGCAACCGTTTTTTTATGAAAAAAGTATCCCTGATTTTTGATGTCGTCGTGGTTGGCGGTGGTCTAGCCGGCACGTGCGCGGCCATCGCTGCAGCACGGCACGGTGCCCAAACGATTCTGGTGCAGGATCGTCCGGTGCTTGGCGGCAACAGTTCGTCTGAGATTCGTGTTACGCCCCACGGGGCCGGGCGCGTGCACCCTTACGGTGCCGAAACCGGCATCGTGGCGGAGGCGTTGCTCGCGGAACGCCAGCGCTGTCATGTGGAGCCGATGGAAAACGGATGGACCAACAGCCAGTGGGATTTCGCCCTCTACGACCTGGCGCAGCGGACACCCGGATTGACACTTCAGCTCAACACGTCCCTCACGGATGTCCGGTTCGAAAATCGGGAACTTGGTTCGACCTTGGATCCGGAAGATCAGGCTGTCACCGCGAAGAACGGCTACCGCGAGCGTCCTGCGCTTAATCGCGCACGCCGGATCGCGGCGATCGAGGCCCGGGTCGCCAATGCGGAAACGCTCCTGTGGATTGAGGGGAAGCAATTCATCGACTGCACAGGGGATGGGTTACTCGCCCACTTGGCCGGGTGCTCGTGGCGGTGGGGGTCGGAAGGCCGCGCGGAATTCGGCGAGCCGCACGCGCCCACGACTCCGGACGCCTTCACGATGGGGAGTTCGATCCAGTTCTATTGCCATGATGCCGGTCGCCCCGTTCCGTTCATACCTCTGCCCTGGGCCAAAAAATACGACGACGCCTCGTTCTTCTGGGGGAAAGGCGGACGTAATCCGAACAATCCGCGCGGCGGATTCTGGTGGATGGAAGTCGGCGTTCCTTTCGACATCATCACCGACAATGAAGCGATCCGCGAGGAACTGACCGCTCATGTCTTCGGCGTTTGGGATTGGATGAAAAACAAGGACGAGAGAATGAAGGAAGCCTGCGCGAATTACGTTCTGGACTGGGTCGGGCAGGTGCCTGGGAAGCGCGAAAGCCGGCGGATCCTCGGGCGTTCGCTCCTCACCGAAAACGATCTCAGCGCGAACCGGATCTTTCCGGATGAAGTGGCTTACGGCGGCTGGTATCTCGATCTCCATGCGCCGGGCGGGCTGCTGGCGAACGAGGCGGCGATCGAGGCCGCGGAGCGCTACGCCAATCCGGAAGCAAAGGATTATGTCAGTCCCTACGGGCTGCCTCTCTCGATTCTGCAAAGCCGCGACATTGATAACCTGGGGTTTGCGGGGCGTAACATCAGCGCGACCAAGGCAGCGCTCGGATCCACGCGGGTCATGAACACCTGCGCCGTCCTCGGCCAGGCGATTGGCACAGCCGCCGCCATTGCGCTGCGGTCCGGCACGGATCTGTGTAAAATTTCCGATGACGGCATCCGCACGATCCAGCAGATTCTGCTTCGCGATGCCGCTTTCCTTCCGAATATTGTGGCAGAGGATCCGGACAATCTCATCGGGACGGCGAAGCTCGCCGCCAGTTCCGAAGTGCTGATAAGCGAGGTCGCACCGAAGCGTGGCAGCCATCCGGACCCTTCACCGAGCGGAGAGGAGCAGCCGCACGATCTCGCCCAAGCTATCCCGGTGTCCGGGGATGGCCTGGAATCTGTATCGCTTTGTCTGAGTCTGAACCGGAACGCCGCCGTGTCCGTCCGGGTTCGGCTTACGCAGATGCGTTCCATTTGGGATTATGTCAGGGATGAAGCCCCCGTCCTTGCGGAGGGCGAGCTGCACGTTCAGCCGGGAGTCTCGCGGTGGGTCGAATGGCCACTCAATCTCAGGCTTCCAGAGGCGTTGCGGGGGGGGGGATATGTCCGATTGGAGCTGTCAATGGACTACCCCGGCGAGTTGACTTGGGAAACCTGTGCCACTCCCGCCATGGCATGTCCCGGATATTCTCTGCTTCCGAATGGGAGTTCGGGCCCGCGGGGAGTGCGCTACCACCGCAAGGGAGGACAGAGCAGTACGTTGGCATTTCGCATTTCTCCCCCGCAATCGGTTTTTGGCTCGGAACTGGTCCGTTCCACTTTCAACCGCCCCTACCGGGACACCGGTATGTGGCGCAGTGAACCGACGTTGCCGCAGTCCGTGACCGCAACGTGGGAGATGCCCGTGACCCTGCGGCAGATCGAACTTCATTTTCCGGGGGATTTGCTCACCGAACTTTCCGTGCGCCGGGCATTGTCCGTCGATCCGGAAACGGCTCGCGATTACTACCTTGAGGCGTTGGTGGACGGGAATTGGGAGCCAATTGTGGTTGTTACGGGGAACTACCAACATCATCGGTTGCATCGGTTGTCAAAGGCCATCATGACCCGCGCATTGCGCCTGGTCGTGACGGTCACGAATGGGTCCCGCTCTGCGAGCCTTGCGGGATTCCGGGCGTATCCCGAAGCGGGTGACTATCCCGATCCCTGGTCTGCCGTGTGAGGGAATCGGTTTTGCCCCGTTGCTCATTGACAAAGAAGCCTGGTGCAACGGCGTTGACGCGAATTCCGGCGGGCGCGAGATAAACCGCGAGCCATTGGGTGAAATTGACGATGGCAGTCTTCGACATCGCATAGGCGGCGACGCGGGTGAGCGGGCGAAAGCTGTTCATCGAGGCGAAGTTCAGGATCGAGCCACGGCCGAGGGCGGCCATATCGCGCCCGAAGATCTGCGACGGGACGACGGTTCCCAAGGTGTTGATTTTCACCACGTCCTCGAAGCGGTCGAGATCGAGGTTGAGGTTGAAGAATCCGCTCAGGCCTTCGGGTTTGTCAGCGGCAATTTCCACCGTGGAGACGGCTTCGCGCTCTGCGATCAGTTTCTCAAGATTCATCATGCCGACCTCGCGCTTGTAGGCCTCGTTGTCGCCGTTGGGATTTTTGGGATGGATCCTATTGCTGATACCAATTGTTGAAATTTATCCATGACGAGCCTCAACGGGGCATCATAAGAAATAGGGATCGGTGCCGCGCCATCATCCTTGCCACTATGGTAAATGATTAGGGGCGAACCCCTGAGACGGGGTAGTTTTGCTCAAGAGGTCGTAGCGGAAGTTCGCTGCGAGTCGCCAACGCGAGCGGGGTTTCCGCCCATGGCAGCGTATCCCAGGCGAATGGGTCGCCTTCCAGAATTGGCTGCGGAGGAGTGAACACCACACCGCTCATGAAATCGATCAGAACCGGGTCGAGGATCGGTTGAGGCTCCATGCCGATCCGTTCCAAATTTGGAGATGTCAAAGATGGCGGTGTATCGGCACGCCACCAGGCGAGCAGGGATTCGTTTTTCGCGCCTTTGCGGCGCCAGGCATAGGCGGATGTTTTGCGGTAGAACCGTCCTTCGACCACGCGGGCAACACCGGGTGAAAACGTGTTGTCAAAGACGCTGAAAACATGCTGTGCGGCGAAGTAGGCCGGCTTGCGATAGACCACGGACTTGTCGGGTCCAATGAGTAGCTGCCCTTTCGGATTGCGTCCTGCATGCTTGGCTCCACCATTCTTGACGTAGTGCATGTCGGCGAGTTGAAACAGATTCATGGGAATCCCGCGGGCCCGATGGGCAAGCAGCCGGCGAAGATTCCAGGCGGCTTGCTTGCGCTCCGACCAGTCATATTCACCCATGGCCATAAATCGGATGCACTCGGAGGGCGCTCCGGTTTCGCCCTGCCGTAGTGTCACGTGCGGGGCATATTTTGCGCACAATCTGGCCAGAGCGGCGACGCAATCGAACTGTTCGTCGGGGTTGTGCGGGTAGAAATGGTAGCTGATCTCGTTGAGCAACGCCGTTTGTCCGGTGTCGGCGAGGTGGGCGAGCAGCTTGCCCGAAAAGTTGTGCTCATCATGCTCGGCGAGGCCCAAAGCTACGATCCGCGCTTCGGCTTGAACGGCCCGGATCGACTTGGCTGTGCGTACAAAAAACAGCGCATACTCTTCGGGGGTCATGCACCGCAGCGTGGGCTCGTTCCAGATCTCCCACGTATCCACTTTCCCCTGATACCGGGCGACCATGGCGGTCACCCAGTGGTCCCAGCCAGCCAGTGCTTCGTCGGACATGGGCAACCCCTCTCCGAGGCCGATACCACCGCCACCGGCGTAGGCAGGGTTCCCGTAGGAGGTTTGCAGCCATGGTTGGACGCCTTGCTCCCGGCATCCGTCGACAATCTCATCCAGCCAGCCCCACTGAAAGTCGGCACCCTTGACGGGTTCACAGCGGGCCCAGCCGGCCTGGACTCTGGCTTGAGTCGCACCCAGTTCACCGAGGTGGGATTTGAGCGGACCAAAGTCGACGTAGCCGCGGTCGATGGTTTCCAAACCGATACTCCAGGGAGAGATGCCAATTTCACGGGCGTGGCGGGGGCGCAGACGGGCGGAGGGCTCCCAGCCCAAGCCCGCAAGCACAGGCACAAGGTCAATATTGGGGTTCATGTAAACAAGGTGACACAGCCCGGCCTGACACCCAATTCCATAGCATTGCACAAACGGCTTTACTGATGGCATAAAACGATCATGTCGTTCACCGTATGTGTAGCGCGGACGTATTCAATTTACCTTCAAATCAACAAAGCCTCGTGTTATATAAAACGATTATGAGTCCTCAAACTGGCGTTCATTTGGAACTGCTTTGGTATTGGGAGGGGGCCGTCTCCCAGTATTTCAAGCCATGCGATCATTGGAGATCCAGCCGAGAGCTCTCCTGCTGGTATCTCCGCAAGGGCTCCGCCGAGTTACACTGGCCGGATGGATGCCGCAAGGTCGGCCCAGGATGCTTGATTATCCCGCCTCCGCTGCGTCGAAACGAGTTTTTCTCGGTTGACGCAGAAGTGCAGTCGATGCGCTTCAATGCCTACGATGCCGATGGTCGCATGCTCTTCTACCCATCGGTGCCGTTTGTGCATTTGCTGCAAAAAAGCGATTCGCTGGAGGTTCGCTTAAAAGAGCTGCGCGCCATCCTGCTCGATGATCTCAAGCTGGATGTTTCGACTAAAACGCCTCTTGTTGAAATCGAAATCCCGCTAAGAAAGCTGCTCAAATTGCGTGGCTCCATGGCGCACTGGATGGAATCGGTTCTCGATGCGGTCGAACAGATAGGCGGCATTCCCTTGGCGGATGCCGATCACCATCCGGCGGTGACCGCTGCATTGAACTATTTGTCCAAACGTCGCTTGGACGTGCCGCTGAAGGAAACCGTGCTTGTGGAAAATACCGGAGTGAGCCTGCCGCACTTGCGCCGACTTTTCCGCACCCAGATCGGGTTTACGCTCAAGCACTGGGATAGCAAGCGGGTGGAAACATCTATCAAGCAGGCACTGACATCGGGCAAGTTCACCTGCAAGGAAGTCGCCTATGCTCACGGCTTCAATTCGGCGTCACACTTCAACCGTTGGTTTCAACAAACTCAGCATTGCACCCCGAATAATTGGCGCGCACGCAAGCAGCCCGACGACATTGTATAGAGGCACATGGGAGGGGGCTAACCATATCCAGGATTGAAATTCCATTCCATTGTTTGGCTTGGACGATTTCCGGGGAGCTTCAGTAGCCGCTGCGCCCACCGTCTTTGGCGGACTGCCGCTCGGTCGGTCACTTGTTGGCGACCACGATTCCCTCCTGCTTTCGCTTCCAGTTGTGATACACCTTGAGCGTGACCAAACCGGCCAAAAGATAGAAAAATGCCGACCATAAATACCCGGCACGGTTGAATTTCAGCCAATCGAAGAGGGGAGATATCAATAGCGGCTTAAAAACCATGATGAGCGTCTGATAGAAAAATGCTTGTGCCGAACAAAACTGACCGAGCTTTTCACGCGGAAACAGCTCAACAGTTACCGCCCCCAGGGCTATTCCAAATGCGAACAAGTTGATGTTGATAAGCACTGCCATGATGGCGGCTGAGTTCTTATCTCGCACAACGAAAAAAGAAATGAGCGCCAGCATCGCCCAGATAAAGAGAGTAAACGGAATCACCCGGATCGGCTTGACGCGGTCAACCAGCGATCCCGTCGAATATCCCAAAAGCACCCCGAAAGCAGTGGTCGCAATCAGCCCCACCCCGGTGATCCACCCGGTAGTGCCAAGATCCATGCCCAAATCGTAGCGAAGATAGAAAAGTTGGAAAATGTTTCCCTGATTTCCCATTTGAAACAAAAAGGTCCCCACAAAAATCCAGAGATAGTAGGGCTTGCTGAAACAGTCCTTGAAGTAATCGACGATCGGTTCCAAGGGACTGGTGGTTCTTCGCGGTTCCGGTGGTGGATATTCCCCCTCCTTTACCCGCCACATTGACAGCAGATACACGGAAAGACAGAAGACGGAGACTCCGAGATAAACGGTTTTTGTGTGATTCTCGGCATAGCCAACTATAAAAAAGTTCCAAACCACCCCGGCTGCCACGGTTACGATTTTCGCGATCGAATTAAACCGGCCCAGAACGAGCTCGGGAACGACATCCCAGTAGTAATAGCTGAAGAGCGCCAGCACCACCCCGTTGAACAGCCCGTCGATGATGCTGGCGATGCCGATGAACAGCACCTCCCCATTGATCGGAATGCGGTTGAGAACCGTCGCCATCGCGTCAAACTTCATCAGCCAGTGATAGAAATCCGGCATGTGTGGAATCGCACACAGCCAAATGGTAAACAATGGTGCGGCAATGAACAGAAACGGGCGCCGGCGTCCGAATCGAGAACGGAATCGGTCAGACCAAGTGCTGAAAAACGGGTTGATCCACATTCCCAGAACGCCGCCTACCATCCCGAATCCAGCCATCAGCGTATAGGATGCACCGCGATCCTTCATCAGAATGCCGGTCAGGTGGGTTACCTGCTCCAACAAGGTGATCGAGAAGTCATTCCACATCAGCCAAAAGAAGGCCAGCCACAGCCCCTTCTTGGTATAGGTTAATGTCCCTACCGAGAAACTATCGTGATGTTCCAATTTCATTTATGCAAAGGGGGATTCAAAGACTTCAGGAGAACGACTCATTGTGGTGTGGCACCGGCAACCGGCGACTTGGGCCCCAGCGCGGAGTGTGCAAATGAAACGACCGCGTCACCTCCTGCCACGCAGACGCTTTCGATGCGCAACTCCTCCCCGTGCTTCAAATCGGGCGTGATCTCAACCTGATGCTCCACCCCGGATGCAAGATCGGTCGCAACGATCGTGACGAGACGCATGTTTCCGTCGGCGCATTTCGCGGGGTAGCTCACCGGCTCGCCGCCATCCACGCTGGCGCGAAAGCTGCCCGAGAGCTTGGTCATCTCGCCAAACAGCATGAGGTCGCTGCCCTGAAACGTCAGCCGCAACGGAGCGGCCCCGGCCTCCGCGATCACCAGGTCGTCCATCCAGCGCGAGCAGACGAAATCGAACGCAACGGCATTGCGATGCGGTTTGCCGATCCGCCATCCGGCGGGAAGAACCGGGGCGCCGGCGAGACGAAAGCGGTTCACTGTCATGTAAGTGTCGGCGTGCAACATCTTCCCGGGAAGCCGGCATTGCATTTTCTCTGCGACTGCTCGCTGAAAGGCGTCCCACGCCGCTTCGGCATACAGGGCGTAGCCTGCGTCACCAGGGTGCGTGACATCCTCCGGCAGATCCCACAGCAGGTCAGGGGTGGTTTTCCCCCGAGCCACGCGAGTTTTGGCTAAGGCCACGGCATCCGCCACCGGCAGGCCATAGGCGGCGGCAATCTCTTTGTGTTTCGCATCCAGCGGCCGGGTGCGGGGACTGGCCCCCATGTCCTGTTTGGCGGGCAGGATCACTTGCACCACCGGAATTCCGGCCTGCACCAAACGGCGCACCAAGGCTTCATACGAAGCCAGCCGCGCCGGCACGGGCTCGACATGGGGGTTGTCGTTGATGGTGAACTCCAAAAATACGAGGTCCGGCTTGTGTGCAAGCACATCGCGCTCCAGCCGAAACGCTGCGAGTTGCGAGCCGGTGCCGCCGATCGCCGCATCCCAAAACTGGAAATGCGCCTTGGGATAGGTTGCGCTCAGCCTTTTTTCGACAAGTGCCCGATAGGACGTGTCCATCGGGCTGGTTGCCTGCGCCCCCCAGGTCAGGCTTCCGCCGAGGAAGACCACACAAGGCGTTCCCCCACTCCGTGCCTGAGTGTCAAACACGGAAAAATCCAACGAAGGTGACGCTTGGGCGATGGACATCATAAGCGGAAAAAGCAGGAAGGTGGAGAGGCGAAGAAGCGGGGTCATTTTTCAGTATGTTGCATGGATACTGGCTTGAGATCGTGTTGAAGCAGGAAGTCCACGACCGGCGTGGGATCGTCCAGACTATGGGGGTGATGACCAACGCCGGGTTTCACGATGAGCTGAATTTCGCCGCCTAAATCGCGATAGCGCTGCTCCACGATCCGGATGTTTTCATCCATCGGCACCACGTCGTCAGCGTCCCCGGCCACCGCGATGATCGGGATTTTGGCCTCCGCGATGGCTTGCAGGTTGTCCACCGGGTTGAGCGGGTAGCGGAGGGCGTCCGCTTCGCTCAGGCCGTAAACCTGCAAGCAGCGCTCCCAGTCGGACGTAGACCCCTTTCCCCCACTCTTGCCGCGTGGCCAGCTTTTGAAGTCGCAGACCGGCGCGTCGAGATAGAGGGCGGCAACCTTGTCAGGATTCCGCGCGGCCCAATTCAGGGCATACAGCCCACCGCGGCTGAACCCCTCAAGCACAGGTGTAGGGGCAAGTTTATCCTCGTTCAGGATGTAAGTGTAGAACTCATCCATCGCATCCATCGCCGCGGGGCCGCCGTAAAGATTCGGCATGCTAACATAGGCGACATGAAAACCCTGATGCAACAGGGCGATATCGACAGACGGGAATGCGCCGAAGAACTCGGTCCGCCAGACCCAAGGTTTGCCCGGCCGCGCCTCTTCCGGAACCACCAGAGTGGCGGCGCTCCCATTTACCTGAAACTCCCGGCGGGAAAAGCCGTTCCATAGGCAGGGGCGTGCTTCTGAAATCTCAAGCAACGCCTGAATGGCGGCGTGGATTTCTTGAGCCTTGGCTTCCGCTTCAGCCAGAGGCAACCCGGGATTGAGCCCTGGGCGCTTGTGCCCTGTCGTGGTCAGCCAAGCGTCTCGCACAAGTTCCTCGCATTGGGTTACCAACCGGAGCACGCTTTCGCCCTCAGAATGCCTGGCAGCCAGCGCAGCCACATCCTGGCAACCGGCAGCCTGTTGAAATCCAAGAGATGAGAGAATTTCCTTCGCTATGAGCCAATGCCCAAGCCGCCCGGGATGCACTCCATCATCAGCCAATCTGAATTCAGGATTGAGTTCTCGTTGCCTGGATAAATAGGCTGCCATCGGTCCATACACATCAATAACTTGCCAACCATTCTGCCGTTGCCCGCGCAACCACTCCGCCTCCGCTGCCAAGACCTTCGCATAGTCGGGCTTTTGTCCGAGCACACCGTCATATACCGGTGGAGTCACATGGATGATAGTCGCGCTTGTCCTGACAACCGCCTCATGCAGACGACACATGCCGTCTTGGAATGCTTGAAATCGCGCTTCGGCAAGAGGCAGATAGATGCCGTCATTTATGCCATAGCAGGCAAAAACCACATCGGGCTGGATTTGGGAAAGCACGCGATCGAGGCGTTCCTGAAGATCGGGCCTTGGGAAAGCGCCATCAGCATGATTCGGCTCTGAAAGCCCTGAGACGGTTTCACTTGGCAAGCCACAGTTGATGAAGGTGAAAGGCTGGGCCTGTTTACAAAGATTTACCGCCGCTTCGACATACGCGACATAGGAGCCCTGGTAGGTAATACTGTCACCGAGAAACAGCATCCGATTGGCTTCCTGGGGCAGAAGGATCCGCTCCCCACCAACCGGATCGGTAGCAGTGTTCTTGTTGGGCGCTGTCGTTGGCGCTGCAAAACTCGTGGAAGTGGATGGTAAAGGCATGGAAACAGGTGTGAAGGGACTGATATTTTTACAATATTCGTGGGGTCATCGACTGCACGTGACCCACAGATGACTGAGCAACCCAGGCGCGCCGCGTTCGGCCACCCAGTCGTAGAGTTTGCATTTTTCCAGCGGAACGATCCAGACCCCGATCGCCGCCCAACTCAGGCACACTTCTGGAATTTCGACGGAACACAACGTCGCAGGGTGCCGCCGATTGGCGACTCCCTTCGGCAGCGTCCACTCGGGGATAGCACATAGTTCGACGCTACGATGGACGGGAATATGTTCAAAAATCGGAGCGGTTCCAGTCGCATCTGGATTGAAAAAGTGCACCCGCTGAGAGATATCCCTGCCTTCAGGATCGAAGGCGTGGAGATGCAGTAAATGGGTTCCGATATCCGGCCGAAGCCCCTCCAATCGAATGCGAAGATGCCGCCATTGCACCCAGGCCGCCACGCCCCAATCCCATCCCTGGGGGTAATCAACACAAAGCTCCCGGAATCCATATCCCTCCGCACACTTCACAAAGTCGAACTCGTGTCCGAGCACCTTGGTGATCGAACCGCGGGGCAGATAGATGCCGGGGTGAACTTCGATCACTGTCTCGCCCACTCCGGTGCGCTGTTCGCGAAACCATGCATTCATGCGTTGGATCTCCAACTCGCCAGCGACGCGGGCCAATTTTCGGTCCCAACGCGATATGTCCCGAATATTTCCGAAACATTGATAGCCTGGCTCCGTAGGCGTTAACGACACCCCACTCGAGGAAACGGCATCCGCCGTATTCCGACGCAGGTGCTCCTCGACCACCTCGACTCCGACGATCTCGATCTGAGCGGCGCTCAGCCCCCAGACACGATGCCAGCAGGCCAGTCGGGTGCCGTCAAATGCCAGCGCGATGCGACCTCCCGTCACCACCGTCTCCGTGTGCTCAATTCCGGAAAGGCTCTCAACGATCACCGGCTCCTCGTGGAGTCCGACGATATGTGCTTCGACGAGGAACGGCTCCGGGGTCTGCGCTGCGATCACCGTGTATGGCCGCCGGTTTTGATGGAAGGTCTGCGCCGCGACCAAGCTGCCCCACCGGCGAGAACCCGCAGGCGCAGTGGAACGGACACCTTTGACCCTCACCTGGACCTCATTACTCCCGGTTTCGATCAAAAGCGCCCCGCCAGATCCTGAAGGATGAGGCGCAATGCACATTGTTCCCTTTCCCGAAAGCAGCTTCACCTCAAACGGAGCCCGCCACCCTTCGAAGGCATTCCAAATCGCCACGGGGACAGGGAATTTGGCGTCGGCGCTTTCCAGGTTGATCTCAAAGACGCGCTCGCACTCGATCTCCTGCTTTAATTCAATCTTAGCATGATCCTCCACAAAACTGGCGGAAGCTGGCGAGCTGCCATCGGGCTGGAACGAGGGAATATCCCAGCGTTGCCGATAGTCATAGCGCCGCCGTGGCAGAGCCTCGGGGTATTGCCAGATCGTTTGACCAGCGAGATTTTCGTCCACGATGACATCGGGGTAACACCCGGGGCGATGGCCAACATGAGATCCCATCATTTCGCCTCGCCAATAGGTGGTCTGCCGCTGAAAGCCCTCGTTGTTTTTCAGCCGCGCTGCCCAATCCTGCAATCCCCCGATTTCGAGCCGTCCCTTGTCCCGCTGTTCCGCCAGCCACTCAAGCGCGCGACGGTTATGGGCATAACATCGACCGGCAAAGAAGTATTGCAGGTTGATGTGGAAAAAGAGCGGGCGTCCACTTAGCTCAGTCTGTCTCAGCCAGTCTTCGGCAATTTGAAGGAAGGGCAGAGGATCCGCCGAGGGTTCCAGCCACCGGTCGGCGGCCAACGCATTGAGCGGACACCACGGCCCTTCGCTCCAGTGGTTGAGGCAAACCATTGGATTGCGAAGTTCCATGCTCGCCATCAGGACGGCGTCATCCCGCTCGCCAGCTTCTGGCTTTCGGAAATCTTCATCAGAAATAAAGAACGGCGAAAGCGGCGAACCGTAGTGGGAGATTTCCCAGTCGCCGTCCTCAATCACCACAGGTGCACAGAATCCCAGAATGTATCGAACGCCCTTTCGGCGGCAGGCCGACACAAGGCCGTTGCCTGTGGTATACGTATTGATCGCCCGCATGGCGCCGAGTCCAAGTTCGGAGAATTCCTCCGACGCCACCCCCAGCAGCTCCGTGCATTGAGCTTCGGAGTATTTCCACCAATTGGGATCGCGTAACGAGGGGTCGAAGTGGGCGGGATAGATGTTCGGTGCGCAGAGACCTCCGACTGCCGCGATGGCATGGAGGGAGCCCTGCGATTGCTCCGCCCGCCGCAAATCAAAAGTTGTATCGCAGACCAACCCGAGATCAAGGAGGTGTTTTGATTCTTCTCCGATCCGGGAGCCAACTTGATCCCATTGGGCATAGATATGACAGAACGATTTCATGAATTAATTAGTGCCGAAAGAATCCGTGTCCGCGATCTCCAGGGAAAAGCCGAATCCCTTGCTGCCCGAGCCGAGCTTGACCACAATCCGATTTTTCCCGGCCGGACAAGTCGCAGCAAAAAGTCGCCTTTCGTCCGTAGAACCGTGAGGACCATCCCAGGTGGCCAGTAATTCACCATTCAGCCACACTTTTGCGTAATAGTCAGCCTTCATCGCCAGGATTACTCCACCCGCATGGCTGGCATCCCACTCGGTCGAAGCGTAGACAATAGCCGGCGACTCCACCAACTTTGCAAAGTCAATGTGGCCCTCTTTTCCGGTCAGGGATTGCCACTGGACCGGCTCATGGGCTTCCGGAGGGAAAGCGTGATGAATCCACTCGCGCGCGTCCGAAGCGCTTTTGTCGTCGAGGCGAAATGGCCCCATCCATTGCCATTGCGAGGCGGGAATCGTCGAAAAATTTAGCGAGGCCGCCACTCTTGCGCCGGTGTTTCCCTGCACTCTCATCGCCCTGTCCGCGCCGGATTGTCCAGCCACCAGCAGGTAGCCCAGGCGAGCCGGGGCTTTAATGGAGGAAGTCGCGATTTCCACATTGTGCTCCGTGGGGGATAGGTGGTTTCCAAGGATCGTATAACTATATCCACCCCTCGAATTTGCAGGAATCTCCCTCGGGTCGGTTCCATCCACCGAGACCCAGAAACACCCGTATTCCGCATGCATGGGATACATTATCCCGAGGCTGGTTCCCCTCACCGGAAGGCGCAGGAAGGCTCCTGGCTTTGTCGAAACCAGGGTCCCTAGAAAGAAGCGGTTCCACCAAAAAGGAAGAGAAGGCTCAGTGCGCCAGTTCTCCGCGGACACTACCTGCGCGAGGTTCATCATATACGCATCCAGCAGGAGTGGCTTAGCGCTGAGATGTGGTGGCATAGCACGGGCAGTCGTTTCGCTATGGGCTGAACGGTTCAGGAACGGCTTCAACGCCCCGGCAATGATGCGCGCGTAGAGTTGGTGGCCAACTTTGTTGGGATGGACGTCGTCGCTGAATAAAGTTTCCCAGGCCTGGCCGCTCGCCCTCATTTCCTCGACAACCGCCTTTTGCAGGTCCACCTCGAGCAGCCCATAGTGACCGGCCACGCTGCGGTGCCGCCGAAGATTGACCCCGCCGCGCGTGGCCGCCTCCACCATCACGACGGCAGGAGGATTCGGCAATCCCTTCAGTCGGACCACGATCGATTCGAGATAGCGCACGGCATCTTCATCGCTTAAGCCACCATCATTGACGCAAAACTCGATCAGCACCAAATCCGGCTGGAAGGCGATGACATCCCGTTCGAGTCGAAACACACCCAGAGCACTCCCGGTCGCGCTCATGCCGGCATTGATCATCACGATGGGGCTATTGGGGAACTGCTCCCTCAACCATGGACCGATCCAGCCTTCCCCGGCCTGGGTGATCGATCCTCCAAAGGCCACACAGCGCAAAGGCACTCCCTCTTCCGAGCGGGCAAGAACAGGCACGAGATCTTCCCCTGCGGGGATCGTGTGCTCACCGAAAGCGGACAGGGAAAGGGTAAAAAAGAGAACAGCCAAGTGCCGTCCGCACACTTTCATCACTCAGCTATTCCCTCCGCGCATTTTCCCGGCTGAACCGAGAGACCCTCCGATCCGTTTTCAACAAAGGCAATCTTCGCCCCTATGATTTCCGCCTCGGCGCTGCCCCACCGGACGACACCACGCATCTCCCGATCCTCACGGGCTATACAGACGAGAAACTCCCGTCCCTCCTGGCGGTATCTCCGCCAGAGAATACTATCGGAATGAACAATGACTGTATCATCGAGCCACGGTTTGATGGCCTGGAGCAGGCGCTCCTTGGGATCGAGATCGCTCAAGTAAATCACGTTGCCTGCGGCGCTACAGACCCCGTGGGTTTCTCGCTCCACGGAAATCAGGCACTGCGCGGTATCCGCAGCCAACGAACAGCTCACATCAATCCGGTCCGATCGATAGTCGGGCAGGGAATACACGGCATCAATCTCCGCCAGATACGAAGATAGCGATAGCACCGGCACACCCAGCATTGCCGCGAACTCTTCCCTCATCGACTTGCCTTCCGTGTCCGTCTCCGGAGGAGGACCGACAAAGACGAGCTTTCCGCCAGCTTCGGCAAAGTTCCGGCACGTTTCCCACGCCGTCCGGGGCAACACGCTGGCGTAGGGCAGGATGAGTGTGGAGTAGCTCCCCATCGCGTTGTCCAGGCGATCGCCCGAAACCAGCGATGCCGCCAGCAAACGGGCATCCAGCCAATCAAAGGCGACATTCCGGTTGAGCAGCAACTCCGCCGTGTTCAGACAAAATGTCTTGTGCGCGCTGGCGATGTCCGCGCGATTGACCGCACAAACCGTTTCCCACCCGTGGAGGATTGCCACCTCCACCACGGGGCGCGCACCCCCGATCTTGAGCAGATCAGCCCGGTGGCGGTTCATCTCGCGGACCGTGGTGTCCCAAGTGTAATCGGCCGGATACAGCGCGGTGTCCGTTGACTCCCCGTACCAGATATTGAACCAGGTCAGATCGAAAAGCGTCATCAGCCGGGATTGAAATTCCACCCGGCTGTTGCTCGGCTTGGCATCCCAGGTATTGATCTCGGCCTCCCCCGAAGGAGAAAGGCGTCCGAGCGACGAACCAAGGGTATAAGCGTAGCAAACAGATTTGCTGTCCCACCACCAGCAATCGGTGTAGCCAGCATCCATCGTCTCGCCGAGACGGAAATAGTCCACGGCCCCGGCGCGATAGTCTTTGATCCCACCTTCCCCCTGCCACGTATGGTGGGTGCCGAGAATCAAATCCTCACCAAAGAGCTCCCGCGCAATGGAAATCATGTCCCGCTGGGCTTCGAAGATTCCCTCGTTAAGGGTCTCGTAATAGGCCAACCGCGTCGCCACGGATTCGGCCCCGCAGCCATCCGCGTCGAGCCAAGCCCAACGCTCTCTCAGAGCATATCCATGCCGCCGTGCGAAGGCCGCTTCGAAACATTTCCCCGATAGATAATGGCTCCAACTGCCTCCCTGCCCCGGTTCATCCCACCCCACGCCGTCCAAGGAAATCCCTCGATAGCATTCCAGCACCTGCCGGTAATAGTGACGGAGATCCTTCGACCAGAAATCGATGACTCCCGGGTCAAAAAATGCCCCACAGAGCACCACCCTTCCCTCCGCGACACCTGATATGGTCCCGCTGAGATGAACATGCAGACGATGCTCCATGGGGCGGCCTTCCTGATAAGAGTGGCTGTGAGTGGAATAGCCGTTTGCGTAAGGTTCCGCTATGATGCGGTGCTCCCAATCGGGCAACTCTGTCAGCAGGTGGAAGGTATCCCTTTCCTGTAGGAAGACACCCTCGACACCCAGAAAATGCGTGCGTCCGATTGTTCCATCGGGAACGGGAATATGCGCGACAACTCGCCCGCGGATGACTTCCGCTGACGTGCAGACGATCCGCTTTCCGATCGCCGCTGGATACAAGCTTCCCAGGTCCCTTGCCACCGGTTCGGCATGTGGTTCACAGTCCAGGACCAGCTTCACGCCTTCCGCATGCGCAGCCTCCACCATCCGGGCCACAGCTTCAACGACCTCGGGGGAGCGATGGGTAAAGTTCGTGTCGCGCAGCATCACGCGAAGGATCCCGTATCCGGCCCGCGCCAGTTCACGCACAGCCTGCACCGGCTTGTCCTGCGAGGCGAGGATTGGCTCATTCAGCCACACCCCCATCACCTGACTTTTATTTCGTGATTTCATAAGCTTAATGGGCAGCGTCTCCGAGTGTCATCACCCTCAGCAAGCACGCATTCGCAGAGCACACCGAATCGCGCCAACGAGGATGGTTGAAGAAAAAATCAATCGTGATACGTCGGGCGGTAAGATTCAACATGGCCATCCAGATAAAGCTGATTGATAGTTCCACCATGCGGCCAGACCCCGGTTACTCCGGAACCATTGACATGTGTATAGGAACAGTAGAACACAGCAGCTGAACCGGGTTTGGGATATTCCAGCAAACGATGGGCTTTTCGATACGCCAGAATTGAGGCAGACGTGAGCGGCGCATCCCAGTCGGTCTGCTCATCAGCCGGTTTATAGGGATTCTTATAGGAATTTTTTGTCCAAACGACTCCGAACGAGGCAGGCAATAACCGGTTGGCACGAGCCAGCGGATCCGGGCAGTCCCAGACCTTATCGTCGATATAAGAGGAGAGGTCCGATGCCACCTTGCTACTGTTCCAGTTGCAAGCCACGTTATTGAGTTTTTGCGGGCCGACACTGCCTCCGAAACAATAGGGAAGCTCTCCGTTATGATCCCCGGCATAGAGGTAAATAGCAGATCCGATCTGCCGCATGTTGGACGCACAGGCCGCACGCTGACTTGTCTGCGTAATCTTTTTGACGCTCACCACCAGAAGAGCTGCCAGAACAGCAATGATGGAAATAACGACAAGCAGTTCGAGCAAGGTGAAGGCGTGCGGACTCTTGATGGCATTTGTTCCACAGATCGGGCGGCGTCCTGCCGTGGGCTGCAGCATTTTCCCCACTGTGAGGAAATGTGCCGCGATGCTAAATTTGTGTTTTGCGCGTATTAACGAGGGAGCGGTTGTTAGGATCATTGTCGGAGGGGCATTGCTTGGGTTACTGGGAAGTAAGCAGTTGAAGTGGAGGCGCTCATTTTTCAATCGGCAGACCGTAGTAGGCGCATTCCGCCAAAAAGAACTCCGACATGTTGATCTTGGAATAGTCGTAGTGCCGGATGGCTCCTTCGATAAGTTCCTGCCCCGTTCCCTGCCCGGCGAATGCAACAATCGCCGCGGCCGCCAGAGGGTTCCTCATGTATCCGCTTTCATACCCCTTTCGCTCGCCGCATTTTTCCCTGTCTGCTTTTGAAGAAAGACGTTCCGCCTCAGCCTGCGTGGTTTGGGGAACCCAAGTCGGATAGGCAACACGCCAGTTGGCATGGCCAAAAACTTTCGTGTCGTTATTATCAAACCTCCTGTAATTGCCAATCACCGCCAGAGCGCCGCGCGCATTGACAGTAAGCCCGACGCGGTAATGAGCCCTGGTCGCTTCGTCAGCCTCCGAATCGGCAAGCCTGGACAATGCCCCCTGCGAACTCACATAAATCCACAGCAGGTTCTGATCGATGTTCTTGATCTGCTCGCGGTCGTACGGATATCCCTCCGCGCAGATTTCTACCCGGGTCTTGCCCGTCATTTCGGAACGCTCATTCATTGCGGTCTGATAACGTGCGAGCCAGATCGGATCACTGGTCACATCATACATCGCTCTGAGAATTGAAAGATACATAACCGCCCCATGATGTCGGAAGATTTTGAAATCGCCCCGCGACTGTCCCTTGAATGCGCCGTCGCAGGGGCACTTCCAGTTCGAGGCCTCGAGCGCCCTGGCAACCTCCGTCATCTTCGTCACGACGACCTTCCGCTCCTCTTCATCGGGAATGCCGCTGGTGGCGTAGGCGTGAAGCCCGTAGAACCACGGGTGGGTCTGGTCCTGTGAACCCAGTGGATAGTGGCACTTCCCATCTGTTCCAACGCCGCGGGCTATGAAACCCGGAACCTCCGAAACTGACGCGCAATTCAGTAGACCTTGCACAAGACGTCTGGCCTCTTCCCGGTCGGCGGGTTTCCCGCTGCGGCGGGCCCGCTCGCACATCGCAGCAAGATACGTTCCCGTGAACATTGGCCCGTTCTCGATCGGGCTCCACCACCCCATCGCATTCGGCCGGCCCAGGGAACAGTCTTCCGGACTCGGAGTTTCCCCGACGTAGTCGCGAACGATGCCGAACTCGTCTACCCGGGCAGTCCAAAGTTCCGAATGCGCCTGTTCGATCGCCGTGGTCATCGAAGCATGGAAGGGCATCGGCATTTTCTCATCTGTCTTTGCAAACGGCACAATGACTGTGATCATGATGCTGAAGACAAGGAGACAGGGGGGGGCTGAATTCATGTTCCTTGTTCTTTGATGTTTGCGCTCTATCCCTGACTCCATTGCTGAGTGTAGTTATTGGAAACTAGCGAATCCATTTTCATCTCAAATTGCCTCCTCATCGCATTCATTCCTGAGTGGTATTCCTATGAAGATCGCGGCAAAACTACGGCTGGGCAACTGATCTGACTGAGAATATCGAACGCTATTCACGGCTTGGTGCGGCATCATGGTGAAGGTTTTGAAACGGCAGTGATCGTTAGCAGAGGACGATCGGAGCGTGTTGGCGCCTCCCCGCTGACGTAGAAGACCTGGTCGCTTCCTTCCGTCTGCATGAGGAACAGGCCGGTGAACGAAGCGGGATCATCCACCCAGGCCTGCGCAACGGATGGATCGATGTTGAAGGTTACAGTCTCTCCGGCAACCAGCTCAACTTGCTCGAACGAATCGAGCAGGGTTCCGCTTTTGCCCGCGAACATCAGGTTGACGGGGGAGTCATTGCTGCTCTTCCACGGGGTCGTACCGTCCTGAGTATTGAAGGTCGCAGAGTCTTCCAACCAGCTCGTATTCCCAAACGGCAACGCATAGAGCGTTTGAGAGATAAGGGTTTTTACCCCGCCATTTTGAATGGTCAAGGTCAGCGATGCAGACGCCACCGTGATTCCTTTGGCGGCAGAGACATCGAATTTCAGGATTCCAAAGACTGGATCTCCGCCCTTGAAGGTCTTTAGTCTGATGTTAGGCTTATTAAAGTTTTCGTCAGCTTGGCCGGGATTCCGTTGAGCATGAGCATCATCCGTTGCGTACGTCGGGTCACTGTCGAGCCCGTTCGAGATGCCGGCCTGGAATTGGTAGATGGCGGCCTCTTGTTTGGGGGCAGCCTGTGCCGGGGCGGCAAGGGCGAGCCCGAGCGCCAAGGCGCCGACTCTAAGGTATTTCGGTGCGATTCCTCGTATTAATATTTCTCCTGATGATGTTTTCATAGTTTCTCCTTTATGTTTTCTTCGTGATTCTTGCCGGGACGTTTTTGGATTTTTGTGGAGGCCGGACTCGTGTCCCAGAGGCTGAAGCTTCGCATGACCGGCTCAGCGCCTTCCTTGTGACCGGAAATCTGAAGGCGATATGACGGGAATCTCGCCGGGTGAGTTCGAACCAATCGTTTGTGTCCAATCGCCTTTCCCGTAGCAAGGGTATGATAGTGGTTTCCGTCGAAGCCGCTGACGGTGAAATAGAGAACGCGTTCGCCCTGCGCGATATCCTCCATGAGGCAAATCATGTCCACGGGCTCCGAGTCATCAACAGCAATGTCAAAAATCACGCCAACGCCAGAAGTTTCCCCGCGGCAACACGATGTCTGTTCCCGAATCAGGTCACCTAATTCGGTCATCTGCCGCACATCGCTTTCCGGAACGCGCCCGCGATCATCAATCACCATACCCAGCAGGAAATTGCAGTTGCGTCCGACACTTGTGTAATAACGGTCGAGCAGCTCCTGCGGAGGGTAAATGAGATCATCCTCCCCCGGCTGCCAGAACCAGCCGCCCTGCCAAGCATGTATCTGATCCCGATTCGGCATATCGGCCTCGCCCGGGCACCAATATTTTCCGGCGACACTGCCGTGATAGCGTTCCTGAAAGTCCCCTTCCTGAGTCCCGTCCGACTGGGTCCCAAGATTGCAGGTGGCGCGGCAAGGATCCGGGGCTTCGGCCCGCTCGTTTCCGATCCAGCGCACAGAACCGCAATTTTCTGGATCGCCCTGAAAGGCGATGGCGTGTGGCTGAAGCTCCCTCAACAACTCTGAAATCTCCCGCCCGCCCTGGTCTTCGGGGAGATTTCCCCCATCGAACCAGACTTCAAAAAGCGGTCCGTAGTTGCTCCAGAGTTCGCGTAACTGGGTTTTCACAGTTTCGACGTAGGCCTGCCAGCGCTCCGCATCGTCATCGCCGACCAAGGCATTGCCATCAACCTTGAGATAGGCGTTGCATCCGCAACTGGCGTAGAGACCGGGCCGGACATGAAATTTCTTACAGGAGGCGATAAAGTCCGCCACCACATCGCCTTTTCCATCCCGCCACGGAGACGCTGCGACACTGTATGGGTGGGCCTTGGTGGGCCAAAGAGAGAATCCCGAACAATGTTTCGCGACCAGGATCGCATACTTGGCGCCCAGCGCGACGGCCGTCTCAATCCACTGGTCCGTATCCAATGCGGAAGGATTGAACCGCTCCGCGGACGGAACATAATCACGGTTGTTGCGAAATCGATACCCGGGCTCATACACCTGCATATCATGGTGAATGATCACTCCAATTTCACAATCCGCCCATTCGAGTTGATGTCGGCTGGGCAGCACAAGATTTGGCTTGTCGGTTCCTGTTTCTTTCATGGTTTACTTGGCATCCAGGAACAGTTCATACCGGCCCCAGATGTCTGAGTTGATAAAGTTAGAAAATTGACCGTGCAGCGCCATGGTTGATTGCCGCAGCCACTTCGGGTCAAGCTTGTCGGTGTCGTCCACCAGGAAGTCCATCCGGAACTGGCTGCCAGCCTGCACTCGGAAAGTGCTCTTCTCATTGGGGGTGACTTTGCCTTCGATCAAATAGCCATCCTCCGTTTTACGCCCTACACATTCGAGGTTAATGTGGTTCTCGCCGTTTTTGGCGTACCACAGTTCGCAGGGTGCAACCTTTTCTCCTACTTGCGGCACAACCACCCCTTGGTCTGCTCCGCCAGAGATCACCGTGCCCTGTTGGGCATAGTCTCGACTGTCGAAGAAAAATTCCAGACAGTCATAATTGAAGGCCTGGCCGACCTTGTCCGCCGGTGCAGGCTGCAGGACATTGTCCCGCACCTTGAGAATAAAATAGATCGCGTCGCCTTTCCTCCATGCCGTCTTGAGACTAAATGAGAGATCGTCATCACCACGCCACTGCGGCACCCAAATCTCAGCGATATTTGGCTTGCCGTGCACGACGCTCTCGACATCACCACAAACAATTTCCGGAATTCCATCCCACTCGCTCTCAACCCCGTCCAGCTTCATGGGAGATTTGATCTGTGGGACAGCCTGGACCACTCCGGGAGACTGAAAGAAGGTTTTGGCCGAGGAAATCAAAGCCCCTGAAGGAGCCTTGAGTTCGACGCCCAGTTCATAGAGGCGGCGTTTCAAGGTATGGGCGCGCAGCTCAATCCCAACATTAGCGATCCCTCCCGGCGCAAGATTCACTTCCTTTTGGGACAGCGTCACCGATGCCCCCGGGATCGCTGGGGCCGAGAGTTGGCCAGTTAACGGGACGGAGAGCTGATTTACAATAGTCACCTCCCCCTTGAGGACGCCATCCTCCGGCAGAGTTTCCGGCACCGCCAGTTTCAGGGGCACGACGGCCTGGAGGTCGGTTGGCACCCCAAAAACATACGTCGGCTCCATCGTGCCGTTGATCGTCAGAAGGCCATCAGCCCCGGCTTTGAGAGTTCCATAGTTCCCCAACATGTCCATGGTCCGGTATTCAGCATTCGCCGGGACCTTGAAGTTTGCCGTCAGTGGCGTGGGTCCCGAAGTGAATACAGCCGCCGTCGTGGCGCCCCCCTGATCTCCGAGCAAGACACAAATATTGTCGGCCACTGCGAGCGGGAGCAGGCGTGCATCCTTGTAGGTATTCAAAACCTGACCTGCTAGCGCGGTCACCGCCACACCACGCACGCCGGGTTGCCCCCCCTCATCGCCAGGCCCACCCATCACGGTGTACATCCGATACCCTTCGACCAGTTTGAGGAGAATGTCTTGGCACTGCCTCGCAGCACCACCGGTTTCCTCGTTCATCCAGACAAAGAATGGTGCCCTCCAAACGCCGTTTGTGGTTTTCCCGGCAATGCCTGCTCCGATGGCGTCAGCAACTGTCATCGGGCGGCCGTTCTTCAATCGTGGCAGCGCGGCCGCTCCTGACTCGGTATCGTAGAGGACAGGCGGCTTCTCGGAATGTTTCGACCACAACTCTTTCACCTGATTCGTGAACGTGGTTGGAGCGTCCACATCCCAGTCCCCTCCATAGGGGTGTAATGAGACTCCGTCCATATACTTGATCGCGCCATCCGCGAGAATGTTCCTAAGAAACGCAACCGACGACCCCTCAATGCCCGGAGGAAAAAACTGGAGATCCGGGCGAACGCCGCGAAGGATCCGATGGCAAATGCCCAGCGCATCCACATACCCCTTTGAGTCAACCGTCACATGCGGTTCGCTGGAAAACTCGATCCCGAACACCTTGTCCTTGTCCTTGAGCAGTTCACCCACCGCGGCAAAATATTTTTCATTCCAAGCCTTTGCTATGGGCGTGACCGAGGCCTGGTAGCCGTAAAACACAAGGTAGGTGCGGAAGTTCGGAATCCGCTTTTCCAAAAGACGGTATCGATCGGTAAACCCGGCAAAGTCCTCCACGCTTGGGACCTCGCCCTTCTTACCCGGACGCGAACAAAACATACGCCGAATGGGAGAATCAAAATGGAACAACTCGGTCTCGTTGGCATAGCAGGCCACGGGATTGTATTTCGTCAACTCCTTCGGAGCAGGCGGGACCATGCCCAGACAATACCGCTGCGGCAGCCGCTTCACCAAGGTTCCGTCCGAGGCATATACGGCCATGTCCAAATAATACACGCCACACGAGGGAAGAGTGAAACTCTCGGTCAGACGCTTGCCGACGCTCAGCGCGCGCTCCACTTTCTGCACCGGTTTGCCATACAATGACTCCAGCTCAAAGACGACCTTGTAATCCCCCGCCAGCCCGGCATCGCCCGGGATCTCCACCGTCGCCACCACCGGCTCGTTAATCCGAAAATAGCCGCCGGTCTCTTTCGGGATGTCCAGCAAGATGCGGTCGATCTGCTGTTCTTTCGATAAGACAGCACGGTGGGTGGCAAGTTGTTCCTCCGGAGACATCGCCGGACGCCCGGCTTCTTCCATGGCTTTCACTTCCGACGCTGTCAGGGCACGCTTGTAAATCGCCAGTTCGTCGATGGCGAATCGGCTCAGCACTTTGCCTTCCTCGGGTTGGTTGAAGCCGATGAGCATGAAGCAGGACAGGTGATGAAGGGGAGCCATCTCATGAAATGGGTCCAGGAGCGGGTAATCCTTATAGGTGATCGGCACCATGCTGCCCGCAAAAGGCTGCTCCGCCTTCAGTTCTCCATCGAGGTAGAACTTGACAGCGGTCTGGTCGAATGTGGCCACGACATGATGCCAGACACCCACCGCGCCGGGATCCATGTAAAGCACCGCACTTCGCACCTTCGGATCGTTGGAACTGATCTCAAAGGTGAGATGCTTTTCGGAATACGAAAGGTTGAAACCGGCTGAATGTTTCGGACGCGGGACGCGGCCATTGAACATCGACAGAATATTACAGACGCCCTGCCCCATGTCCTCACGGATGCGAATCCAGCAGGCCAGCGTGCCGCCCTCCGTGAACTCGGCGCCGCTGATGCCGCTGCGATACAAGAAAGTCGCATCCCAACAAAATTCCACGTCCTTGCCAGGCATGCCGCTATCAATAGCCGACTTCCACGGCCAGCGTCCGCTCGTCCAATCGGGCGAGACGGTGTCCGGACTGTAGTTCCATTGGAACACCGGGTCGCGTCCGTAGGGCGTGTAGCGCTTGATGGTCAGAGATCCCAGCGGGCCACCCGTGAGTGCCGTCTGCGATTTGCCCAGATTGACATTGTTAGCGACCTCCTCGCCATGACCTTCTTCGAAGGTATAAAGCCGAATCAGGGAAGGATCCTTGAGTAAGGATTTCTTGTATATGCGAAACTGCTCCTGATCCTTCGGTTCGCCGGCAAATGCGGATGCGAGCGCCGTTAATACAGCCAGACCAGTTAATACATTTCTTATCTTCATATTTTTGTTCCCCTAGCCTGCGGGATAGCTTTCTGACCACATAATGCAAAGTTAAGGGGGGCGGCACCCGTGATGATCGCTGCCTTGTTGGAGAACCTCACTGGGGGACCTCCGATTCCCCGTCTTTCAGGGTCAACACCACTTTCCCGATGTTCTCCTGGCGCTGCAAAATCGCGTGGGCTTCCTCCGCCATCGTCATTGGCAGCGTCTGGTGAATCACCACCTTGATCTTGCCAGAGGAAAACGCGGGCCAGAGCTGCTTCTCGAGTTCGGCCAGGATCTCCGCCTTCATCTCGCTGGTCCGGCTGCGCAAAGTGCTGCCGATCAATTTGACGCCGCGCTTGAAGAAATCGAGCATGTCCAGTTCGCTGGACGCCCCGCCCAGCGTGGCAATAACCACCCAACGTCCGCCCCACGCCATCGTCTTGAGACAGGCTCCCAGATCCTTCCCTGCCACGCAGTCCATAGCCACGTTCGCAGGATGATCGGCCAGGACGGCTGCGATCTCTTGCGTCTTGCGGTTGATAACCACATCCGCGCCAAGCTCGCGGACGAAGCGCTCTTTGTCCTCCGAACCGACCGTCGTGACGACCTTCGCGCCCAAGGCCTTGGCCAATTGAATCGCCGCCACGCCAAGCCCGCTGGCTCCGGCCTGAATGAACACGGTGTCCCCCGCCTTCATCCCGCCTTCGATGCAGAGGTTCAAGTAGGACGTCAGGAAGGCTTCAGGAATCGCCGCGGCTTCGACCATGGAAAGACCCTCAGGGACCGGCAGCGCCATGTCCGCAGGGACAGCTACTTTCTCGGCATAGCCGCCGCCGCCAAGCAGCGCACAGACCTTGTCGCTCACCTTCCACCGGCCGCCGGAAGGAGCCTCGACGACTATGCCAGCGACTTCCAGACCCATCCAGTCCGGCCACCCCGGAGGAGGAGGGTAATTGCCCTCCCGCTGCAGTAAATCCGCCCTGTTGAGAGCGGCGGCATGCACCGCGATGATGATTTCATCTTCCCGGCGAACCGGGTCCGGAACCTCGCTCCACGCGAGGGATTTATCGTTATTAATTAGAATTGCTCGCATTTAGTTGATCCATTGGTTGTATCCGGAGGCAGCAAGAATCACCTTCTGGGTGAGAAAATCATGATCATAGGTTGAGGGACTGGCAGTCTTGCCGCTAATGGTGTCGACAAACTTCAGCAACTGGTCTGCATAGCGGTCACGCTGGAGTCCAAAATCAAGGACATGAGTCCCGGCGGTGTAACCTCCGGCCTCCTCAATCAATGACAGACGCATCGTCAGAGGCTGACCGTCAAAGCGTTCCAGCGGAAACAGTTCCACCGTTCCCTTGGTCCCACAAAGTTTGAGGCGGCGATTGTCCAGGCCGCCCACTTCGAGACTGCACACGCGGATGGTAGCAATCGCATGCGAATACTCCAGTATCGTCAGGCAATTGTTCCTGATTCCTTCGCAAAATCCCGGTGCAGACTTGAGAAATGGCGTGACCTGCTGTGGTCGTCCGAGCATGGCAATAACCAGATCGATGAGATGGCAGCCTAGGTTGAACATCATGCCGCCCTTGAACTGGCCGATAAAATCCTGATAGGCCTCGCCTCCGTAGTTGTGGCTCATGCTTCCCTGCACCTCGAAGATTTCGCCCAACCACTCCTCGCGCACCGCCTGCAGACACCATTGCATGGCCGGATTGTTGCGGAACATATAGCCCATCTGGAAGGGAAGTTTCCGCTCTTCGCACCCCCTGAGCAAACGTCCGAAGTGTTCCAGATCCTCGCCGCCGGGCTTGTCCATGTGCATCGCCAGATTGCGCTCCATACAGCGCAGCGCGGTTGGCACCAAATCCGCATTCGCTGTTTCGATCATCACCGCCTGAAGCCCGGAAGTCGCGAACAACTCCTCCTCCGTCAGCCATTGGAGCCCGTCATAAGGGGTCAGGTCACTGCCGCCAAACCTGGCCGCCGGCGAGGCCCGGTCGTCCACCACACCGACAATCTCGAACACCTCCGGCAACTTCCGCAGAGCGTCCATCTTGAACCCTGCGTGTTCGTGGCAAACGCCGATCTGTCCTATCTTGATCTTGCTCATCCGTCTATTCCTTCCAGTCGAACTGACTGTTCTGACGTTTGACTGTTTCGGTTACCCGCACGACCTCGAAGGCTTGGGCATTCGTGACCGGAAAGGGAATATTCCGGCGGATCGCATCATACAAATGAAGGGCCGTGCGGTCCTCGACCAGCGCCCACATATCCGTGTCGGGAGTTACTCCGATGGTCTCCTCGATCCACGGAATTCTCTCCTCCTGACCCAATCCGGCCGCCTGCGGCGGCTGCTCCGCACTGGCGAAGACCTCCGGCAAGGCGTAGGACGGTTCGATATACTTAAGCTGAATTTTCTTCTCGTCGGCGCAAACCAGGGTGCCACGACTGCCGTAGACCGTGCAATAGGCTCCCGGCAATGTCACCGCGTCGCTGACCTCCAGCTCGGCAACAACATCGTTCTCGCCGATGATCGATATCCTGAGATGGTCGTCAGCATCACCCGGAGTCACGATGCGTTTCAGATAGCTCCACACGTCTTTGACCGGGGCGTTAATGAACTGCAAGGCCTGATCGATCAGATGCGGTCCCCAGACGCTAAGCTGTCCTCCACCGCAATCCAGGAGCATCTGCCAGTCCGAGCGTCGGCGAAACGGGTGGTGGCGGCAGAGTTTCACCACCTGAAGTTTTCCCAGGATCCCGCTGTCGATGATCCCGCGGATATTCTGAAATGCGGGTTCAAAGCGATGATTATGAAGGCAGAAGAGCTTGCCAGGATAGTCGCGATCGGCCTGCTGAAGGATTTGCAAGTCGTTTTCTGTGACAGCAATCGGCTTTTCGACCAGCACCCGTTTCCCGGCTGCAAGGGCCTGGACGGCGTTGGCCGCATGATCAAGCGACCGCGTGGCGACAATGACCAGTTCCATCGCAGGATCCGCCAGAAACCTGTCGAACTGATCGTAACCCGCACAGCCGTATTTTGATTCAAATTCTCGCGTTCGCTGCGGATCCAAATCGCACACCGCCACCAGTTGATAACGCTCCCGATCCTGGGAAAAATGGCGGGCATGCACGACGCCAATTCTGCCAAGACCACAAATGCCAAATTTAATTGCACTCATAATGGCTATTTCTGTTCAAGCGATAGCTTGTAGCGCCCCCAGATGTTGGAGTTGTCATAGTTGGACATTTTACCATGCAGAGCCATGGCGGCCTTGCGCAACCACTTCGGGTCCAGCTTGTCCGTATCATCCACCAGGAAATCCATCCGAAACTCTGCGCCGTCCTGCAGTTGGAAAGTGCTCTTCGCATTCGGAGTGACTCTGCCTTCGATCAAATAGCCGTCCTCCGTCTTGCGTCCCACGCATTCCAGCGTGATGTGGTTCTGACCCTTCTTCCCGTACCACAGCTCGCAAGGCGCTGCCTGCTCCCCAATCTGAGGAATGACGATCGCCTGGTCGGCTCCGGCTGAGATCACTGTGCCTTGGCTGGCCTTCTCCCGACTGTCGAAGAAGAATTCCAAACAGTCATACCTGAAGGCCAACTCCACTTTGTCCGCCGGAGCGGGCAGCAACACGTTGTCCCGGACTTTCAACAGGAAATAGATCCCATCCCCCTTTCGCCAAGCTGTCTGAATGCTCAGCGAAAGGTCCTCCTCGTTCATCCATTGCGGCACCCAGATTTCCGCACGGTTCGGTTTGCCATGCACCACGCTTTCAGCATCGTTGCAAATCACGGCGGGAATATTCGCCCAGTCTGCCGGATCACCATCCAGCTTGATCGGTGTCGCAGCCTGCGGCACCACCTGGATGACTCCCTGGGACTCGAAGATCTGCTGCGCTGTGGCGATCACCTTTCCATCAGTACCGGTCATCGCAACTCCAAGCAGATAAGAACGACGCTTCAGAGATTCCGACCGCAGCTCAATCGGAATCGTCGCCGAATCGCCTGCGGCCAGACTGATCGCCGTTTTTTTCAAGGTGATGCCCGCGCCCGGCACTTTCTGGGCGGCGAGGGTGGCTGTCAGCGGCGTCGAAAACGGATTGCTGACGGTCACGGTCCCCTTAAGGATGCCGTTGTCCGGCAGGACCACGGGCGCGACAATCTTCAGAGGCGTGACCTCCTGAAGTTTGTCAGGCACACCAAAAATATAGAAAGGAGCCATGCCACTCTGGACGGTAATCAGCCCTTCGGCATTCGCCTTGATAACCCCGAAGTTGCCGAGCATATCCATACTCCGGAATTCGGCATTGGGTGCGACCTTGAAGCTGATCGTGGCCGGCTTCATGCTAAATATCGCCGCCGTGGTGCTGCCGTCGGTATGACGAACCAGCACACACATATTCTCAACCGCAGCGAGCGGCAGCCGCGTCACCTCTTTTTGCGTGTTCAGCACCTGCCCGGCGAGCGCGGTGATGGCGACCCCTTTCAGACTCGGCAACTCGCCCCCCTCCTGCCGTGCAAGGCTGACGTTTGGCGTCATGTGAATCGTATAGATTTCATAGCCATCGACCAGCTTCAGCAGGATGTCATGGCACTGAAGCGCGGCGGCGTCATCCTCGGGAGTCATGGAGACAAAACTGGAAAACCCTTGGAGGCCGTCCACCAGGAACGAGGGGTATCGGGCCCCATGCGCCTGCTCGCGGGTCATTGGCCGATCCCTGACGCGGGGCAGACTGTTCAGTGCGTTTTCCGTCGCCCAAAGCGTGAGTTTCTTCTCCGGATAAAGCGCCACAACCTCCCTGAGCCTCTTCGTTGGATTATCCCAGAGATGCGAGTAAATGGGATGACCGGTATAGGGATGATACGAAACACCATCCACATACTTGATGCCGCCTTGCTTTAAGATCTCCGCGATCATGGGAATCTGGGGAGGGGAGCCGCCAGGCGGGAAAATCAGGAGATCTGGCATCTCGGGTCGAAAGGCTTCAGTGACCATCCGCAGCATTTCCACATAGCCCTTGATTTCCGTGACTTTTGGTTCGCTTGTCACCTCGAGACCAAAAACCTTCTTGTCCTGCATCGTTTTTACGGCTTCTGCAAAGAGCGTTTTATTCTTCGCGAGGACTTTCGGCTCGAGGGTCATGCCGCAGTAGAACCAGGCAAAGGCGCGGAAATTCGGGATGACTTTTTCATACCCCGCATAGCGCGTTTCAAAATCTGCGGCGTTCAGATAGAGCACACGGCGGATCGGCGCATCATAGGAAAAGCGATCATCCAGATTCGCCCAGAACGCGACCGGGTTGTTTTTCGTCAACTCTTTCGGCGCCGGAGGAACGATGCCGAGGCCATATTTTCGCGATAACCGCTTCAGCAACGCTCCGTCCGGTGCGACAAGGGACATGTCCAGAAGATAGGCTCCACATTCCGGAAGCAGCAGGCTCTCGGTCAGGGGTTTTCCGACGCTGACCTTCCGCTCCAGTTTCCGCACCGGTTTGCCATAGATCGTCTCCAGCTCAAACACAGCCGTAAAGTCCCCCTGCAACCCCGTCTCAGCCGGAATGTCCACCGTGGCCGCTATCGGCTGATCGATCCGGAAGTAACCTCCCGTATCGTAAGGAATATCCATGCGGATCTCGTCACGAGTTTTTTGCCCGCTCATGAGGGCTCGGTAGTCCGCCAATTGCTCGGACGGTGTCATGGAAGGCCGGCCCGCAAGCTCCAGCTTGCCGATCTCGTCTGCCGTCAGGGCACGTTTGTAGATTGCCAGTTCATCGATATCGAACTGACTGCTCACCTTCCCCATCTGGGCAACATTATGTGCGATCATCAGAAACGACCCCCAGCGTGTCGGTGATAAATTCTCATAAAACGGTCCAACCTGGGGATAATCCTCGTAGGAGGTCGGAACCACCTTCGCCGCAAAGGGCTTCTCGTCCTTCAATGCGCCATCCAAGTAGAGTTTAAGGGTAGCGCCATCGAAGGCCACGGCGAACTGATGCCAGACTGCCGGCTGGCAGGGAGAAGTCGCGACCTGAGTGCCTCGAAGCGTCGCTTCGGCAGCCCCCATTTTGAAGCTGAGTGATCCTTTCGGAGTTTGAGCATTCTTTGACCAGCTCAGGATAAATCCGTTGCCCCACCCATCTCCCAGCGTCACGATATTGCACGATTCCTGGGCCTCGGCATTTTCATGAATGCGGATCCATCCGGTCAGTGTGCCGCCATCGGAAAAATCCGCCCCTGTGATCCCGCTTCGATACAGCTTGGATGCGGCCGGAGGCGCCGTGGCTCGATCCAGTCCGCTCGATATCGCCGCCTTCCATGGCCAGCGACCACGGGTCCAATCCGGAGAAATCAGTTTACCCGGCAATACGGATCCAGTCAGGACGTGGACGTTGGGAGCCTGATCGTCCACGCTCCGGCGGCCAATGGTCAACGACCCGAGCGGACCACCCGTGGACGCGGTCTGCGATGGATCCAGCACGACATGGTTGGTCACTTCATTCCCGTGCCCATCCTCAAAAGTGTAGAAACGAATCAGTGACGGATCCTGCAAGACGGCGTCCTTATACTCACTAAATTGCCTTTGTCCCGCGGATTCCCCTGCCCCGGCCGTCACGGCTGCCATCATCAGCACAACCAGGCATGCATTGAGTTTTGTCATCAGATCAGTCCGTAATTCAAACATAGCTTAAAAAGTAAACTTGCTTGATCCAGACTCGTAAGGATTGGGAACACCTTGGGGAGGGCCGTCCAACTCCATGGCAATGACCGGCATAATATCCGGCCATTCCACCGGCAGGCCCGTCATAAACACGCGATCCCCTTCCTGGCGAAAGGCGATATCCTGCGCGGGGTGCAGCAAACGGATGCGCCGGACACGATTGCCGATCCCACAGACGATCGTCTCCGGGCCATGGTAGAAATGAAAGGCGATGTAGGCGGTATTGCCGCGGGCGCAGGACAGCTTGTAGTCATGCTTGTCAAACGGTGCCCGCGTGGTGCCGTAGACAGCCTCCTGATTACGGTCCACCCAGCCGCCGAGTTCCGTCAGCAACCGGCGCTCCTCGGGATGCACGCGGCCATCCGCAAGCGGGCCGAGATTGAGAAGGACATTTCCCCCGTCATGCATGCAGGTCGCCATGGTTTTGACCAGGTTGAAGACGTTCTTGTAGTGCGGATTTCCGTAGTTGCAGCCCCAGGACGAATTCATCGTCAAGCAGCATTCCCAAGGCTTGTCGTGAGCCGCTGTATGCTGCTCACTGGAGGCCACATCTTCCGGAACGCGGCCGCGGTCACTGATGAGCAAGCCCGGCTGGAGCTCGCGCAACGCGTTATTGATTTGGGCTGTGTCCCAAGTCTCAGCCGGAGGAGCTGCGTCATAAAAGAGGTAATCGATGGGGCCGTAGTTCGACATCAACTCCTTGAGCTGAAGATGGCCTTTTTCGACGAAGCGACGCCATCCCTCCGGATTGATCTCCCAGCCTTCGGTGTAGCCCGGATCCGACCAGTCACCCAAGGAATAGTACAGGGCTGGGCGCACGTCGTGTTTGCGGCAGGCATACACAAATTCGCGCACCAGGTCCCGGCCTGCCGCCGTCTTGACCGAGTTAAAATCGGTTGTTGCCGTATCGAACAGACAGAATCCTTCGTGATGCCGGGCCGTCAGACACGCATATTTCATCCCGTTCTCCCTGGCTAAAATCACCCAGTCCTCCACACAGGTAGCAGTCGGATGGAAGCGGTCCGCCAGCTTCCGATACTCCTCAACAGGGATCCGTTCGTAATACATGGCCCACTCGCGCCGGTTCAGGAGCGAATAGAGTCCATAGTGAATGAACATTCCGAAGCGGTTGTTCTGAAAGCGTTCTACCGCTTTCATCGGTGACTTAGCGCCTGTTGCTGGCAGCGTTTCTACTGTGGTCATAATGGATTTGCCTCGATGTCTGAAGGAGGTGATGGTTTCAAAGTGGTGATCCGTTCGGTGTTGATCAGATAGATCGGCTGGGCGGTGACTTCGACCGTTCCGGACTCGATCGGCAACGGACTGCCCAACAAATCGAGGCCGCGCGCCTCTGGATTTTTGCCCTCCATCACGACGGTCCGCGCCTTGCCGTCGGTAAACAGGATGAGCCCCCGCTGCCCCTGCGGGTTGTCGAAGCGGAACGCAAAGACCCCCAGAGGGGCCTCGCTGACTTTCTCAAGGGTGGCGTTCTCTCCAACGAGACTGTTGAAAACCGCGAGCGCCAAACCTTTCACCCCGGGGAGCCCGGTCGTGCTGGTGCTGGCGGGCTCGTATTCAGAGGGGCCGGGATCCAGGATGATCCGGCTGATGCCGTCTGCAAGTTGAAGCGCGATGTCCTGAATCTGCCATGCAGCACCCGTCATTTCGTCCACCGTAGAGCTTACTCCCGCTTTTGCGTTGGCGCTGGTTGGAACAGGCAAAAGGGTGGGCCTTGCAAATTGCCCGACACCACTGGCCGTGTTCCATACCGGTTTGGTCGTCGCCTTGAGAATTTCCGCGCTCCAGGGGTTCTTGACGTAGCGTGCCACTGGATCAATGGAGTCCTTCCTGGCCGAAAAGATATCGAACGAATCAGCGGCATGCTTTTGCAGATATGCGGCGGTGGCCCTTCCATCGCCCGTATCGATCCGCCCCGCCAGGATCTTCGCTTCCGGACTTTCACTTCGGAGCACCTCTGCGGCTGACTGCAGGAGTATCCCGTAGTCTTGAAGCTTTTGCTCCGGGTTACCGGTAAGGCTGCCGTTCGGATTGGTGGCACTCCACACTTCGAAATAGCGCACTCCGTCATAGCGATTGGCCAGCAGTCGCCAGATTCTCTTGAATCGCGTCATGTCCGCAGGAAGGTTTGGAGATCCGTCGGCGCGCTTCTCCCAGCTGGGGATCCCGGTGAGACACAGGATCGTCTCCGCCCCCATCTCCTGATTTCGCTTCATGACCGCATCCAGGCGGGTCCAGTCGTAGTCCTGCTTCTTCGGCTCCAACTCCGCCCAGTTGACCTCCACGCGGCCCAGATTGATGCCCAGGCCGCGAACCTCAGGTTGGCGGGTGGCCATCTCGGCGGCGCCGAGTTTGGAGGAGCGGTTGGCGAAAGGAGCGATGGCTACGGGATATGTAACCTGCTTTAAAACCGCGCCTTTGGCGAGGAGTGCCAGTTCGATCTTTTGGAATCCCGGTTTGGCAAACAACACCGTGGCCGGAGTTTTCAAAGGCAGGGAGTGGCTCTTGCCGTTGGCCCGCAATTCATCGGCTTCAGAATGCCCGTCGATCAGCACCGGGATGGCCTCTCCGGCGCGAAAATAGCCGTAAGTCTCTGACGGGATCTCCAGCTTGAGCTCCTGAAGTTTGGCCTCGTCCTCCGCCGTGAAGCTTCGGGGCGGCAGTCCGGCCGCATAGCGGGCCTTGACCTCATCCGGCGACAGCGCCGCATCATAGATCGTCAGGTCATCCAATTTGAAGTCCAACCCGACAGCTTTCGGCACGGAACCCCGCCTGCCCAGGAACAGCTCCCCCCCCGACTTTTCGAATGAGATGACGGCCTGCCGGCGATCAGAGAGTTCGCCATCCACGAACAGCGACAGGGTGGTAACATCCTGAGAGATGACGATCTGGTGCCAGCGATCCGGGGCGATCCCTTTGTGCCAGAACGCATCCGAGCCGGCTCCTTTTCCCCAGCGCCATTCCATCCAACCCTCAGGAGACCATTTCGACTTCTGGTAGGTCAGGGAAAATCCGGAGCCATGCACCGGGCCTTGGGGAATGACCAGAAGCGAACCCCAGAAATATTTTCGGACATCGTAAACATACATCCAGAACTCCAACGCGAACGGCTTGCCCGATGTGAACCGATAGCCCACAGGGCCCAGCCCTTCGCCGGCGTCGCCGAGGCGCAAGGCATCCAGTTCCCCGGTCCGTCCCAACGCCGCCGTCGCATACCGCGTTCCCGGCTGCGGAAGCGCGCTTTCCCCGCGCAAACGGCCATAGACCGTGAAAGTCGGGATGGAAACCGGAACTGCTCCGGGGTTGCTCCTGTCCGGAACGCAGCCGGCCTCGGCCCGGGCGAAATCCAGATCGACGACCTTGACGGGAGCGGCATGGACAGGCCCACCAAGGAGCGCGACAGCAAGAGCGACCGCGTGGCAACGATTCCTAATATCCTGGCCGGGCTTTATCATAATAGTGCCAATCCTCCGGGTCCTATTTAGGGCAGAATCGCAGCGGTGATGGCGAGCAGGAGGGTCTTGGAGGTGTCCACACGAGCAAGATCGTTCTTTCCTGCAAAAACGTGAAGTCATTTGATACGGTAGCGTAACGTAAATCGCCCGCAGCGGAGTCACATATTGAATTTTGTTGGTGCTTGCAAAAACAGTCGGTGCTTTTTAACGTTAGCGTATCGTGATGCCTGAAAATCCAAACATCCGAGTCACCCTCCGCGATATTGCTCAAGCGGCGGGTGTGAGTTTAATGACGGTTTCGCGGGCATTGCGCGGACAGACCGGCGTGTCCACCGGGGAGCGGCGGCGGATTGAGAAGATCTCTGAAAATTTGGGATATCGGCCGGACCCGATCGTTTCCCGTCTGATGTCGCATCTGCGCGGCAGCCGCGTCTCCAGCGTCGAACCCATCGCCTGGATCACCAGCCATGCCACGGCCGAAGGGTGGAAAACGAATCCTGTCGTCTGGACGACCTATCAAGGTGCGAAGCAAAGGGCGGAACACCTCGGCTACCGCCTGGCGGAATTTTGGCTCAATCGCACCGAAATGACGCCGAAACGGCTGAGCAAAATTCTTTTCAATCAAGGCCTCCGCGGCGTGATCGTTGCCCAGCTTCCGGAACCGGATGTGTTTTCGGGTTTTGAGTGGCAACGATTCGCCTCCGTATGTTGTGGTCTTTCGCTGCAAGCCCCCTCCTTGCATCGGGTCACAAGCAACATCTTTCAAGGCCACCTCCGTCTCTGGGACGCGTTGAAGGCGCTGGGCTACCAACGCATCGGCCTGAGCCTCCCCCAAGGACATGACCTTCGGGTAAATCATGCCTGGCAAGGCAGCCTTGCGGTGGCCCAAGCGGAGATCCCTGCGAGCGACCGTGTGCCGGCCTTGATTGCCTCGCACTACACGCCGGAGACGTTTGAGAGCTGGTTCGATGCCGTTCATCCCGATGTCGTGATTTCTGTGCGGCCTACCGATCAATGGATTCTCGCGAAGGGACTCAAGTTTCCGCACGGCTGCGGTTTCGTTGACATCAACGGTTTGGATCCGCAAACGGCAGCGCTAAATCGCCATCAATTCGAGATGGGAGCCGCCGCAGTGGATTTCGTGGTCGGAGAACTCGCCATCGGGCAAATCGGTATACCAGATATCCCAAAAAACATTCAGCTTGAGTGCAGTTGGCGATCGGGGCCAACCGTTCGTCCTCCGCCCTGAAGCGTGGCAGTCACACGATCGCTCGTCCGAGTCTCATGGAAAACGAAAATTTACGCGTCGTATAACCTGTGAGGAGACCTTGGATTGAGAGCAACCCAGCAAGCAGGGGCACGCTCAGTGCCTGACCGAAAGACACGGCGCGTGAGTCCGGTTAATGAGCCGAACGAGTACGGCGGCGGTGAACCAACAGCCCAATCCCCAGCGAACCGAAAACCAACGCGAGGGTGGTGGGTTCCGGCACGCTGGTCACCACGGAGATGTTGTCGAAATTAGCGACTGAACCAGAAGAGAGACTAAAGCTCGTCAGCGTCACCGAATTAAACGTGTAAGTCAACGGAGAGGCAATCGCCTGCGTCGTGAACGCATTTCCGTCAAGCGACGAGGCAAGGGAGAGACCGGTGGCGGTCCGGGTGATCGTAAATAGCACGGTGTGCCCGACTGTGCCGACAGTGCTGAGCGTGGTAGAACCTGTGTTGGTGCTGATATCAGCTGCGGTTCCACTGGTTTCGCTTCTATACTTCATGCTCGTGCTTGCATAGTCCTGGGCATAGGCGTAGCCGTTGGCTCCGGCCAAGGGTGATGTGCCGCCGAAGGAGTTGGCCGTATATGCAGCCGCATTCACAACGTAAATGCCCAGCGTCCCTGTGGTAGAAGTTGTCTGCACATCCAAACTCAGGGTGAAATAATCTCCGGTATTTGCCAGAGTGATCGGCGCCCACTGTTTGGTCATGATGGTATTCGCCGCCTGGGCCCGAGGGTTCTGCATGACTGCGCCAGTCAACGCAGCATAACCCGTCGTGGGACTGCCCAGAGTTGGCTTCGTCCAAACAGCGCCTGCAACGTTGCTGTTAAAGGCATACCATCCATTGTCCGCGAGGGTCGTACCCGCCGTAAAATTGTCGGAAAAGATGGTTATAGCCTTCAAGGAAGTCGCGAACGGCAAAACAGCGACCGCGATGGCTAGGAGGAGGGGCTTGGGTGTTGTCATGAGCGCAAGCTCGTTCTTCCTTTCCTAAATAGAAAGGGATTTTTAACGTTAGCGTAACGCAACACGCCATGCCCGAGTCAAATCTTCAAGATCACCCCAGCGGCAAGAGCCAGTTTGTTGCCCGCTAGGAGAGCGGCATGCTGGGAGACATTCGATCTTCTCACTGTGCGTTTTCCGGGTGACTCGGGGATTTGCCAGGCCAACGATGCCTCGGCGAAAGAAGAACTCAAACGACAATTCGGCAGCGGTGACACGCCCGATCCGACAGCCCTCGAACCGCACGTGTGGCGGCCCGCCGAGTGCGACGTGTCCATCCGCCCCGGCTGGTTTTACCATCCCGAGGAGGACGAGATAGTCCGCTCCGCAGAGGATTTGGTAGACCTGTATTCAACAGCGTTGGCCGCAACAGCCTGCTTCTCTTGAATATCCCGCCGACGCAAGAATGGCTCTTCCATATCTATGATGTGGCGGCAGTTCTTGGAATGCGGCGCGTGCGGCATTGTTCTTCCGCAGCAACACCGACGACCCCAGGTGCCTTCCGGAGCTGGAAAAATACTACACGATCATCGGGCAGGCGAGCGGGAGCGATTTCGATGTGTGCAAGGTATCTGCATTGGAGTTGGCCTGGTGGAAAGCGCGGCATCAGGATATTGGCCCGGAAGACTACGCGCGGATCATTGCGCAGCAAGCGTCTCTCTATTACGGGGTGTCGGAGGCGAGTGTCCTGCCTGGCTGTGTGCTGCGGGCGGAAGCGATGGACTACCGCGATACGAGGCCGGATGGGAAGGTGACCGAGCCCGACTGGCAGGAAATCGCCCGCCAACTCGACCTAGCTTATACCGGCGTCAAGGCGGCGATCGTGCGCGGCCAATAAATATTGTGAAGCCAAAAACAGCGACGAAACCAGCCAAGGCAAATCCGTTGAAGTAGAATCCGCTCAGCGGACTCGGTTTGGTATCCATGACAACCACGAAGGCTGGTGAAATGGCCAAAAGTCTGGCGCGGGTCCGACAGCATTCGACCGAGGAAGGGGAGAAGCCCAAACTTTCGCACTTCTCGGTAATCTGCCGGTATGGGCGGCGGAACCCTGAGGGGGCTTCTCCGGCATGGGGCAGTGCTCGCGAAGCGCTGTCATATCGCTCGTTGAAAAGTAAAATGCCCCGCGCCGACCCTCCAAGAGCCGACGAGCGCTTTTACAGAACCGGCAGCATGAAAAAGACCTCCGGTTCCCCTACCCAAATTTGACACCTCCCTCCCCGGGGGGGATGCCAAATTCACATAAGATTTTGCTGTCGGAGACCCTTCGCCGTGCGAACTCTCTTGCCCTACCTCACGAAGGGAGTTTCCTGTTCCTTGAGCGGTAGCGAGAGTATTTTCCTCTGGTTGGCGGATTCGAAGAGCGCCAGCAGGATCTCCAGCCCGGGCAGGACGGTGGAGGCATCCAAGCGGGAGGGCTCGCCAGTTTTGACGGCGTGAAGGATATCCTTCAAGGCGCGGTCCACGTAGAGGTTTTTGTCCGTGGCTCCGTGATGGAAGTTTTCCTCGGTTTCGAGAACCTCCAAGCTTCCATTGAAGCAGCCACGGGCGATGCCGCGTTCGCTGTCGAACGGCGACAGCCGCAACTCAACGAATCCGTGCTCCCCATCGAACCGGATCACCGGCACGCACTCCGCCTGATGCTTCCCGGCTTCGACGACCATGCGGGTGCCGTCGGAGTAATGCACCGTGCCCGCGAGCTGCGATTCCACGGGAACGCCTTGATAGAGGGCGTCCGACCATTCCACCGCCCCAAAGACCAGGACCGGCTGGCGGTCGAAGGGGACATTCATCACGTTCAGGGCGGCGTCAATGAGGTGCGGGCCAAAGTTGATGATTTCATTTCCGGGCTGGCTGATCTGGACCCCGATGAGGTTGCCGATGCGTCCCTCGCCGACCGCTGCTTTGACCCATTCAAATGGCAGGCCGAAGCGGCGTTGAAAATTCACAAACAGTCGGGCTCCGTGGGCCTCGGCAGCCTGGATCATCCGATGCGCGGCCCCCATGGAAATGGCGAAGGGTTTTTCGATCCAGAGAACTTTTGCGCCGGCTTCGAGAGCGGCCGCAACCATCGCCTCGCGGTCCGGAGGGAACGCGCAGATACTGACAAATTCCGGACGCTCTTCGGCCAGCATCTTGTGGTAATCCTGGTAGCCGCGAAGGCCGGTGAACTCGGCGAGAAAGTCCGCTGTGTTTTTTTCGCTGCGGCTTGCGGCGGCGACCAGCTCGATCTCAGCCGCACGCATGGCCCGGGCATGGGCATAGGAAATCGAATGGCCCCCGCCCCGGCTGGGTCCCGTAGGACCGCAACCAATAATGGCAGCCCGCATGTTACTTCCCTCCTTTCCAATCGATGACGGCCGAGAAAATGCTGCGTTCGAGCAACCCGGCGTAAGCCGCAGGTGCATCCCTCCACGGGAAGATCTTGTCCGCGAAATCCTGGGATTTCAAACGCCCGGCACGGATGTGCTCCACGACGCGCTGGCGTTCCTCCACGCCGCGGTCTCGCGGGGTGATAACGAGGGCGGCTTCGCCGGGCAGGCAACCATCGGGCTTCCAGGAGAGCGGTTCCAGATAGTTGGCCTGGAAGACCAGCCGAGGCCAGTCGCCGCCATAAAAGCGGATCGGCTCCACTTTATATTCCTTCGCGTAATTCTGGGGCTTTTTGCGGAGGAGATTAAAGGCCATCTCGACGCCGGGGATCGAGCCGGACGCCTCCACAACGATGTCCGCGCCTCCGTTGCAGATGGTGAGGATGCGGTTGAGAGCATCCGGTTCCTTGGGTGAAACCGCATAGGCAGCTCCGTTGCGAAGCGCACGTTCCAGGCGGCGGGCCTCAATATCGACCACAATCACGCGGCAGCCGTGAGCCCCCAGCCATGCGGCGGAAAGCGCCCCAATGACTCCCTGTCCAATCACCACGGCGGTCTCGCCCGCCTTCGGAGCGGCGGCTTCCGCGCCCCGCAGGCTGATGCTGGCAACTTCGGCCATCACATAATCGAGAGGATTGGCGTCGGCTGGAAGAAGCACCGGACGGTCCTCCCCAAGGGTCGAGAGCACCTGATGGCTGGCTTGTCCACCCCACATCGAGTGGGTGCCCTCAAAAGGGGACGGGTTGCGGGAACTGACAAGATCGCCAACCCGCCATCCGGGCGCGTTTTCGCCGACAGCGGTAACCCGCCCCACGGAGCTATACCCTGGAATAAATGGAAATTTCTCTGCGGCTCCGTAGTGGCCTGCCAATGTTCGTAATTCGGTGCCTGGGGAAACGGTGGTATAGACGGTTTCGGTTACGATTTCCGTAGGACCGCACTCTTTCAAGCGCGCAGATCCAAGCCCGACTTTGTTGATTCCCTCAAAGATGACGACATTCGCAGAAGTTTTCATAACTTCACCAGCATGGAGAGTTTTTACATTCTGACAACGGCCAGAAATCGGCTCTTTCTTCCACTTTCCGGTTGTTATGGAAAACGGTATCTCTAGGCTGGAGGGTATGAAATCCGCGACCCACGCCCCATTTTCCGGCCGCGCGCAGCAAACCATTTCCCAGCTCAGACAAAGCCCCCTGCGTTTTGAGTGCGGGTGGCAGGGGAGCACGAGCGGATACTTTCCGATGCACTCGCATCCCGTGATGGAGCTGGTCCATCATCCGCGCGGCTCCGGGGTGACGGTGTTTGAAGATGGGCGAGAGATCGTATTCCAGCCTCATGGAACGGTGATTTATCCGGCCCGCCTCCGGCATGATCAAAGGATGTTCACGCCCGGAGCTGATATCTGCCTCCACGTCGAAGCCCCCAAGGACTGGTTGCCCGAAGCGCTCTACATCCCGCCTGACAGCTCCGGGACGAAGCGGGCCGACCGCTTTGTGCGAACCGAGTTTCTGCATCTGGCGCAGGTCCGCCCCGATGCGGGTCGCCGGGTGGAACTCGACCTGCGCATTACCGCCCTGGTCGCCCGACTGCTCCAGCTTGGCCCGCTGGCCGCGCATGAAAATCCGCAGGCCACCCCGGAAACTCATGTGGACCGCGCCCGGCAGTTTATCTGCGAAAACTACGCAAGAATCACAAGCGCGGGAGAAGTGGCCAGGCATGTCGGCGTGAGCGAGGACTACCTCCGGCACCTGTTTATCGAGCACGGTGGCCCCGGGCTCAACCGGCTGCTGAACCAGACAAAAATCGAGCGGGTCAAGGAACTCCTGGTTCACTCAAGACTTCCGATCAAGGAGATCGCCTCCATGTCCGGCTTCAAAACGGAGCGCTATTTGTCAACCCGCTTCAAGCAGTTCACCGGAGTCGGCCCAAGCACCTTCCGCCGCGAATCACTGATGTGAAGATCCGCCGAAGCATGGAGCACTGTCAAGATGTTAGGCGCAGCTCACCTCAGGTGTTGCCACCAGAGGTTTGGCAGATATACTTTCTGCCTTCCAGAATCCGCAGGCGCGCCCTGAGCGTGGATGCTTTCCCCTCCTGCCAATCTTCCTCGGTGACCATGGTGTCAGGATCTTCGGCATCGGCGGAGATCAGATCGCGGAACACGCCGAATTTGGAAATGGTATCCTCGACAGAATACAGGCTGACGTGTCCGACAGGAGCTGCGTCGGTCCAGTCCCATTTGGGCAGACTGGGTTTCTCTCCGGCTTTGATGAGTTTCTTGACGGCTTCGGCCGTCTCTTTGTCGAGCCCGGCTGTGCTCATGGATTTCAGCGTGGCTGCGACCTCCTTGATGGTGTCGCCGCTTCGTTTTCCCGCCATCGTGTCATCGAGACCGCCCGTGCGGACCCGCTTCTTCCAGTAGTTTTTCTCGATTGTTTCCACGGTGTCGCCCGACCAGGCAGCCACCTCGTTAATGGAGTGATTTCCAGAATTGCAAAGCTCTGTGATCCATGAGTGGCGCATGGCGTGTCGCGTCACATCCGGTCGTCTCTGGTTCTGGACGAATTTCATGAAGGGAGCCCGAAAATCGAAGAGCCCGGTTGCGGATCCCCGCTTGGATGTGAGGCAAAAATCCCGAGGCGGGCCGTCAAGGAAGGTTTCTAAAAAATCGCAAAACGCCCGGGAGAGCGGAATTTCCCTGGTCTCTCCATCCTTGCTTTTCCATTCGTGATTTTTGCCGTTCGGGAGCGTCTGCCTCTCTTTCCCCGGAACGGTGAGAACCCTGCGCTTGAGATCGAACCACGAGATCCGGCTGTGACGGATTTCTCCAGAACGAAGCCCGGCATGAAAGCCGCAGAAAAGCACGAATTTCAGGTCGCTACGCGCACAGTTTTCGATCCACTCCTTGGATGTCTCCACAGGGACAACCACGAGGCGAACCTCCGGTTTGCGGTCGTAAGCGTAAACCACCCTGCCCGGCAGGCATTGGATGTGCTCCAAAAAGGCCTGAATGGTCGCCATCGTGGAGCGTGCCCCAGCCTCGGAATTCTTGGATCTGGCGTCGTAGTATGCCTGGAGCTGTTTGATTGTCACCTGCGCCGGTGTAGGGGCTCCGCAGCGGGCGGCGAAGACTTTGAGGCAGGATTTTACCCGCGGAGCCGTTTCAGGGCGGAACGATCTCAGGCGGCGGCCAGCCAAGTGGGCCGGTCGGATCCCCCGCCTCTTTTCGGCAAGGTATTTT
>CAZRIL010000030.1:0-44812 GCA_964600115.1 uncultured Chthoniobacter sp. | reverse complement strand
GCAGCATGAACAGCTTGCCCAGCGCCGGCAGGCGGCAAACTGGCGGGCGGGCGGAGCGCCTACGACGTCATGCGCGCGACCTTCCCGGCTGGCACGGTTTCGGGCTCCCCGAAAGTCCGCGCCATGCAGATCATCAACGAGCTGGAAAAAAGCAAGCGCTGCTCCTACGCGGGCGCTGTCGGGTATTTCGGGTTCGATGGCAACCTCGACTCGTGCATCGCCCTGCGGACGGTGCTGCTCAAGGACGGGCGCGCGTATGTCCAGTCCGGCGGCGGGGTCGTCGCGGATTCCACGCCCGAGGGCGAATACCAGGAGACCGTCAACAAAGCCATGGCCGGCATGCGCGCCATCGACCGCGCCAGGAGGGACACATGATTCTCGTTATCGATAACTACGACTCGTTTACCTACAACCTTGTCCAGTATTTCGGAGAGCTCGGCGCCAAGGTTCTCGTGAAGCGGAATGACGAAATCACGATTCCGGAAATCGAAAAGCTGGCTCCGAAAAAAATCTGCGTCTCGCCCGGCCCCTGCACGCCGAAGGAAGCCGGCATCAGTTGTTCGGTCGTCGAGCACTTCGGCGGCAAGATACCCCTTCTCGGCGTCTGTCTCGGCCACCAGTGCATCGGACAGGTTTATGGCGGGGAAGTCGTGCGGGCGGACCGCCTCATGCATGGAAAGACCTCACCCATCCACCATCATGGCGAAAACGTGTTTGCAGGCCTTCCGAATCCCTTCGAAGCCACGCGGTATCATTCGCTGCTCGTCAAACGCGCTTCTCTTCCCGCCTGTCTCAAGATCACGGCCGAGACTACCGAAGGCGAGATCATGGGCCTCGCCCATCGCGAGCTTCCGGTTTACGGGGTTCAGTTTCACCCGGAATCGATCCTCACCACCGAGGGCAAAAAGCTTCTCCGGAATTTTCTGGATCTCTGAGCAGTTTTGGAAACCACTAACGGCCACTACTAACCAGTAAAAAAGGCGGCAGAGCTGGCATTTGCAAACTTCCAATACTCAGTGGCTTTTAGTGAAAATTAGTGGTTCAACTCCCGAAATTCCGTCGTAATGTCCCGCCGCGAAGCAATCGCCGACGAGCGCAAGCAGGCGGCCGCAGATGTCCGGAAAGTATACGCCGAGTTGGCTTCGCGCCCGATCACGCGCACCTGCACGCTGCGCACCGAATGCTGCCAGTTTCTGCTCACGGGAAAGACTCCATACCTGACAGCCGGTGAGGCGCTGGTTGCTGCGCAAGCCTTTAAGGCCACCGGCCGCCGGTCGTTGCCTGTCCGCGAGGACGGAGCCTGCCCGCTGCTTGATCAGCGCACCGCGAAGTGCCTCATCTACGATTCCCGGCCGTTTGGGTGCCGAACGCACTTCTGCCAGGCTGCTGGAGGTCCCTACCCCCGGCGAGAGGTGGCAGATCTCATCCACAAGCTGGAAAATATCGCCCAGTCTCTTGGGCGCGCGGAGGCCCGCCCGCTTGCCGCCGCAGTGCAGGAATTTCTCGGGTGAATCCAAGTCGCGGCGGGAGTCCGCTACTTGCTCTTTAGTTTTCCGGGGAATCGTCTATTGTTTTCGTCTTATGCCACACCAATTCGAAACACTCTCCCTGCATGCGGGCCAGGTTCCGGATCCCACGACCGGATCGCGCGCGGTTCCGATTTATCAAACCACCTCGTATGTCTTCAAAAGCACCGAGCACGCAGCAAATCTCTTTGCGCTGAAAGAATTCGGGAACATCTACACGCGGATCATGAATCCGACCACCGATGTCTTCGAGCAGCGGATGGCAGCACTGGAGGGCGGCACAGGGGCACTTGCCGTTGCATCCGGTCAGGCGGCCACGACGCTCGCCCTGCTCGCGATCACCCAGGTCGGCGATGAAATTGTCTCCGCCAACAACCTCTATGGCGGAACCTACCAGCTCTTTCACTACACGTTCCCCAAACTCGGGCGGAAGGTGATCTTTGTGGACTCGAAGGATCCGGAGGCATTCCGCAAGGCGATCACTCCGAAAACCCGCGCGATCTATGCGGAGACAATCGGCAACCCGAAACTCGACGTCCCCGACTTCTCCGCCATTTCAAAAATTGCCCACGAGGCGGAGATTCCCCTCGTGGTCGACAACACGGTCGGCGTCGGACTGGTGAAACCGATCGAACATGGCGCGGACATCGTCGTCCTCTCGGCCACGAAATATATCGGAGGACACGGCACATCGATCGGCGGGGTGATTGTGGACTCCGGAAACTTCAAGTGGAACAACGGGAAATTTCCGGAATTCACCGAGCCCGACCCGAGCTATCACGGCCTCGTTTTCTGGGATGCCCTGGGCAATGTCCCCGGGATGGGGAATGTCGCATTCATTCTGAAGGTCCGGGTCCAACTGCTCCGTGACATCGGCGCGGCGCTGAGCCCGTTCAATGCGTTCCAATTCCTGCAAGGCCTCGAGACTCTCCCGCTGCGGATCCGCCGGCACTCGGAAAATGCCCTCGCCGTTGCGAAGCATCTTAAAAGCCACCCGGCAGTCGCATGGGTCACCTACCCGGGACTCGAGGACCATCCGAATCACGCCACCGCCGCAAAATATCTGCATGGCGGATTCGGCGGCATCGTGGGGTTCGGGATCAAGGGCGGATTGGAGTCCGGGAAAAAGTTCATCAACTCGGTGAAGCTGTTCTCTCACCTCGCCAACATCGGCGACGCAAAGAGCCTTGTCATCCACCCGGCCTCGACCACCCACCAGCAGCTCACTGCGGAGGAACAGGAGGCAACCGGCGTCTCGCAGGATTACATCCGCCTCTCGGTTGGCATTGAAAATATTGCGGATATCCTCGCAGATCTCGACCAGGCGCTCGATGCCACGAAGTAAGCCCCATTCCGTCGGGCGCGTCCGCACGCAGTTCTTCCATGTAAAAGGAAAGTTCCGCATGCGGTGCGGCGCTTCCCTGAACAGCTATACGCTCGCCTACGAAACGTATGGAAAACTGAACGCCTCGCGCTCGAATGCGATCCTGGTTTTCCACGCGATGACCGGCAGCCAGCACGCGGCCGGCGTCAACCCGGAAGTCCCAGGCCTTGACGGAAGATGGACCGACGAGATGCATGTGGGCTGGTGGGATGACTTTATCGGGCCCGGCAAGGCGCTGGACACGCGGAAGTATTTCGTGATTTGCGCCAACTACATCGGGGGCTGCTACGGCTCGACGGGGCCTGCGTCAAAAAAGGGCCGTGGGCGCTGGGGGGCGGATTTTCCCGTCATCCGGGTCGCGGATATCGTGGATTCGCAGATCCGTCTTCTCGATCACCTGCGGATCAATGTTCTCCATGCGGCAATCGGGGCTTCGATTGGCGGATACCTCTGCCTGAGCCTCGCGACGAGACATCCGGACCGCGTGAAGATTGTGATCCCGATGGCGGCGGGTCCCGAGACCACGGTCTTGCAGCGCCTGATGAACTTCGAACAGATCACTGCCATCGAGCTCGATCCCGCATTTCGCGGGGGATCCTACGATCCAAAATTTCCGCCGCACGACGGGCTGGCAGCCGCCAGAAGGATCGCCCACAAAACATTTGTCTCGCTCGAGGATCTTCACGACCGCGCGCGCGGTGAGGTCAGCTACCACGGCACCCCGCCTTTCGGATGGTATGAGATGAACCATCCTGTGGAATCGTATCTCCTTCATCAGGGGCAGAAATTTGTCTCCCGCTTCGATGCCAACACCTACCTGAGAATTCTCGATGCCTGGCAATGGTTCGACCTGCCGCAGGAGGCCGGAGCCGATGGCTTCGAGGATCTTTTCGCCCGCTGCAAGGGGCAGCGGTTCCTGGTTTTCAGCATCGACTCCGACGCCTCATTTCCGCCATGCGAGCAAGGGCACCTGGTCAAGATGCTCGAGGCCGCCAATGTTCCCGTCACCTGGATCACCGTGCACTCCGGGAAAGGTCACGACTCGTTTCTTCTGGAACCGGATCTTTTCAGCCCGCACATCACGCAGATTCTCGGCTGATAAATCATGGCACTCCTTGGAAAACGCAATCTGCTCACGATCACCCGCGAAGGCCCACCGGGGTATTTTCTGGATGACGGTGAAGGCGGCGAAATTCTCCTGCCGGGCAAATACATTCCTGAGGACTCCAAACCGGGGGAGACCATCGAGGTCTTTGTCTATCGCGATTCCGAGGACCGGCTGGTGTCAACGACCGAAACTCCGCTGGCCATGGTCGGGGATTTTGCGGCCCTGACGATCGTGGATATCTCGCCGGGCATCGGCGCATTTCTGGATTGGGGACTCGAAAAGGATCTCCTCCTGCCAAGACGCGAGCAGGGGGGATTCCGGAACGTGGGCGAGAAAGTTGTGGTCCATGTCTTTCTCGACGAAAAGTCCAACCGGATCGTGGCCAGCACACGCCTGCAGCGCTGGCTCAGCAAAACGCCGCCGGCCTACGCCAAGGATCATCCTGTAAAGCTGCTCATCGCCGGACGGACCCCACTGGGCTACAAGGCCGTTGTAGATAACCGTTATCAAGGGTTGCTCTATGGTTCCGAGCTCTCCGGACCTCTGGAAATCGGCCTCCTGACTGATGGATTCGTGAAGGAAGTCCGCCCGGATGGCAAACTCGACCTCTCGCTCGACCGAAGCGGCTTCGCCCGGGTTGCTCCGATAACCGACCAGATTCTCGAGGCCCTGAAAACCGCCGGCGGCCACCTGCCCTACAACGACGAAAGCCCGCCGCAGGCCATCCGCAGCGCTTTCGGAATCAGCAAAAAAGCCTTCAAACAAGCCATCGGGACACTCTACCGGAAACGTCTCATCACAATTGTTGGCGAGGGTATTTCACTCTCGCAACCATTATGATCCACGCGCTCCGCTCACTAGTCCTCCTCTTCTGCCTGAATCTTCCGGCAAGCGTCCATGCCGCGACGCCCGCTGAGGCCCAGCGCGCGCGTCTGCAAAAGGAATCGCCGGATTCGCCTCTGCGCATGGAGCTGACTCGCGTGCAAATTCTGCTCGACCGGGCTGGTTTTCGCCCGGGAAAAATCGATGGCCTCGGCGGGGAGTTCACACAGAAGGTCGCCGACCGGTATTGCGCAGCCAACGGGTTGGAGCCCGGCACACTTCTGGATGTCTCGGGAATTCCCAACCCCTACCGCGATTACACGATTGTCGAGGAGGACAAACAGTGGATCGGACCCCAGGCTTCGGGTCCGGCAGCCCAGGAAAAATTGAAGGCCATGCTCTACGGCGATTTATGGGAATTGGTTGCGGAGCGTTTTCATTGCGACCTCAATTTCCTGCATGAGCTGAACAATTCCATCCCCGAGGACAAAATTGCAGTTGGGACGGTGCTCCGCGTCCCGGATGTTCCGGAATTCCAGATGGCTGACGTGGTTTCTCTCGAGAGGAAGAGCCGCGATGAGGCCGCCGCCAAAAAAGCCGCAGCGGCCGCCGCCTCACCCGCTCCTTCCGCGACGCCCCCGCCAGCCCGGGCGGAACCGTCACTACCGGTCCGGCACCTGGTCCTGCTTCGCCGCGAAAGGTTGATCGAAGTTTGGGAAGCAGACCGGATGGTTGCCTGCCTGCCCTGCACTCCCGGGTCATCCAAGACACCGGTGCCGATCGGCAAATGGCGGATCACCGGAAACGTCCTGATGCCCTACTTCCGCTGGGATAAATCGGTTTTGGAAACCGGGGTGAAAAGCGAGAACGCCTTCAACCTGCCCCCGGGCCCGAATAACCCGGTCGGAATTGTCTGGATGGGCCTGAACCGCCCGAGCGTCGGCATGCACGGAACCCCGACACCCGACCAAATCGGCCGCAACGAGAGCCACGGCTGCATCCGCCTCGCAAACTGGGACGCATTTCTCCTCAGCCAACTGGTGCAAAAAGGCACCGGGGTCGAAGTGAGGGACTGAGAAAAAGTTTTCAGTGTTCAGTTTTCAGTGCTTCAGTTCAGAGAAATTCATCCCACGAACATGAAAGCCCTCACGACTCCCATCGCGATACTTATAGGATCAATTGTCATTGCCACCGCCATTTACCTGAAGCCCTGCCCGACCGTGCAATACCAGGCCCTCTACGGCGACGGCTACATTTACGTGGTCGATCTTCGGGGCAAAAATATTGCCAACATCGTCCCCGGAAAAACCATCCATTGAGACCGGCAGCGCAAAGCGCGGCATCGTCCGGCACCTCGACGATCGCCATCCAGCCAGCTTCGCCGCACACAGCCCCATGCCATGGCATGTTCGATCCGAATCGAATGGGTTCTGCCGTGTGGCCCTGACACATCAATAAGGGTGCCGGCAACACCCTCCTCACGAGCCCGGAGATGGTTCCGCCATCGGTGCCATTCTCGAAATCCCCGTCTAAAGAACCCGCCCGGCCATTTGCCATTCCTTGATCGCATCAACCGGATGGATCAGCATGATGACGTTGAGAGTCAGGTTGTCGCGCACCCAGATCGCGCATCCGATTTCCATTGCAGCCAGCACCAGGGCACTCCCCCACCAAGGCAGTCTCCAAGCCAGGAAAAATCCGATCGACATCATAACGACGTCGCTCATCGAGTTGGCAATGCTGTCGCCGGCATATCCGAGGGCCATTGTGGCCTCGCGATACCTGTTGATGATGATCGGCGAGTTCTCCAGAAGCTCCCAGCCCGCCTCGATGACAACTGCAATCAGGTAGCGTGTGCCAACTGGGAGCTTCCTGGCTGTGAGCCAGAGGAACGCAAAGAAGATGATCCCGTGGCCGATATGCGAAAAGGAATAGGCATCCGCAAGCCTCTGCGAGCACTCGCTGCTCCAGATATCGCCTTCCCAAAGCCCGAACTGACCGGATGGCCCGAACACCGTCCGGCCCATGAACCATTGGATGACGGCAAGCAGCAGGAGGATTGAAACCGCGCCCAATCCCACAGCAAAACTTCTTTTCCAGAATTTTGAGGTCATCCCGCTTTGATAAACACAAAATCCCGCCAACGAAACACGTTCTGTGTTCCGCTATGAAAAAACAGCTTTCGGCGGACGCCTATAAGGGGCGCCCGGGCAACAGGAATGGGCCGCCTCAGGCTTCCCGGTTACTGCGCAGACTTCTTCTTGGTCATCGGGCACGTTGCCGCAGAGGTCGCGCAGCATGAACTGGCGGATGTGCAGGACTTCTTGGTCATCGGGCAGGTCTTCTGGGCACCCTGAGTGCAGCAGCCGGTAAAACCGACGGTGGTGATGAAAGCGATGGAGAGAAGGGTAACGATGGATTTCATAATGGAAGGTAGCCTAGCAGAGAAATCTGTTTGCGCAAGCGGCGGGAAAGAGCTCTCTTGAATCGCTTTGCCCCCATGAACAAAATCCGCATCTCCGCTCCCACGCTCACAGAAGTCTACGCAGGTGCCGCAGAACGCTTCGACGGGCTACCGGCCTTCGCCAGAAAAGACGCCAGCGGAAAGTTCATCCCGTGCAGTTTCCGCGAACTCTACGAAACCGGCCTCAACCTGGCGACGGCCTTGGTCCACCTTGGCGTGGATGCCGGGGACCACGTCGGCCTCATATCGGACAACCGCCTGGAATGGATATTTTGCGATTACGGGATTCTGCTCGCGGGAGCCGCGGACGTCCCGCGGGGAACGGATATCACAGAGGATGAGATGGTCTACATCCTCACCCATGCGGATGCCCGCGTGGTATTTGTGGAAAACCTGACCACCCTCGAGCGCCTTCAGCGCTGCCATCACAGGCTCAGGAAAATCGAAAAAATCATCGTGATGTCAGCCGGTGGAGAACCTTCCCGCGGAGTTCTCCGCCTCGAGGATCTGATTGCGGACGGGGCTGAGCGGAGGCGGGCCGGCGACCGCTGCGCAACCGAGCGGGCGTCAGCCGTGAAGCCGGACGACCTCTTTACGATCATCTATACTTCCGGGACAACCGGAACTCCGAAAGGCGTGCAGCTCACGCACGCCAACATGTGCTCGCAGATTGCCAATCTGCCGTTTGACCTCGAACCCGGTGACCGGACGCTCTCGATCCTCCCTGTCTGGCACAGCTACGAAAGAATTTTCGAGATGGTGGCCATCGCGATGGGGGCCTGCACCTATTATACCAGCCTCCGGGCGATCGGAGAGGATTTGAAAGTCGTCCGGCCAACCCTCATGGCGTCCGCACCAAGGCTTTGGGAGAGCCTCTACCAAAAAATCCTCTCCAACGTGAAGTCTTCCTCCCCGCTTCGCAGAACCCTTTTTCATGCGGCCTACGCCTGCGCTCGCAATGTCCACCGGGCCGAGCGGTTTTTTCTCGGTCAGGAACTCGACATGACCGGCCGCGGGCTGCCTGAGAAACTGGCGCTGGCTGTTTCCCGAGCTGCGGGCTGGGTGTTGTCCATCATTCCTTACCGGATCCTGGACCGCGTCGTCCTCTCCAAGCTCCGCGGCATCGTCGGAGGGAGATTCCGCGGAACGATCTCCGGTGGTGGCGCCCTGCAGCCGCATGTTGATGAGTTTTTCAACTTCATCGGGATTCCGGTCCTGGAGGGATACGGGCTCACGGAAACATCTCCCGTTCTCGCCGTCCGCACCTGGGCGAATCTCGTCATCGGAACAGTCGGCCATCCGTTCCCGGGCACGGAAGTCCGGATCGTCGACCTTCACACCGGCGACATTCTTTACCCGAATTCCTGGAAGCGCGGGCACGGACGCGGACAGCGCGGCGAAATCCATGTCCGCGGCCCTCAGGTGATGAACGGATACTACAAAGATCCTGCAGGGACCGACCATGTCCTGAGGGATGGCTGGTTCAATACCGGAGACATCGGCATGGTCACGTTCAACAACTGCCTGAAAATTCTCGGCCGCTCAAAGGATACGATCGTCCTCCTCAGCGGGGAGAACGTGGAGCCCGTTCCGATCGAATCCCGCCTCGTCAGCTCACCGCTCATCGAGCAATGCATGGTCGTAGGCCAGGATGAGAAAAACCTCGGGGCGCTCATTGTGCCGGCCCTCGATGGATTCCGCGCTGCCGGGCTGAAGGTTGCCAACCTCGCGGAGATCCTTTCCCGCGAAGATGCCCACCGGCTCATGGATGCAGAGATCCGCCGGCTCGTGGGCGCGGAGACCGGATTCAAAGCCTTCGAGAGAATTGCGGTATGGAGGTTCGTCCCGCGCTCATTCGAGGTCGGAGACGAGCTGACGAACACCTACAAACTCAAGCGACACGTCATCACGGAGCGGTATCCGGAGGTGATTGCGGAGATGTTTCGACGGGAGCCGGCTTGACGAGTTCGCGGATCTTTCCCACCCAGACCGGAAAGTCCTGGTGCCCGGGATAAGTCCGCACCAGCATGATCATCTCAGTGAGCGCGCGGTTGGGCTGCCCGATGGCGACCATGTCCTGGGACTGCTTGAACTGCAACCTCGGCCGCGTGACCGTGTTGAATTGATCCGCCTGATGGTCCGACCGGCCGGCCGTGATGCGGTCGGCCGCGACCTTCATCTCCGTGTCCCATGTCTGGATCAGCTTGGGATCTTTTGTCTCGCGCATGACTGTCCGCACATTTTTTTCCAGAATCCCCGAAACATTTCCTGGCTGGGCCTCCCAGACTTTTTCATCGGGAAGCCATTCGCCAAGCCTCAGCCACTGCGAAAAAACCGACTGGCTGAGAGGCTTGTTGAGGAGGGCCTTCGCCTCGTCATTGGGCTGCTTCTGATCCGCAAAGAGGTCATCGCTGGCGATCAGCTCATTCAAGTAGGCCATCACCGCCGGCAGCTGGGTCTCCGGCTTTTCCAGGTCTTTCCGCTGCAGGGCCATCAGGAGATACTTCAGATGCAGAAGGAGCGCGGTCTGCATTTCCTTTGACCGGAGGATGTCGGAATGGGATTTTTTCCACCCGGCAAAAGCTTCCGCCTTGTCCTTTTTTCCCTCGAATTGAACTTGCTCAACCGCTTGAGAGTAAAAGCTGGCTGCGGCAGGACCGTTTGAGGCAGCGGTCTGGATCTGGCCGAGGAGCGCATTGCGCGTGGCAGCCTTGCCCTGTTTCTGCTTGAGTTCCAAGGCCTCAATCTCCTTAAGGATGGCCTCCACATTGGGAGGAGAAACGTCCTGTTGTTGCGCTTGTAGCGTGCAGATCGACAGGAAGACACCGATTCCGACAATTCGGGGGAATTTCATGGAAAATGGAATCTGCCACCTTCCGGGCCCGGGGTCCAGTGTCTTCTGGTTGACAATAGCGCCGGATGGCCCCACCGTGCGCAAAGTGTGACCGGGATCAAACACCCGCAATCGCAACTTCTACTCATCTCTATGAAATCTTTGTTGAATTACATCCGCTGGACAAACTCGATGTTCCTGATCGGGACGTTTGTCACAACCGTCACCGCTGTGCCTTTGTATATCTGGCACTACGGCCTGGATGCTTTCCAGATTTCGCTGTTTTGGTTCTTCCTGATCTCGACCGGGCTGAGCATCACGCTCGGATACCACAGGCTCTTCTCCCATCTGACGTTCAAGGCGAGTTGGCCGGTCAAAATGTATACCCTCCTGTTCGGGGCAGCCGCCTTTGAAGGCTCAGCACTCGCATGGTCGGCCGACCACAGGCGCCATCACAAATTCGTCGACCACGAGGAAGATCCCTACGATATCAACAGGGGACTTTTCCACGCCCACATCGGATGGCTCCTCTTCCGCACCGGCCCCGAGACCCCGCTCACATGGGTTCGCGACCTTCAGAAGGACCGCCTGGCCTGGTGGCAGCACGAATATTATGTCCCGATCGCCATCGCGATGGCGTTCGCGCTTCCCGCAGCAATCGGCTGGGTCTGGGGCGGCCCGGTGGCGGCTCTCGGAGCCTTCCTGATCGCCGGCGTGGCGCGCGTCGTCGTCGTCCATCACATGACCTTCTGCATCAACTCCCTCTGCCACTGGATCGGTTCCCGCCCCTACTCCAGCGACTGCACAGCGAGAGACAGCGTCATCATGGCGGTTTGCACCTTCGGGGAGGGCTACCACAACTTCCATCACGAGTTTCAGCACGACTACCGCAACGGCGTGAAACCCTGGCAGTTCGACCCGACAAAATGGACGATCTGGATGCTCAGCAAAGTCGGCCTTGTCCGGGGCCTGCGCACCGTCCCGGAAGAGAAAATTCTCAAAGCCCAGATTGCCGAGCAGGAACGCCGCCTCCAGGCTCACATCGACCAGCAACCGCTGACCGATTCCCTTCACACCATGCTGGAAAATGCCCGGACCCGCCTGAATGTTGCCATGGAAAGGTGGGAAACCCTCCTCGTCCAATACCGGGAGGCCGCCGAACGCCGCGGGGAAATTTCAAGACGCGAGATGCGTGAACTCAAGCGGGAAGTCCGCGAGGCCGCCGACCAGCTCCGCGCATCAATCCGGCATTGGGTGGAAACCCACCGGACGCTTCCGGACTTGAGCGCCTGACCGGAGGTTGACCGGCCTCCCCACCTTGGTTGGCACCATTTCCCACAAGGCGGCAACTCCGCGCTTCCCTCCTGCGCACCGAAAGGCTAGTCACGGGGAATGCAAATTGAGAAATCTGACGCGGGTGGCCTGACGACGCTCAAACTTTCGGGCGAAATCGATTTGCACGCATCGCCGATGCTGCGGGCGGAGCTGCAAAAATGCGCCCAGGCAAAGGTGCCTGCGCTCGTGCTCGATTTCACGTCGGTCGACTATATCGATTCGAGCGGACTGGCGACTTTGATCGAATACGTTCGTGAAAGCGGGACCTTCAAGGGGAAATTCGCACTTTTCGGGCTCCAGAAAAAGGTCCGCACCATCTTTGATCTCGTCCGGCTGAACGAGTTGTTTGTGATCAGCGACACGGCCGGGGAAGCCGCCGCTGCCCTCGCAGCAAAATGAGCCTGACGGGGGAGCTCCGCACGTTTTTTTCCCTCAACGGGAGCATCCTCTACTGGCTGCTGCTCGGCCCCCTCCGGGGTCAACCGATCCGGCTCTCCGCCGTGTTCCAGCAGATGGTCCGCATCGGTGTTCAAGCCTTCCCGATGACGGCCCTCACATCGCTCAGTATCGGATTGACGCTCGCCATGCAGGGGGCCCAGGAGCTGTCCCGCATGGGAGCCACGTCCTATGTGCCCAACCTGGTTGCCATGACGATCCTCCGCGAGCTCGGGCCTCTTCTCGTCGGGGTTGTAGTCATCGGCCGCAGCGGGTCGGCTGTGACGGCGGAGCTCGGCACCATGAAGGTCGGGGAGGAAATCGAGGCGCTCGAGGTCATGGCGATCAATCCGGTGCGGTTCCTCGTGGTCCCGCGGTTCATCGCGATGATGGTGATGCTGCCGGTTCTCACAGTTTTTGGATGCTATATCGGCATGGCAGGCGGCTGGCTCATCTGCCACTTCTCGCTCGACATGAACACGGCCGGATACATCCAGCGCCTGATCGAGGCCGGACATCCGAATGACCTGTATTCCGGGATCATCAAAAGCATTGTTTTCGCGTGGCTGATCATCCTGATCTCCTGCCAGGCCGGGCTCGGGGTCTCGGGTGGAGCCGAGGGGGTCGGGCAGGCCACCACCTCGTCCGTCGTGACATCGATCCTTGCCATGCTTGTGGCGAATGCCTTTCTCACGGCACTCTTCTTCTTCACCTGACATGCCCGACGCCGTTATCGAAATCCGCGATCTTATCAGAAAGTTCGGTGAGCGCACCGTGCTTAACGGAATCAGCTTTTCCGTGAACAAGGGCGACACCGTGATCATCATGGGAGGATCCGGTTGCGGAAAAAGCACGCTTCTCCGTCACATTATCGGAGCGATGAAGCCCACGTCCGGATCGATCAAGCTCTTCGGCGAGGAGATCACCACAATGCCGCAGAACCAGCTGGAAAAACTGCGCCTCCGGTTCGGGATGAACTTTCAGTTCGGGGCCCTCCTCCAATCACTCACAGTTGGCGAGAACGTTGCGCTTCCGATCATCGAGAACAGCGCGGTTGACCCCGAGATTGTCGATCTCATCGTTAAAATGAAGCTCGAACTTGTCGGCCTCACGGGATTTGAAAGTCTGAAGCCGGCCGAGATCAGCGGAGGCATGCGCAAGCGCGTCGGCCTCGCGCGGGCTGTCGCACTCGATCCAGAGCTTCTCTTCAGCGACGAGCCGACCTCCGGACTCGATCCGATCATGACCGCGGTCATCGACCAGCTCACTCTTGACCTGACGCGCAAACTCGACATGACCGCCGTGGTGGTTTCCCACGACATGACCAGCGCGTTTCGCATCGGCACCAAGATGATCGTGCTCGGTGCCGGAAAGCGCGCCGGAACGATCATCGCCCAGGGAACACCCGACGAAATACGGAATCATCCGGACCCGGAGGTCCAGCAATTCATCAAAGGCGAACCCGACGGCCCCGTGCCATTGAAGCTCTCACCCGGGGACTACATCGACAGACTTCTCGGCCACCCCCGCCAGAAGGGCTTCGACTATTGAGGCATTTCTGTGGAGGAACAGCCTCCCTGTCCTGCGCCCCCCCGTAAACGGCGATTGCGAAACGGCCTCGCCGTTCCGCTAGAGGACAATCGGTTTTCGGGTTTATTCATCAGGTGAAACGCATCTCCGTCTGACTTATTCACTCGGGATCGACTTTCACGTTTTTGCAGTTGATCAGCTGCGTGGCCTTGGACGCGTGGGCCGTGTCGGATCCTACCGGGTTGACGATTTGATTGCCGGCAATGACCAGTCCATCGGTGGATGTGACCTCGATGCCCGGCATCGGGCAACCTGTGAGGGAATTGTTCTGGATGGAGATATTCCGGTGCGCACCCGCGGGGGCTGTCGCGCCATTGCCTGCCCTGGCGATGACTTCGATGGCGGTGGCTCCGCAGTCTTTGATGGTGTTTCCGCTGATTTCAACATCGCTGGAACTTCCGGATTCAAGCCACCACCACTCGGGTGCGACCAGAACTGCGGCCATTTTTGATGAGGTGATCTTGTTTCCGGTGACTTTCCCATTGCTGGCCTTGATAAGAATTCCTCTCGAGCGGTTGAATCCAAAGTGGCAGTCCTTGACCAGGAAGCCGTTTCCAGTGTGGTTCATCGAGGCTATCACTGATCCCATGGGCAGCGAGACGTCGCGATTGAGGGTGATCGTCAATGCACGGGTGCCTGAAGCGGAAAGGGTCTTCCGGGTGTTGGCATTCATCTGCTGCGCCGCCAGGAAGGCGATTTCATCCGGGCGGACCGGATCATCGGTTCCGATCTTCAATACCTTCGCATCCGGAAGGCGCTCCCCGCTGTAGGAGACCAACTCCACCGGATCGCCGACCTGGATGTTCACTTCAGCCGGCGCAAGAACACGGACAGCTGGCCCAACCGAGCCCATGACCATGTAATATTGCCCACAAATATTGACGCAATCGTCCCCTTGGAAGCGCGCACGACACTCCAGAATCTGCGGGCCGCGCACCGCATGTTTGCTGTGAAAGGCATCGGCATTGCCCGACCGGATGCGCCTGAGGGCACGCTTCCGCAGGTCAAGCTCGGGCGGGCAAGGAATAATCCCGCACCGGAGATAAGTGGTGTTATCACAGTAGGATTCAAAGAAGCTGAAACAATTGCAGGAGAACAGCGTGACGTTTTCCAAGACGAGATTTGTGCATTTTCTGCTGATGATTCCGTGCGGAGAAGAACCATTGGCTGCGGTTGCGCTGTTGGTGACAAGAATGTCGCCGATCTCCTCGCGATCCCTCTCCGGATTGAACCGGTATGTGTCCCCTTTTGAAACCCGGTAGCGGCGGTTGCCGAGACTCTCGAAACCGCCCCAACCGTAGTGGCTCGGGGTTTTGAGCAGCTCGGTTTTTCCGTCGAATATTTCGATGCGGTTCACGAGATTTTCCGGATAGCCGTCGAGGATCTCAAATTCGATCCAACTCTTGTCCGGTGCGAGCGCTGTGATTCGACCCTGGGTAAATGGCAGGGGATCGTAATCGATGGTGAGCCCGATCAGTGTCGTGTTCCGGCAGCTGTTGATTGCCACAGCCTGGGTGGTCTCCGTGCAGATCATCTCAACTCCCGTCGCGTCGATTTTTACCCCATCAAGATCATTCAGGGTCAAATGCACTTTTTGTTTCGGAGTGACCCGATACCTGCCAGGCGGAACAGTGATTTCTTTTTCTCCACCAGCCAGCTTTTTGTCGACGTAGCCCTGCAGATCAAAATCAACAACCGGGGTGCCGGGGTCAAACGGCTGGGGAGGGTGCAGATCCTTACGTTTGCAATTGACGAGACCCAGCAAAGCCACAAGCAGAACGAGGCGGGTGATCAGGCTGCTGATTCGAGCAATCACTTGAGCACCTCCGGGTTCTCTGTGAGGACATTATCGGACTCCAGAACATTGAAGTATCCGCTGTGCGAACCATCCTGAGCCGGGTAATCCCGTGTACGCTCCAAGCGGTTGCCCCGGAAGAGGAGGCCGTCCACCGAGTAGGCCAAAACGAGAGGATGCTGCCCGAACACTCTGAAGAGATTGTCTTCGATCCGGATGTTCTTGTTGTAGCGGCTTGTCATTTTGTGTTCGTCGGCAATACCGGAACCAACTTCTATGCACGCCTTTCCCCAGACACCGAAATTGCAGTTGTCGAAGGTGTTCCCCCGGATCGCCACATCACGCACTCCCGCCTGTTCAAACCAGTGGCGGGCGTCACCTTCGAACAGAATGGCCGATCCCGGCGTATGGAAGGTGTTGCCCTCGACGACCGTCTTGCCGCGTGAACCGAGCAGAACACCCCTCGCGCGGTTTCCGCGGATCACGCAGTTTTTGATCAGCACATCCGCAGTGTTCGCATCGGCATCCGAGACAACATCTCCCACCGAGACGTCGGTTGGCTTCCCGGTTTCGACGATCGTGCATTCCTTGTTCAAACGATCCACCGATTTGGCAACGATCAGGCCCTTTGCTGCGAGGCCAGGGCCATCGGTGATTTCGAGGCGGGAGCCGGGTTTCACGAAATCGACCCCTGCCTGCTGCGGGTGAATCAAGCGGATTTCAAACCGGTTCGGAGCCAGAATGCGGGTGATCTTTGCGTAAAGGCCATGGATGTTTGTTGCATCGTCTTTCTGGGTCTCAAAAAGGCAATTCAGCAACTCGATTTTCCCGCTGCAATTAACAAAATGTGTCGCATCCGCTGTGACGCTGACGATTCGCCTCCCGCCCGGAGGCGGAGTTACTCTGACCTTGTTCAAGCGGATGTCAGCGCTTCGCTGAGCCACCACTCCCATGCCGCCGCAGTGGTGGATTTTCACATCTTCCAAAACCACTCGCGAGCAGTCGGAGATCACAACGCCAGGGTATTCTCTCGGGGCTCCGAAGACGAGAATGTCACCCAGCCGGGCAGAAATGTTGTCGAGTGCCACCCGCACCTTCCGGAGGCCGGTATTCCCGGCGATCACCCCGGCATCCAGCTTGTAGCGATCTTTCGCCATGTAAGCGGTCTCGCGCTTGTCGGCGTCGTAGGCCAGGAGGCTTGTGTAGGGGTAGATCCTCTCTCCGCTGGTGACAGTTGTTTCCTGTGACGACGACTTCCCGCCGTCCGTAAAAACCAGAACACCATTCCGGATTTCGAAGGGGAATTCATCGCTGAATTCCAGGTCCACCGTGGTGGGAGTGACGGCCAGCACGCGGGCTTCGGAATGAAACGATCGCGTGAAATCAAACGATAGATTCTTGAGTGTCACTCCACTCGAACCCTCGACGAGGAACGGAACCATCGGACCGTGAAAAATAAACAGCGCCCCGGAACCGTCAATTTCCATGTCGTGCAAATCCAGGAGCGGGAAGCCCACCCGTTTCAATCCCTCGTCGTTGTTGCTGACAAAGAGATATTTTTCGAATGCCGCGTCAGGGTAAAGGTCATACCTGCCCGGCGAGAATAAGAGATGCGAGGCGCCTGTCCTTCGGCATTCTTCAATCGCGGCGCGGATTCCCGGAGTGGCGTCCTGCCCCGTATCCGGCCGGACACCAAAACGTGCCGCATCGACGTGGCTCACGGCGGCTATAGAAAATGGCGCCTCACTCCGATTTTGAATCGGTTCAATGGTTGCTGCTGGATTTTTGGTCATAGAAATTTATTGTTGCCGACAGTGCCCTCCACGCGGAGAAACAGCGCTTCGCTGGCAAGCCGTATGCTGATCCTGCTTGGCATGGCTTACTCGGTGTTTACGCGCATGATTGGCTGAATTCCGCCTTTCCCCCATACGCCGACTTCCCACTCAAACAAGGCTTTCAGGGGGTCATGCGAGACAGTGTTGCCCTCTTCAGTAAGCCCGTGGACCGAAGTCATCAGCAGCCCCGGTGCTGCTCCACCATTGACTGTGTTGTTGCGGATTGTGATGTTCCGGAAGGCTCCCACCGGTGCAGTGGCACGGTTGCCTCCCGCTGCGACCACGGCAATGCCCATCCCGCCCCCGTTCACAATCCGGTTGTCGGATATCACCAGATTGTCGGCCAGCCCGGCCTCGAGCCACCAGAATTCCGGCGTAATCAGGATGCCGGTCATCCCCGCGCCCTCGATCTCATTTCCGGAAATTTCGCCATGGCCCGCCTTCACAATGATGCCCCGCGAGCGGTTGAACCCGAGTTGGCAATCGCGTATTGCGAAACCGTTTCCTATGCTGTTGGCGGAGCAAATCACGGTGCCCGGGATCGCGGCGGCCTCCTCATCGAGCGTAACCTTGAACGCATCTGACATGCCGTTCTTGCGCAGGTTGTCGTGCATGTTGGACAGCTCTGAAAGCGAGGTCCGCTCGGCATCTGTTATGGAACCGTCCGGTTCGATCGACACGATCTTCCGGTTTTCTAGCCTTTTGCCTTGAAACGTGAACATCTGCACCTCATCGCCCGCCCGCATCGTCATCTTGTTCTTGGCGAGCACGCGCAGGGTGGCACCTGCGCGTTGGGTCACCATGTGAAAATCCCCGTTGATCGCGATCGAATCATCCCCGTTGAATCGCGAACTGCAGCGTTCGTAAACCGGGCCGCGTCTCGCATTTTTGGAGTGATACGCGTCTGCATTCAGCGAGCGGAGGCGCGGCCATGCGCGTATGGCCAGATCCTCTTCCGGCTCCCGCCTGTCCACCCGGCACCCGATGTATTTCGAACCCTCGCAGTCGTTTTCGAAAAAACCAAAGCAGTTCGACGCGAACAAGGTGATGTTCTCCAGCGTGACGTTTTTGCTGTTGCCCAGGAAGATGGTGTGGGGGATTTCTCCGCCACTGGCTGATGACGACCTGATGATTGCGATGTCGCCAACCTGCTCCATGGCCGGATCTCGATTCCCTTTCGCCTTGATCAGCGTTGCCTTGCGAGGTCCGGAGGATTCACATCGTGTGCCGTAATAGGTTATGCGACCTCGCAGCCGGCTTGTCTCCGGATCAAAAATTTCCACCGCTCCGGTGCCGCCACCCGGTTCGGGGTAGCCCTCGAGGATCTCCACCTCCATCCGCGATCCGTCTGACGCGATCTCCCGGATCTTTGCCTGTGTGAACGGGAGAGGATCGTAGTCGATCGTCATCCCCCGGATCGTGACATTCTTGCAGTTCTCGATTGTAATGGCCCGGGTTGTCTGAGTGCAGACCATCTCGACGCCGTCGGCGATAATCGTTGTGTCGCGCAGCCCGGCCAGCCGCAGGTGTTCCTGATTCGTCGGGCTCGCCCGGTAGCGGCCCGGCGGGATTACGATCTCTTTCGCTCCGCTGGCAATCCCGTCTTTCAGAATCTGCCCCAGGTTCTCACTCCGCTCCTCGGGTGCGGCGGCCGACACACCGGCCAGCACAGACACCACAACAATGAATACCGACAGCGTCTTCCTCACATCAGTAGTCTCCAATGCAGAAGCTGTATTTTTTGTAGCCGCTGCTCCCCGGGACGCGTTGGTCGGGCGCAGCAGCCCATTCTTTGAGTGTCATCGCACTGATGCTTCCGTCTCCCCACAGCACGTTGCCCTTGCCTCCATGCCGTGCCGCGAAGACCTGCCCATCCGTGGCAGACGGAGTTGCGCTGAAGATGCTGTCGTAACCCAGAAAATTGTTCTGGAAAACGATGTCCACCATCACGGGCAGTCCGCTCAGCCGTTTGACTCCGGCCGCTCGATCCACGTTCTGGGCGGGAGTCTTGTCGCGCCGTTCCGGCTGAGTGGTATTCAATTGCGCATTGTAAGCATAGTGGAACGGGTATTTTTGGTCCCAGGAATTGCCACCCGGCATGCCGATCCAGGCGACGCTTCCCGTCGGCGACTTGTCGGCACCCTCCGGACACACGAAGACCTCGCGGCGGTTGTCGAGATAAGGATAGATGTCCTCCAGCCAACCCAGCGCATACGGTGACGCCGACCAGCCTCCACGCGGGAAGGCCCCGTCGTGATCTCCCGCGAATGAGGCCACTGCCACCCCGATCTGCCGGAGGTTGGACGCACATTTCGCTGCTTTGCCCCGGGCGATCACCGTTTTGTAGGCTGGGAAAAGCGCTGCCGCAAGAAGGGCAATTATCCCGATTACCGCCAATAGCTCAATGAGCGTGAACGCCCGACCGTGCTTGCAGGGGGGATAAATATAGCGCATTTTGCAGAAAAGAGATGAATCATGTTGACATCTAATATATATGCCGTCAACATGATTCATCCGGTATTTTCGCATCATGATCGAAACCACCTCACTCCCTGACGCCGATTCAAAGCCCAAGCACGCAGTGCTAGCGGAAACCCTGGATCGTGAAATCCGACGTCTCCCGCCCGGGACGCCAATTATGGCGGTAACGGCCCTGATGGACCGGTTCGGAGTCTCCCAGGGAACCGTTGTTCACGCTTTACGCCACCTTCGCTCCAAGGGCCTTGTGACCAGACCCCCCGGCAAGAAGCGGCTCGTGGCGGTGGGCCGCGAGAAAAAAAGTGATTCCGTTCTAAACATCCTGCTTCTGCGTCCGAGCTGGAGTTCGCCGGACTATGACACGATGAGCTATGCGCTGATGGAGGAAGCCACCCGGCAGCGCCTGCACTTGGAAACCGTCCACTACGGTCCCGCGTGGAGGGAAGACATTGCTTCGGCTGTGAAATCTCACGATGCAGTGGTAATTCTCCCCTCCTCCTCGGAAGCGCCTCACCTTTTCTCGCTGATCGAGGAAAGTCTCCTGCCATCGGTGATGTTGTGGGAGGAACCCCCTGTGCGCGGCATGATGTGCGTTGCGGACGACGATCATGCAGTTGGGCGCATGGCGACAGATCATCTCCTCGGGCTGGGTCACAAAAGAGTAATGGCCTTCCTGAGCGAACCTCCGGTGTCCGGCATGCAGCGGAGGTTGGCCGGATGGGAGGAAGTCATGCGTGCGTCCGGTGAACCGCACCCGGAGCGGCTCGTAATTGACTGCTCGGTCGAGCCGGGGAAAGACGCCATCGTCGGCTCCTACGAGAAGCTCCGGCGCTGGCTTTACCAGAACGACAACACGCTCGCAGGCACGGCGGTTTTCTGCCTTTGTTGGACCGGAGCGCTCGGCATGCTCCGCGCCTTGCGAGAGGTCGGAATCTCGGTTCCGCAGGATGTGAGCATCCTTTCTCATGGCGGGGAAAACCGGCTCTGCGAGTTTACGAATCCCGCCCTTTCAGTCGTGCAGGGCAACGTCTCGGATACCGCCCGCGAGGCGCTTGACCTGCTCAAGGACGCCTGCATCGGCAACCCCATTTCCAGGACGACCGTTCTTCTTCCGCCCACCATCATCGAGCGGGAATCCACCAGCAAAATCCCAACACGCAAATCCAAATGAAAATCGCATCCGCCCTCATCGCCATATTCCTGGCGGCTTCTGTCCACGCCGAAAATTCCGGCCTTCTTCCCAATTCCTCCTTTGAGGAGATCAATCTCGAGGGGCATCCGAAGGGATGGAGGTTTTTTGCGAGCCCCAAGGATGCGGTGGCGGATGTGCCCTGCGTGACTGATGGAAAGGCAGGGAAGGATACCCATGAAGGGCTCGCCGCCCTGCAATTTTCGTTTCCTCAAGGAACGGAGCTCGTGCAGGCCTTGTGGGCGGCGGATCCCAATGCCGGCGGAATCTCTGTTGAGCCCGGCCGTTACTCGTGTTCCTTTTGGATCAAGGCGGAGGACCTCGCCGATGAATTCCATATCTGGATGCAAATCAGCGGATACGGCGCCGATAAGCTCTTGCTAAAAGAAGTTGCCCGCAGCGGCTATCTCAAAGCCAGGGACTTCCCCGATGGCGACTGGTCGAGGATCAACTTCTCTTTCGAGATTCTCCCTGATGACGGAATCGTCCGGATTGCACCTTCCGTGATCTTCAAAACTTCCCCAAAGAGCGTGTTGACGGCCGTTCCGCCTACGACCCGTATTCTTGTGGACGACGTCGAAATCACAAAAAACTAACCGCCCCCTGCCGCGCCCTCCTGCAGCCGTATCGTGGGGGCCCCGATGGGAATTTGCCACCAACCGCCAGCAAATTTATGCGCATCGAGTTGGCTCAATAACTCACGCAAGGCCCGGTCACATCCCCCCATGCCAACATCCTTCCGCCCCATGTATCTCCACGCCATCCTTGCATTGGCCTCGATGGCCACCGCTGCCGGACCTGCGTCACTTTTCGCGCAGAGTTCACCCGGGAACCCCGCCGCAAGCGGGGCCGCCGCCAATCCACCGGTTCTCCCTTCCGGGCCCCCGGTCGAGGTGAGTTCCTCGGATCCGAACATCCTCTTTGTCGGAAGGTGGGATCGCTCGGAGCCGGAGATTGCCCATGGGAATTGGACCGGTCATTACCTGCGCACCAAATTCACCGGCACATCGGTTTCCGTGAAGCTGCGAGAGGGCACCCAACTGGCTGTCAGCATCGACGGCGAACCCGTGAGATTCATCAAAGCAAAAGCCGGGATGACGCCGCTCAATGAACAGCCCTTGAAGTCCGGGGAACACTCTCTCCAGATCGGGAGCGGAGGGCAAAACCATGAGGTGACCTTCCAAGGCCTCCTTCTTGATCCCAACGCCGAAACGAAGCCGGTTGAGCCCAAGCCGGTCATTGAGTTCATCGGAGACTCCATCACCGCGATGTTTGTAGGAAATAATTTCGCCTGGGCCACCGCCGGCATGCTTGACTGCGATCTGACACAGATCTCCTTCAGCGGGGTCGCCCTCACCAGCGGCTTCGGCTGCCTTCCGGACAAGGTCGGCCAGGATGTCCAGTATTTCCAGCTCAAGAACTTCAACCATCTCAAGGAGAACCCACGGACACCCTGGAGCTTCTCCTACACGCCGGAAATGGTCGTCATCCTCCTCGGCCAGAATGACCAGTGTGGAAAGGAACCTTCCGCTACCTTCATCGAAAGCTACATCAGCTTTGTTAAAAACATCCGCGCAAAATTCCCCGACGCCCGGATCGTCATGATGCGAACCTTCGGCGGACCCTATGCCAAGGAGATCGCCTCCGCCTCCGAAACACTCCGCCAAACGGACCCCAAGGTCCATTATGTGGATACCACCGGATGGCTCGGAAAAGAGGACTTCGTGGATGGCATCCACCCCAATGCCGTCGGGCACCTAAAAGCGGCCCGCCGGCTTGCCGATGCCCTCGCCCCGGTCCTCCAGGAAAGCGGAAATTCCCAGCCAAAATAAATCTCAAAAATTATTTGACATCCGATCTGTCATAAGTTTAGCTGTTAACACGTTCATGTAATCATATCAACATATAAATCCCCGGATACTTCCGTCATTTCCCACCCATGAAGACTACAACCCACCCTGTGAATCACCTCAAACTCCTGTCATTGGCAGCTCTTGCCCTTGCCGCCACCCCGGTGGCTGGTTTGGCGCAGAGTTCAACTTGGAATACCACGGTTACACCATCCGCATGGAACGTCGCCGGAAACTGGGTCGGAAATGTGATCGCCGACGGGAGTGGCAACACGGCCGATTTCAGCCAGTTGGACATCACGGCAGACACGACGGTGAACCTCACCGTGAACCGCACGATCGGGAATCTCATTTTTGGAGACACCGCCACCGGCACGGCTGGGACGTGGGTTCTGGCTGGCGGTGGGGGCGTGCTGACTCTCGCCGGGGCGGCGCCAACGATTACGGTGAACTCTTTGGGTACTGGCAAATTTGTCAATGCCACCGCCGTTCTCGCCGGGACCAGTGGCTTCACAAAAAACGGGTCTGGCATGCTCATTCTGAATAATGCCGGAAATACCATCAGCGGCGCGGTCACTCTTTCTGCAGGCATCCTTCAACTTAACACTGCGGGACTAACCAACGCGACCAGCGTGGCGATCAATGGCGGCCTGCTGGTTGTTGCCACGTCCTCTGCTAACGCCATCGGCGGCACGATCTCTTTTGGCGGCGGCATGCTCCAATACAACAGTGTGCCTCTCACGGATTATTCCAGCCAGTTTAGCACGGCGTCCAATCAGATTTACAACATTAATACAGGAGTCTCCGGAAGCACGACCTTCAGCAGTGTTCTTTCGAGTTCGGGCGGCACGCTGACCAAAACAGGCACCGGCACTCTGACGCTTGCCGCCGCAAACACGTTCTCCGGCGCAACGGCGGTAAGCGCGGGCAATCTGACTTTGAGCAATGCGCTGGCGCTACAGAACAGTGCCATCGACGCAACGAACAGTGTTACCGGAAGCGCCACACAGGGTTTCATTCTCTCCGGCGTCACCACTCCGACCTTCGGCGGCTTAACCGGCACCAAAAATCTTTCGACTTTGTTCAACACCTCCACCGGCGGTTACGGCTCCGTCACCAGTTTAACGCTGAATCCCGGCACGGGTGCCAATTACAGCTATTCCGGCGTGATCGCCGATGGGGCCGCCGGCATGAGCCTGACGAAGACGGGGGCGGGCACCCAAGCGCTCTCCGGCAATAATTCTTACACAGGCGGAACCGCAATCAATGCGGGAACATTGGCACTTGGGTCAGCGAACGCGATTGGAACCACCGGCACAATCAGCTTCGGCGGCGGCACCCTCAAGGCTTTCAATACGACCGACTATTCGAGCCGATTCAGCACGGCGGCAAGCCAGGCCTACAATATCGATACCAATGCCCAAAGTATCACCTGGGCCACGGCGCTGACCAGCGCGGGGGGATCTCTCACCAAATCCGGCGCCGGCACACTCGCTCTCACGGGCGGGGTTTCCAATACCTTCAGCGGGCCGATCGCAGTCAATGGCGGACGTCTTTCCGTAACGGACGGCACTTCCCTGAAGAATGTCACCGGTGCCATCACGGTGGCCTCGGGAGCGGCATTTTACTTTGGGCAAAACTTTACCGCCAACAACCTGACGAATGCCCTGACCCTCAGCGGCACGGGAGACGGCACCTACGGTGCCCTGAATTTGGGATTCAATGCAGTGGCCACCGGTGGGATCACATTGGCTGCGGATACGACGATCACCCATGACTGGAATAACGCGACCATTCAGGGCGGAGCGATCACCGGCACGGGCAGGAACCTGCAACTCACGACAACCGAGGCCAGCCAGCCAGGATTGGTCATTTCCTCCGCAATCCAGACGGGCTCAGGAAGTGTTTCGGTGACTAGTGTTGCCAACATTGGAGGCTATGGCGTGAGATTGGGCGGCGACAACACCTTTACCGGAGGCCTCACGATCAACAACGGTGTCGTCCAGCTCAACAGTGCCGGGGCTCTCAATAGCACGGCGGGATCTGAAAACGCCGTCACCTTCGGGGCGTCCACCACCACCGGAAAACTGGCCCTCAACGGGCGCTCTTTTGTGATCGCCAACCTGACCAGCAATGCCACTCCTGGCAGTCCGGTCGTGGAGAACGGGAACGCAACCGCGGTGACCCTGACCGTTGGCAACTCGCAAAATCTCAGCGGAACCTTTGCCGGGGTGATTCAGAACGGGACCGGCGGGGCTCTTGCCCTCAACAAGGCAGGGACGGGCGCACTCACATTCTCCGGCGTGAACACATACACGGGCGCGACGACAGTATCCGCCGGCACGCTGATTCTCAGCTCGACCGGCAGCATCGCAAGCTCCCAGATCGGGTTCGTGGTCGCCAACGCAACCTCCGGTTTGCTGACGGCGCAAAACACCTCTTTTTCCTTCTCCGGGACACTGAGTTTGGACCTGGCATCGGTTTCCGTCTCCTCAGGATCATGGACTCTGTTCGACGGATCCGCATTTGGAGCAGGCGATTTGAACCTCTCGGCCCTCACCAACAACCTTGCCGGGCTCACATTTTCCAATCCTGGGTCCCTGGGGATCTGGTCCGGCACCGATTTGACTTCCCGCACGTGGACGTTCACGGAAGATAGCGGCCAACTATCAGTCGTGCCGGAACCCTCCACCTGGGCTCTCCTGGCATTTGCTCTCACTGCGGTTGCCACCCTCCGTCGCCGTCGCTTAGCAGCCTAATCACTGAAAACATTATTGGGGGTAGAAAGCCGTGCGGTTCGCCTTTGGGACCCACGGCTTTCGTTTTTCCACACCAAACCATGCATCTCCTCGACTGGACTCTTCTCACGCTCCCGCTGATCATTGTCGTTGGAATCGCGATTTACACACAGCGGTATATGAAAAGCGTGGCCGACTTCATGTCGGGCGGGCGCGTCGCGGGGCCATATCTCCTTGCGGTCGCCTCCGGGGAAATGCAGGCCGGGGCGGTGGTTTTTGTGGCCTCGTTTGAAGTGATCTCCCGCGCAGGATTCACGATGGCCTGGTGGCAGATGATCGGAGGGCCGATCGGGATCATCGTGGCAATTTCCGGCTTTGTCTTTTACCGGTTCCGGGAAACCCGGGCGATGACTTTGGCCCAATTCTTTGAGCTTCGTTACAGCAAAAAGTTCCGCGTGTTTACCGGAATGCTGGGCTTTTTGGCGGGGATTGTGAACTTCGGGATTATTCCTGCCGTCGGCGCGCGATGCATGGTCTATTTTCTTGGAATGCCCCCGGATCTCGCGTTCCGGGGGTGGAGCCTTCCCACCTACATTCCGCTCATGGGGCTCTTCCTGGGGGTTACTCTGGTCATGGCCCTTACGGGAGGTTTCCTGACCGTCATGATCACCGACTGTGTGGAGGGCATTATGTCCCAGGTGTTCTACCTCATAATCATTGCCGCATTGCTCTTCATGTTTTCCTGGGAGGAGATCAATTCCGTTCTCGTGAACCGTCCCCCCGGCCAGTCACTCATTAATCCTTTCGACTCCATGGGCCTGAAGGACTTCAACCTTTGGTATGTCCTCATGGGTGCGTTTATTGGAATCTACAGCAAGGGAGCCTGGCAAAACGCGAGCGCCTACAAGTCGGCGGCCATCACACCGCATGCCTCCGTGATGGGGGGCATTCTGGGGAGTTGGCGCGAGATGGGCAAGGGGGCCGTTGTGACATTGCTGGCGATCTGCGCTGTCACATTTCTGAATCACCCGGACTTTGCTGCTCAGGCGACCGCAGTCCACAGCATCACGGCCTCGATGCCCGGCGATCAGGTTCGCACACAAATGGAAGTGCCTGTCGCTCTCGCCCATCTGCTCCCCATCGGGGTGAAGGGCCTTTTGTGCGCAATCCTCCTCATGGGAATCTTCGGGGGGGATTCAACCCACCTCCATTCGTGGGGAGGGATTTTTGTTCAGGACGTTCTCGTTCCCCTAAGGAAAAAGCCGTTCGGACCCAAAGGGCACATCCGCGCTCTGCGTCTGAGCATTTTGGGTGTTGCAGCATTTGCCTTTTTCTTCGGAGCACTCTTCCGTCAGACGGAGTATATCTACATGTGGTGGACCGTCACCATGGCGATTTACATCGGCGGAGCAGGAGCCTGCATTATTGGGGGGCTCTATTGGAAAAAGGGCACCACGGCCAGTGCTTGGTGCGCCCTCCTGACGGGTTCGATTCTCTCCGTGGCGGGCATCATGGCGAGGCAGATCTACGGCAATGAGTTTCCTCTCAACGGGACCCAGATCTCATTTTGTGTGGCACTGCTCTCCATTGCCATCTACGCCGTGGTCTCGCTGCTGACATGCAGGGAGGATTACAATCTTGAACGCATGCTCCATCGCGGGAAATACGCGAAGGTGTTGAAAACGCTGGGCGAGGAACTGCCTCCTATCCCGGCTTCGGGCCTCAGGGTCCGACTGGGCAAAATCATTGGCATCGATAAAAACTTCACGGTGGGCGACAAGTGGATCGCTGGCGGAGCCTTTGGTTGGAGCATATTCTGGTTTGTGGTGTTTGTGGTTGGGACCGTCTGGAACCTAATCCAACCTTGGTCCACCTCGACATGGTCGTCCTACTGGCATGTCGTGGGCATAGGAATCCCCATCCTTTTGTCGTTGATTACCGCGATTTGGTTCACATGGGGCGGGATTCGCGATGTGAGGCTCCTTTTCCATCGGCTGAAACTTCAGAAGGTCAATGAGCGCGACGACGGTACGGTTGTTGGCCACCAGAACCTCGACGAGGAAAATGCCGGCGTGAAATGAACGTTCTGCTTATTACAACTGACGAGCATCACTGGCGTTGCATGGGTTACAACAACCCCGTTCTAAAAACGCCGAATCTGGACCGCCTTGCCGCGCAGGGAACAATTTTTGACCGCGCATACTGCACGAATCCAACCTGTACACCGTCCCGCGCTTCCCTGATGACCGGGCTTTACCCCAGCCAGCATGGAGCCTATTCGCTGGGCACCAAGCTCCCGGAAACCGTCCCTACCCTCGGGGGGTATTTCCAAAAAGGTGGCTACCGGACCTCCCTTTTCGGCAAAGCCCATTTCCAGCCGCTTCGGGGCACTCCGGACTTTCCAAGCTTTGAGACCCCAAAGCACTTTGGTGACCGTGCCTTCTGGGAAAAGTGGAAGGGAAGTTTTTATGGCTTCGCGGATTTCGAACTCACCCGCAACCATACCACCGAGGCCTGGGTTGGCCCCCACTACCGGTTTTGGCTCGAGGACAAGGGGTTTTCGAATTGGCGCGACTGGTTCGTGCCGCCCGCCGGACATTATGACCTCGACTCCCAGCGCGGCGGGTGCTGGCCGATCCCGGAGGAGGCGCACTACAACACCTGGATGGTCGAGCGCATCCAGGCCCGCCTCGAGCGGCATGCCGCGAATTCCGATCCATTTTTTCTTTGGGCCAGTTTTCCCGATCCCCATAAGCCCTATGCCGTTCCCGAACCTTGGGCGTCAATGTATTCGTCTGCCGATATCATCCGGGAATACGCCATCCCCGGCGAACACGAGCGCAACCCCCTTCCGCACCGGCTCACCCAGGAGGAACACCCCGACTTTTCCCCCTACCGCGTGAGCGGGCACGGCATTCACGGCTACCACTCGCAGCTCTTTAGCCAGAGCGTGGAGTTCGGCGAACAGATCGCCACATATTACGGAATGATCAGCTACACTGACCATGCAATCGGCAGGATTCTTGACCGACTGGAAGCACTTGGCCTTTACGAAAACACACTCATCGTTTTCACAACTGACCATGGACATTTTCTTGGCAAGCATGGACTCGGCACCAAAGGGGCTTTTCATTATGAGGACGTCATCAAAGTCCCGCTGATCTGCAAAACTCCAAAACACAAGAATCCGGGAACAAGAACCGACAGTCTGATCAGCCTTGTTGACCTGCCCAAAACTTTTCTTTCAATGACAAGCCTGCCCGTCCCCGGCTCGATGGCGGGCGTTGACTTTTCCCCCGTCCTCCTTGGTGAGACGAAAAGCCTGCGTGACCATGTCCTCATCGAAAACCGCCACGAGCCGGACACGGTCTTTCTTAACACCTATGTCAACGACCGATTCAAAATCACCGTTTACGCCGGAGCCGCGCATGGGGAGCTTTGGGACCTTGAGCAAGATCCTGATGAACTCGACAATCTCTGGGATAATCCAGAAAAGGCGGTCCTCAAGGCCGAGCTCCTGCTCAAACTTGCCCAGGCGCAAATGGCCAAGGATTCCATTCCCATGCCGCGTGTCTCTGTCGCTTAAACTTGCTCCGGTTCTATGAACGCACTCCCTCTCAGACTAACCCAATTTAAACCTTAGGCCTGTATTCCATGGACGATGCCCAATCCAACCCCGTGCCCTCGATGCCACTATCGGTTGATACAGTTTTGCAGCAATCCAATGATACTGCGTAGTTCACCGAACAGGAAAACACCAAGAGCTCATGGAATTGCGCAACTCGATATGGAAACAATGGCCCGTCCTTCCCCCTTTTCCCATCCCCGTGCAAACCTCATCAAAACCGTTGTTTCGAGCCCCTATAAAATCTGAGCTCCTCGCTCTTGCAGTGGGTTTTTCCGCTGCCGCATGTTTTTCACTGACCGCCCACGCCGCGCCCGGGGCGGCACAGCCCAATGTTCTAATCATGATCGCCGACGACCTGGGCTATGCGGATTTGGGAGTGCAGGGATGCACCGATATCCCAACGCCGAACCTTGACTCCATAGCAAAAAACGGTGTTCGCTTCACCAGTGGCTACGTGAGCGCACCGGTTTGCAGCCCCAGCCGGGCAGGACTCATCACTGGCCGCTACCAGACACGTTTCGGCCACGAGTTGAACCACCCGCTGGCGGACAGGGCTCCGGTGGGAATGCCGGTGGATCAGAAAACCACCGCCGACTGGATGAATCAGGCGGGCTACGCCACAGGCCATATCGGCAAATGGCACCTCGGTGATCCCAAGCTGCCACAATACACGCCGACCGCGCGCGGCTTCGATGAATCCGTCTGGTTCCCAGGCCAGGGCAAACTCCCGCCGCTCACTCTCTATCGCAACGGGAAAGCCGAAAAGGCAGATGAGCGCTATGTGGATGAAGCGATGGCCCGCGAGGCTGATGCATTCATCAACCGGCACGCCGCTCAGCCATGGTTTCTCTACGTGGCCTTCCTCACCCCACACGAACCTCTGGATACCCCTGCTGAAGTCGAGGCGAAGTTCAGCCACATCACCGATCCTGCCCGCCGCAAATGCGCGACCATGATTTCGCTGTTGGACAATAGTGTGGGCCGCGTGCTCCAGGCGCTACGCGACTCCGGGCAGGAAGATCGAACTCTGGTCGTGTTCCTCGGCGATAATGGTGCGCCTCCGAAAAACGGCTCACGCAACACGCCTCTGCGTGGCGGCAAAGGCAGCACGTGGGAGGGTGGCATCCGCGAACCCTTTGTCATGCAGTGGAAAGGCACAATCCCTGCCGGACAGGTCGTGGATTCGCCGGTCATCTCGCTTGACCTGCTGCGGACCGCGCTCGCAGCGGCCCACGTCGAGGTGCCGGCGGAGAGCGCGCTCGATGGAGCCGATCTCCTGCCTTTCCTGACCGGGAAGACTAAGGAACCTCCGCATCAGGCTCTGTTCTGGCGCTACGGGCCCCAGATGGCGGTGCGTGCAGGCGACTGGAAACTCACCAAAGCAATCGATAGGAATGAGCGCCCTCCGGCATTGAAGACCGGCTTGTATCAGGTCGCCAAAGATGCTGGTGAGCAAAATGACCTTGCGGCTCAGTACCCGGAAAAAGTTCAGGAACTTCAAAAGCTCTGGGATGATTGGAATAAAACAAATGTGGAATCACTCTGGAGCGACAAGGCGCCTGAAAACCCGCCCAACAAGGGCTCTATGGAATCCCAAAGCCCAGTTAAAAAATAAGGTCTTGAATTCCGTCCTTCCCACTTCAACCTTCGGGGCGGCGAATCGTCCCAACATCCTCTTCGTGCTGGCCGATGACTGGGGCTGCGGCGATGCCGGGGCCTATGGGCGGCCCTGGATTCAGACCCCGGCGTTTGATCGGGTGGCAAAGGAGGGATTGCGTTTTGACAGTGCCTACACGCCCAACGCCAAATGTGCACCTTCGCGGGCCTGCCTTCTAACCGGACGAAACTCCTGGCAACTCAAGGAAGCGGGCAATCATGGAGGTTTTTTCCCTTTGGAATATACGACCTACGTGGAAGCCTTGGGCAACCACAGCTATTTTGTCGGCCTGACTGGAAAAGGCTGGGCACCAGGCACTGCGCTGGACGCTACAGGAAAAAACCGTCCCCTGACCGGGCGGGCCTTTGACCGGCGCACGTCGCCCCCGCCTACCAAAGGCATCAGTCCCAATGACTACGCTGCCAACTTTCAGGATTTCCTCGATGCCGCGCCAAAGGATGCACCGTGGTGTTTCTGGTTTGGGTGTCGCGAGCCACACAGGCCTTACGAATACGGGAGCGGCGCGGCGAAGGGCGGGAAGCGGATTGAAGATATCGACCGGGTTCCCCCCTACTGGCCGGACACACCGACCGTGCGCAACGACCTGCTCGACTACTCGCTGGCGGTAGAGCACTTTGATCATCATCTCGGCCGGATGCTGGCCGAACTGGAAAGGCGCGGCCAGTTGGATAACACGCTCGTTGTCGTCACCTCGGACAACGGGATGCCATTTCCCCGTGTGAAAGGAAACCTCTACGAAGCGGCCAATCATCTGCCATTCGCAGTCATGTGGAAAAACGGGATCCGCCAGCCCGGGCGCGTGGTCCGGGACTATGTGAGCTTCATTGATCTCGCGCCCACGTTTCTGGAGATCGCCGGCGTGCCATGGGAACAGTCCGGCATGTCGCCGGCCACCGGCCGCAGCCTGACAGATATTTTCAGCTCCAACCAATCCGAAGCCATCAACCCGGCACGAGATCACCTTCTGCTCGGACAGGAACGGCACGACGTGGGACGCCCGCACGATCAGGGCTATCCTGTCCGCAGCATCATCAAGGACGGTTGGCTCTATTCCCGGAATTTTGAGCCAGACCGCTGGCCATCCTGCAATCCCGAGACTGGCTATCTAAATACCGATGGCAGTCCGACGAAGACGGAGATTTTGATTGCCAATCGGGCCAATCCCAACGACCCGCACTGGCTGCAGTGCTTTGGAAAGCGACCGGCAGAGGAATTATTCGATCTGAATAGTGATCCGGATTGCATGAAGAACCTGGCCGCCTCGCCCGAACATCAAGTCCGACGCATCGGCCTGGAGTCGCAACTCATGGCCGAGCTGAAAGAGCAGGGCGACCCGCGGATGTTTGGTCACGGCGCGGATTTCGACAACTACCCGTATGCGGGCAAGGAGCGCGGATTCTATGACCGCTATATCAAGGGCGAAAAGCTGGAGGCTGGCTGGGTGAACTCCACGGATGCCGAGCCCGTCTCCATCGGATAGGGCTTCGACTATTGAGGACGGGAGATCACCAGAATGTCCATCCCAAGAAGACGGGCCTTAGGAGGCTGCGCTCTTGATGACAAAATCTGGACCGATGAGATCTTCGATATTGCGGGCGTGAGCTCTCCCCTCCTCCTCCGCTTCCGGGTATTGATAATCGAAGTGGCCGACTTGAAACGAGGAGATCCTCTTCGGCCCGGGATGGGCATTTGCAACGGCGAATTGCCCCGGCGGCGTCACCGCCGGATCGAAGAGCGAACACGCAAACACGGTCGGTATCGTGATCCGGCGGGCTGCGGTCGCCGCGTCGAAAAAGGCTAGGGTTTTTACGATCTCCGGATGGGTGGCATGGAGTTGGCGGACCGCTTCGCTGCTTCCGGTGGATTCACGCTGCAGCCTCAGCGGGTGGTGGCCGAAGGTCGGCTGACCCAGTTCCGCGGATTGGAACCGTGCTTCCCAGGGGAGAGCGAGTGCGCCCATTCCTCCGCCGAAACTCCATCCGTGGTAGTGCCAGCGCGCGAGGGCTCTTCCGAGGAACTCCTGCCCGGCATCAATGGCCCGCCAAAGCGCTGCCGCGCACGAACGCAGGATGTAGGTGTGCGGAGATTCTATGCCGACCAGAACATGCTTCGAGCTGTCATTGAGCGGCAATCTTGGATCCGCCGAGATCTGAAATCCGGGTGCAACGGGCAGGACCACCAAAAATCCCGGTTTGAAGAATCCCGGCTCTATCGAGTCTCTCCCCCCATACCCGTGCCCGACAACCATCCCTGTGCGGATCGATGACGTGTCATCCGGGTGCGTCACCCACGCGGAGACGCGGAAGTCGCCAAGCACACTGTAGCTGATCTTGCGGACCCGGAATCCGGGAACCGGTGAATCTTCTGCGGTCGCGAGGAGATCGAGCGGGACGTCCAGTGCTGCCGTATGGAGCCGTGTCCAAAAATCATCAAACCCGACCGGCTCGGTATCGGGAACGCCGACTTGGGACAACGCCGCCGGATCGAACCCCTGCGTGGGATCAAACGGAAACGGATGAGGAATGGTCATGCGGTGCCGGGGGCAGCGATTGCTGGAAACCGGTCTTCAGGCAAGCCGCACAGCGCCGGCCTGGGCTTTGAGGCAGAGCTCGGCGGCTTTGAAGGCGTGAGCCTGCGTCATGGCTTCCTCGGTCCGGTTCAGGCAGTCGAGGATGAGTTTCCCGAAGAACGGATAACCGACTTTACCCGCGCACGGGATGTGGCGCTCGCCTTTCTTGTCCACAAGGAACAGATGGTCTCCACCGGTTTCCTCGCTGGCGAGGTTGATGTATTTCCGCATCTCGATGAAACCTTCGGTTCCGAGCAGGATTGTCCGGCCATCGCCCCAGGTGCGGAGCCCGTCGGGCGTGAACCAATCGCAGCGGAAATATCCGGAGGCGCCGTTGTCTGCGGTGAAGGAAGCCTCGCCGAAATCCTCGAGTTCAGGATGGTCGGGATTGCCGTAGTTCGCCACGGCGCTGAAGTTAACCCTGGCATCCGCTGCCCCGGTGAAATGCAGAAACTGCTCGCACTGGTGGCTGCCGATGTCACAGAGGATGCCGCCGTATTGCGCAAAGTCGAAAAACCACGCGGGCCGCGAAGCCGCGCTCAGGCGGTGCGGGCCGGTCCCCATCGTTTGGATCACCCGGCCGATCGCTCCATCGGCAACGAGTTGTCCGGCAAGAACCGCGCACTCCACATGCAGCCGCTCGCTGTAGTAGACCATGTATTTCCTGCCGGTGCGGACCGTCGTTTCGCGGGCCTGCTCAAGCTGGGCCAGCGTGGTGAACGGTGTCTTATCGGTGAAATAATCGCGCCCCGCTTCCATCACCCGGCATCCCAGGGGCCCGCGCAGGCAGGGAACCGCCGCCGCCGCGACGAGTTTCACATCGCTGTCCTGAAAAATCTCATCGAGGCTCGCCGCAACCCTGGCCTGCGGAAAGGATTTTTGAAAGGCGGCCACTTTCTGCGGATCGGGATCATGGACCCAGCGGAGTTCGCCCCCGGCTTCCACGAGCCCGTTACACTGCCCGTTGATATGACCGTGATCGAGAGCGGTGGCCGCAAACACGAATTCCCCCGGACCGCAAACCGGAGCGGGCTTCCCTTTCGGGGCGAAGTTCATTCCATCTTTCATAAGGTCAGGTAGTTGCCCGGAGCACCGCGGTAGGGCACCGGTTTTTTTCCGGGCGCGGAGCCGGCGATCCGGTCCCGCAGGAATGCGGCGTATTGAGCTGCGGAAACCGGAAACTCCACCGTGCGGTCCTTGAACGAGGCGAGTTGGATGCCGTTGATCAGCTCCAGGGAATTCAGCCCCTCTTCTGCCGGCGCGATCAACTCGTCCCCGTGGAGGATCGCCCGGATGAAGTTCACGAGGATCTTCAGGTGCTGATTCCCCGACTCCCCCGGGACCGGGATCTCAACCCGCCAAGTGGCGGGGGGGAGGTAGCCCTCCTTTGTCGTGCGGAGGTATTCCGCGGCACCGGTCTCGTTCCGCACAAAGGAAAGTTTGCGTTGCTCGCACGTGAGGCGCCCGAGGTCTCCCGAAATCTCCAGGCGGTTGACACCCGGCGCCTCTCCGGTCGAAGTCACAAGAACTCCTGTCGCACCGTTGGGAAATTCGAAGATCGCACTGACATCGTCCTCGACCTCGATGGCATGGTGCCGGCCAAAACAGCAGAGCGCACGCACTTTGGAGGGCATCCCGAAAATCCACTGGAAAAGGTCGATGTTGTGGACACACTGGTTGAGCATCACCCCTCCGCCCTCGCCCGCCCAAGTGGCGCGCCATCCACCGGAATCATAGTAAGCCTGGCTTCGGAACCAATCGGTGATCGTCCACTGAACCCGGAGGATTTCGCCCAGTTCACCGCCTTTCACCAAAGACCGGATCTTCTGGAAAAACGGATCCGTCCGCTGGTTGAACATGGCGGCGAAGACCTGCTTCCTGGAGCGGTGCGCGGCGATGAGCTTTTCGGCATCCGCCTTGTGGACGGAGATCGGTTTCTCGACGAGGACGTGAAGCCCGGCACGGAGGGCCTCGATTCCGATCGGAGTATGCGAGTAATGGGGGGTCGCAATGAGGATCGCATCAATCATCCCCGAACGGATCATCTCGCCGCTGTCGGTAAATTGATCCGCATCCGGGTAGGCGGCCAGCTTCCCGGCATCCGTGTCGCAGACCGCCGCAAGCACACACCCGGGGACAGCTCCCGCGAGCACCTGGCGAGCGTGGTAGCCACCCATGTTCCCGACCCCGGCAATGCCGAGCCGGACCGAGGCTCTGGATTTTTTCATCAACTTGTCTTCAGGAATGACTTCGAAAAATCCTCGCCGGCCGTTGTCTTCACGACCTTCTTTTTGAATCGCGAGGACGCGATCAGCTTCTTCAGGAGCTTTTCATATTTTGCGGAGGCGAACGGAATCTCCACTGTCTCGCCAAGCATCGACGACATGAGGATCGCGTTTCCAAGCTCGACGGAGTGGATTCCCTCGGCGGCCGGAGCCAGAAGCTTCTCTCCATCGAGAATCGCATTTGTGAAATTCTTCAAAATCCCGTTGTGCTGCTCGCCCCGCTGAACAACCGGAATTTCCACATTCCACACCGGTGGACGGCCGAAACTTTCTTTCGTCGTGCGGCTGAATTCGGTCATGGGGACTTCGTTGCGGATGAAGGCGAGCTTTCCTCCCTCCATCACAAGACGGCCACGCTCCGCGGAGATCTCCAAACGGTTTGCTCCGGGGGCTTCCCCGGTTGAGGTGATGAATACCGCGCTCGTGCCGTCCTTGTATTCAAAGTAGGCGGTCACATCGTCCTCGACCTCGATCTTGTGGTGATAGCCGAGCTTGCAAAAGCCGCGGACCTTCGACGGCATTCCAAAAATCCACTGGTAGAGGTCCAGATTGTGCGGACACTGGTTCAGGAGGACTCCCCCGCCCTCACCGGCCCACGTGGCGCGCCAGCCGCCGGACGCGTAGTAGGCTTCGGATCGGAACCAGTCGGTGATCGTCCATGTCACCCGCCGGATTCTTCCCAGTTCGCCGCCCTTCACGAGCTCGCGGATTTTCTGGTAAACCGAGTCGGTCCGCTGGTTGAACATCGCCGCGAAAACCTGCTTCTTGGAACGGTGTGCAGCAATCAGGCGCTCGCAATCCGCCTTGTGAACCGAGATCGGCTTCTCCACGAGCACGTGGAGCCCCGCCTTGAGTGCGGCCGCCCCGATCGTTGTGTGCGAGTAATGCGGCGTGGCCACAAGGACCGCATCCACATCCCCGGACCGGATCAGGGCATCGCTGTCGGTATAGGCGGGGATGCCGGAATACTTCGCAAGCTTCCCTGCTTCCTCATCGCAGACGGCGGCAAGCCTGCACCGCGGGATATTCCCCGCCTGGATTGAAGCCGCGTGACCGGATCCCATATTTCCGAGACCGATGATGCCGAGCCGAAGTTCTTTCATAGAATATTGGAGAGTGACAAAGAAATCCAACACGTGTTTGATGTATTCCGTCCCTGGCGTCAAATGAAATCTTCCGGCATCCGTTCCACCGCCGACCTGGCCCGCGTGATGGGCCTTTCCCGCTGGACGGTCTCGCGGGCCTTGAACGGGCACGGGGACATTTCACCGGGGACCGCGGAGCGGATCAGGGCGGAGGCCGCCAGACACGGATTTTCTCCCAGCATGCTGGGGCGCAGCCTCAGGTCGGGCCGAACCGATCTCGTGGGGGTTTGTGTCCCGGATCTCGAGGACTACTATTTGACCAACAAGATCTCGCTGATTCAACGCCACCTTGCGGAATCGGGGTTCCACGTGCTGCTGCAAATTGCGGAGTCCGCCGACGAAGAGGCCGCGGCAATCCGGCGTTTTGCCTCCATGCAATGCTCCGGCTGGATGACCATGGCCTCCCGCCTCGAGGGGGAAAAGGAACTTTCCGGCATCGTTTCCGGCATGCCTGTTGTTCATGTTGATCCGCTATATCCCAGATCGGGGGTGGTCGTGAAAACGGACAGAAGCCGGGCGATGCGACTGGCGGTGCGGCACCTGCACAGCCGGGGTTGCCGCCGTTTGGTGACCGCAGGGATCGATCCAAGCGGCGAGGGATATGCGGCGCAGCGTATGATCGGCATTCAGGCAGAAATCCCGCGCTGGCAATGGGACAAGCCCGCCCATTTTTTGGCAAGCGTCGGGAACGATGATTTTGAGACAGGAACGCTCGCGGCCGAAGAATTGCTCACGCTCGCCGGCAAAGGCAAGACAGGTGTGATCGCATTGAATGACCGGGTAGCCTTCGCCATGGTGCAGGCTCTTTCCTCCGAGGGAATCCGGATTCCCGAAAGCGTCGCCGTGGTTGGCTACGACGACTCAGGGCTGGCAAGGATCGCCCGGCCAGCGCTCACTTCCATCGATCCTCACCCCGGCAAGCTCATCCAGGCGGCAGCGGCACTCCTCCTCAAAGGCTTGGGTGGCAAATCCGAGACCGAGCAGATCACCGTCCGGCCAAGCCTCATCGCCCGGGCCTCGAGCTGAGCCGCTAAAAAAACTCAATGCCGCCGCCGGAGAATCCGGTCGACGGCATTGAGAAACAACCCACCTGCGAAAAGGATCAGAATGTCAGGCCGGTGTAGAAGCCGAGAATCGTCGCGTTGGCAACGGCTCCCGTGCCGGCGGGACGGATCTCATACTGGATGAACGGTTGGAAAAACGCCCAGTCGTTGATCTGGATCCGGTAGGCGCCTTCGAGGAAGATCGTGTAGTTCGGCTGGTTGACCTTTCCTGTGTTTTGCAGGTTCTCGATGTTGTAGTAGCTGTAGCTGCCGTAGGCGATCGAGAACATCGTGAGATCCTCGTCGCGGTGAGGGATCAGGCCGGTATAAACAAGGCCTGTGTGAAAGTAGAACGGGAATAGGTTGTTATACTTCGGGGCGAGGCTCACGAGGCTGAACATGCTCAAACCCTGATTCGAGAGCTTCGGCTTTTCCGCCGAGACCGGAGTCTTGAAATCTTTGCCGGTGGCTGCGCTCTTGCCATCCGACGGCCCCTTGGCCAGTGGAGCGGGCTCCTCGGGGGAAGGTTCGCGATAAAGCATCTGGTCGGCCTGGAGATACATGCCGTATTGGCCGAGGGAGCGGGTGCCAAAAAACGAGTTTTTCCATCCGCCGTAATAATATCCGCCAACCACATATTTTCCGGGAAGCTTGGCGGCGCCAATCTTCGGGGTGATTCCGGACTCGGCCATCGCCATGAGACCGTTCTGGCTCGGGTCCGGTCCGTAGCCCTGATAGGCAAGCCCGTGGTTGCCGCTGGCGGTCGCCTGCGGGAAAGCCATAAAGAGGCCGCCTTTGATATAATACCATTCGACCGGCTTCGCCTTGAGCGTTCCGCCCCATGTGGAAAAGCTCGATGAGAACGGGATGTTGCCGCCGACGCCTTTTGCGCTGTTCACCGCATTGTTGAGGAACAGCTTCGAGAGCGGCTGGTCGATGAATTCCTTCTGGGGCTGGAGCCAGCCGCCGCGCAGGACAACCATGTCCTTAACGGGGAGAAGATCCCCGCTTCCGATTTCCATGCCGAACTGGAGAACCCGGAACTGCGTGCCGGAATACCAGTTGGTCGGATCAAACATGCTGTTGCTCTGGACAAACGTGCCGGGATCGGCGGCGATCTGGGAATCCCGGTAGCGGAACTGGGCAAATCCCTTCACGCCGTTGAGTTCCTCCACCCCGAGCAGCTTTCCAAAATTCTGCTCGGCACCGAATTCAATCCCCTGGTCCCAGATTCCCTTGGACCCATTCTGGCTGGATACGACGCCGAAAAATGCGCCGTAATACTTGCCGTTGAACGTGAGTCCGATATCGCCCAGCGTGTCACGAAGGCCAAACCAGTTTCCGGTCATGTATTTTCCGTTCCACCAATCGGCCAGCGGAGTGGCTGGCGGTTCGGTGTCCTGGGTTGTCGAAGTTCCAGCAACCAGGGCATTGCAGGATATGGCGAGGGCAAGCCCTGTGATGGCCAGTCCGTGCACGACATTGGTGAGTAGGGATTTTGTTTTCATATCGGGTCGGACGCGACCTTGGCAGCATAATTTCCGGGGTCAATCGATCGAATGTTAAAAAATTGTCACAATTAAAGCATTGCCCGAATCCGGCGGAAATGGATCGGCGATCAGCCGGGATCTGGCAGGGCAAACCCGGGAAAAATCTCCCTCGGATCTCACCGAAACAGGGGAACACAGGCTTCCCGCCCGTAAATTGCGCAGGGCACTTGCATGCGGCAGTCAGTCCCTCAACGGGCGGGCCCCGGTTCTCCGCGGGCAGAACCTCGAAACCCTGACAAGATGCAATGCGTTTGCCCAGTAAGAGCGGGAGTGACAAATGCCGGCAACGGGGCTTTTATGAAGGTTCCGTGAATGTGACCATTTTGAAGATGAACTGCCCGGATGCGGTCGGCCTCCTCGCCCGCATCACTGGATTTATAGCAGATTCCGGGGGGAATCTCCTGGATGTCAGTCAGTATACCGACCCCGTGGCCAAATGGTTTTTTGCCCGCCTCGCTTTCGAGAACGGGCGTGCCGTAGCGGCCCCGGAGGCATTCAGGAGCGAGGTGGGCATCGTGGCGGAACAGATGCAGGCGGAGTGGACGCTCCGGCCCGCGAGCCGGCCTGTCAGGACGGCGATTCTTGTCAGCAAGCAGGATCATTGCCTCGCGGATCTGCTCTGGAGGTGGAGATCCGGGGAACTGAAGATTTCGGTTGCCGGGGTCTTCTCCAATCACGAGACCTGCCGGCCGCTGGTGGAGAGGGAGTCTCTGGGATTTGAGAAGCTGGACTTCGAAGCGGACAAGGCCGCCGCCTTTCAGGAACTTGCAAAACGACTGCGGGAACTCGACGTCGAGCTGGTCGTGCTAGCTCGCTTCATGCAGATCCTGCCGGACTGGTTCTGCAGGGAGTTCCAGGGGCGCACGATCAATATCCACCATTCGTTTTTACCGGCGTTCATCGGGGCCAATCCCTACCGGCGGGCCTTTGAGCGCGGAGTAAAGCTCATCGGCGCGACCTGCCACTACGCCACCGAGGATCTCGACGACGGGCCGATCATCGAGCAGGAGGTGGCCCGGGTGGAGCACTATCACGAGCCGGATGACCTGGTCAGGCTGGGAAGGGATTGCGAGAAACTGGCCCTGGCGCGCGGAGTAAGATTCCACGTGGAAGACCGGGTGCTCGTCCACGGCAGCCGCGCTATTGTCTTCCGCGACTGACGGCGGCTAATACCGGAATTTCGGGCGGCCGGCCGGCGTGGCGTCGGGCGCTGGAATATTGTTCGGGACAAACTCGGGCTCCACGTTCAAATCGGGGGGCGGAACATTCGGATCGGGCAGTGGGGTGTCATTGACCTGAGGCCCCGAGTAGAGCGGACCGTCATCACCCCTGCGGCCTCCCCGTTTCTTGATGGCGGCAACTTCCGCTTCCTGTTTGATCTGCTCCGGCGGGCGGGGTGGAGCGACGGTCATATTTTCATTTGCAATATACCCGGTGCGCAAGTCTTCCAACTGGACGAGGCTGAACCCCATCTCCCTGCGGAGCAGCTTCACGCGGGTTCCGGTGCGCAGCGAGGTGTCCGGCCCGCGACCCTGCTGAGGGCCCATCCGATAGAAGGGCGTGAAATCTCTGATCACCACATACTCGGGCGCGACATCCGGCGCGAACGTTTCCGTCGCACATCCAGCGAGAAAAATGGCGATGGGCAGGAGGATCAACAGGCGGGCCGCACCGCGCATGAAAATTTGAAATCTGTTGGAACTTACCGTCATTGAGCGGGGAATATGACGGGTTGTAGGATATTCTGCAATACGCCGCTGCCGGGACCTTTGATGTGGAACATAGCTTCGTGGCCCTACCCGGTCGCAGGCCCGGACTTTCCGGGAATGAATCCTTCCAGAATAAAAAGCACTGCGGCCACGCAGATGCAGGAGTCCGCAATATTGAAAGAGGGCCAGTGGCCATACCAAGGGAGGATCACGTCGAGAAAATCCACGACAAATCCGTGGAGCAGACGGTCGGTGAGATTTCCAAGAATACCCGAAACCAGAAGTGCGGCCCCGATCCTGGTCAGGGTGCCGGAAAATGTTCCCTTCCACGCGAGGGCCGCGACGACGACGAGAGCGGAGCCGGCGAGCAGCACAAAAAAGACATTGCTGTCCTTCAGCATGCCGAAAGCAGCCCCCGTATTGTGGACCTGCACAAAGTTCAGAACTCCCGGAATGACGGGAATCGATTCATCGGTCCCGATATGCTGCAGAACCAGCCACTTGGTCACCTGGTCGGCAACGTAGAGCGGAAGGGTCAGCAGCAGGAAATACCGCAGGGCGGATCTCATGAAATGGCGGCAACGGCTTCCTCGCATCTCGCGCACAGTGTCGGGTGCGCAGCGGATGAACCGACCTCATCCCTGTGCCGCCAGCATCGCTCGCATCGGACGGCGGAGGTTTTTGACGCCGTCACTCCCGCTTCCCCGCCGGCAACAACCGTGAGATCACTGAGGATGAAGAGTTCCTCCAACTCCCCGCTGAGCGGGTCCAGCAATGGCAGATCGGAGGCCGGCACCGTTAGGTCGATCTTCGACTCGAGAGCGCTCCCGATCTCTCCCGCCTTCTGGATTTTCTCAACGGTCTGCGAGATCAAGCCGCGCAGTTCGAGCAGACGGTCCATCTGCCGCAACGCGTCCGGATTTGTCCAGGCCGGATCGGGTTTCGGGAAAAGCTGCAGATGAACGGAGTCGCCCTTTTGGAAATACCCCCAGGCCTCCTCCGCAGTGAATGCCAGGATTGGCGCAAGCAGCCGGATCAGTGCATCAAGGACCTTGTGCATCGCAAATTGCGTGGCACGGCGGCGCGTCGAATCTCCCTTGTCGCAGTAGAGCCGGTCCTTTGTGATGTCCACATACAGGCTGCTCAGATCGACCGCGCAGAACTGGTTGATCGTGTGGTAAACACGGTGGAATTCCAGGCTCTCGTATCCCTCGGAGCAGGTCGCAACAACCTCCTGCAAGCGCGCAAGGATCCAGCGGTCCACAAACGTGAGGTCCGCGGCCTCGGGCGGCTGTGAGGAATCGTAATCGTGGAGGTTCGCCAGCAGGATGCGCAGGGTGTTCCGGATCCGCCGGTATGCGTCCGAGAGCCGGGTGAAGATCTCCTCGGAAAACGGCACGTCGTCGGTGAAGTTGACGCTGCTCACCCAGAGGCGCAGGAGATCGGCTCCGTATTTTCCGACATAGTGGTCGGCTTCCGTGGGCTTCTGGTATCCGCCCTGCGCGGACTTCGAGATTTTCTTCCTCGTGTCCATGTCAACCACGAACCCGTGCGTGAGAACCGCGCGGTATGGCGCCACTTTGTTCATGGCCACCGAGGTCATGAGCGAGCTCTGGAACCAGCCGCGGTGCTGGTCGGTTGCTTCAAGGTAAAGATCGGCGGGGAACGCGAGTTCGGGCCGGCGGCGCAGAACCGCCTCATGGCTCAGACCGGAGTCGATCCACACATCGAGCGTGTCGTGCCGCCGTGTGACGCCGGTCGGGAGCCCGACAAGTTTCGCCCATTCCTCATCTCCGAGTTCGAACCAGGAATTCGTTCCTCGCCCGGCAAAGATATCCGCCACCTTCGCGATCGTTTCGGGATCCAGAACCGGGTCGCCGTTGCCGTCGTAGAAGACCGGAAGCGGAACCCCCCACGTGCGCTGGCGGGAAATGCACCAGTCCGGACGCGACTCGACGGTGCCACGGATCCGGTTCCGGCCCCAGTGCGGAAGCCATTTCGCCGCGTCCACCTCGGCAAGCGCTTCAGAACGGATGGAATCGATCCTGATGAAAAACTGTTCCACCGCGCGGAAGATCACCGGCGTTTTTGAGCGCCAGCAATGGGGATAGCTGTGCTGGTAGGACTCGCGGCCGGCAAGAGCGCCTTTCTCCTGGAGCAATGCGATGATGCCCTCGTTCGCGTCGAAGACGTATTTGCCCACAAAGTCCGGCAGCTCACACTCCTCGGTGAACCTCCCGTTGTCATCGACGGGCGAGAGCAACGGCAGGTTGTGTTCCATTCCGAGCTTGTAGTCATCCTCGCCATGCCCGGGAGCGATATGCACGCATCCGGTGCCGGTATCCAGGGTCACAAAGTCCGCCGGGTAGATCGTCGCGGTGCGGCCGAGGAACGGGTGCCTTGCGAGGTGCCCTTCGAGCTCGGTTCCAGGAAAGGTTTTTTCGACCGCTAGTTTTTCGGCCCCCGTGGATGCGCAGAATCCGTCCACAAGCGCCTCGGCCATCACAAGCAGCTGCTCCGACCCGTTGAGCCTCACCCTCACTGCGGCATATGTGTGCTTTGCATGGACCGCAATCGCCAGGTTGGCGGGCAGGGTCCAGGGGGTGGTCGTCCAGATGACGATGGAGGCTTTACCGGCAAGATCGCCGCTGACAAGCGGGAACAAAACATAGATCGCCGGCGAGGTTTTGTCCTGGTATTCCACCTCGGCTTCGGCGAGCGCCGTCTGGGCCCCGGTGCTCCAAAGAACCGGTTTCTTCTTCCGATAGACCAGCCCGGCCTCCACAAACTTTCCGAATGACCGGATGATATCCGCCTCATAGCCGGGATCGAGGGTGAGATAGGGGTTGTTCCAATCGCCGAGCACCCCGAGCCGACGGAACTGGGTGCGCTGGATGTCGATGAATTTGCGGGCGTATTCTTCCGAACGGCGTCGAACCTCGACGGGCGTGAGCCCGGCCGAGGATTTCACCACGCGAAACTCGATCGGCAACCCGTGACAATCCCACCCGGGGATGAAGGGAGCCCGGAAACCCGCCATCGAACGCGACTTCACCACAAAATCCTTGAGAATCTTGTTCAGCGCCGTCCCCATGTGGACATCGCCGTTTGCAAACGGCGGCCCGTCGTGGAGCACATACAGCGGCTGGTCTTTCCGGGCCTCCTGGATTTTTCCGTAAAGCCCCTCGCTCTCCCACTTCTGAAGCATCTCGGGTTCGCGTTGCGCCAGCCCCGCCTTCATTGGAAAATCGGTCTTGGGGAGTTTGATCGTGTGTTTGTAGCCGCTCATGGAAAACCTTCATGTCTATCAGCCAGGCCCCCGATGGTCAAACGAAGGACGAAAACCATTTCCGCCGATCGGCAGAGACTCCAAGCGCAAATATACAGCGCCGTTAGCCTGGCAGTTTTTCTGAGCGAGGTGTCGGCCGCTGCAACGCGGAGGAAAACGGGAGCGCGGGCATCCCTGTCTGCGCTCCCGCAGAATTCTTTTAGCGGGTGGCTTTCCGACGCTTCCACGCCACCCGCCCGCTGCGAGCAACACCAAAGCCGGATTTGCTGACACTATCCGCAGATGCTCAGGCATTCTCCGTCGTGAGAAAGGCCGAAACGGACAAGCGATGCGGCTTTCAAGCCGCTGCGGAAAATGTCCGACTGAGAAGGGTTGGATGATGTCGGGAACATCAATCGCTTTCTGAGCGGCGGGCAAACATCCTATTCTGCCGGCGATGTCATTAGGTTCCTGCTCTCCTGATCGCAGGGCTTCATTCGCTTGACCTTCCCCTCACCCTGGCGGAATGTCGTTTATGCTCGTCTCACAAAACCT
>CAZRIL010000029.1:0-44870 GCA_964600115.1 uncultured Chthoniobacter sp. | reverse complement strand
TATGAAAACCAGCGCGATGGACAAGGCCCAGGCGGCCGCATTCGGAAATCTTCCAACCCCGGTCATGCCCCCCCGCGCCGCCAACGCAAAGCTCATGTCGGGAGATGTCGAACTCCTCGCCCTCGAGGCCATGCCCGGACGCACGATCGCCGTCGGCGCGATCCCCTACCCTCCGGGGATCCCGATCCTCATGCCGGGCGAAAATATCGGTCCCGCCGATGGCCCCTGGCTGAAATTCCTCCGGTCTATGGAGGAATGGGGGCAGGAATTTCCAGGCTTCGAAAAAATCGTCGAAGGTGCCGTCGTCGAAAACGGCAAATACCACTTCTGGTGCATCAAATGAGACCCCATACAAACGCCTTGTCTTCTCCAATATTAGTCTGCGCAAATCCGCGCAAATCCGCGGTTTAAATATCCTATGAGTTCCCCATCAAAAAAAGTCGGAGTCATCGCCGCCACCCTCATGGTCGCGGGCAACATTATGGGCTCGGGGGTCTTCATGCTCCCGGCCAACCTCGCCGCAACCGGAGGCATTGCGATTTTCGGCTGGGCGGTCACGATCACCGGCGCGATCTGCCTGGCGATGGTGTATGCGAAAATGGCGTCCATCGATGACAGCGCGGGCGGTTCCTACGCGTATGCCCGCCGGGCGTTCGGCCCGTTCATCGGCTACCAGACAAACCTTCTTTACTGGCTCGCCGGCTGGATCGGCAACGTCGCGCTCGCGGTCGTCGGCGTCGGATATTTAAGCTATTTCTTCCCCGCACTAAAGGATCCCTATGTTCTCGCGGCCGCCTGCATCGGCATGATCTGGCTCTTCACATTCATCAACATTATCGGGCCGAAGCTCACGACGAACGTCCAGTCGGTCACCACAATCCTCGCGCTCGTTGCGATCATCGGCGTGGCGATTGTCGGATGGTTCAAATTCAGCCCGGCAACCTACATGGCCGCCTGGAATGTGACCGGGCAGAGCACATTCAGCGCGATTCAGGGGGTCCTCAATGTCACGCTCTGGTCGTTCATCGGCGTCGAGACCGCCGCCGTGGCGGCCGGCGTCGTGGAAAACCCGAAAAAGAATGTTCCGATCGCAACCATCGGCGGCGTCCTGCTTGCCGCGGTGACCTACGTCCTCTCGTGCACCGCGATCATGGGGGCCATCCCGAACGATGTGCTCCAGAAATCCGCGGCCCCGTTTGCCGATTGCGCGAAGCTCGCACTCGGTGAAGCGGGCGGTGCGATCGTCTCATTCTGCGCGGCGGCCGGCTGCCTCGGCTCGCTCGGGGGATGGGTGCTCGCCACCGCGCAAACCGCAAAAGCGGCTGCTGCCGACGGCCTCTTCCCGAAAATCTTCGGCGACTCCAATCAGCATGACGTGCCCGTGAAGGGTCTGATCATCACAGGATTTCTCATGACCGCCGCCCAATTGCTCACGATCTCGCCGACGGCTTCAAAGGAGTTCGGTGTCATCTCGTCGATTGCGGTGCTCATGACGCTTGTCGCCTACGTGTATGTGGCCGCGGCCCTCGTCTGGATCGCGAAGCGGGTCGGCATCGGACTCGGCCTGATGATCGGCGTCACCACCGCCTACTGCCTGTGGGCGGTGCTCGGCTCGGATCCCAAGCAGGTCATCTGGCTCGCGATCACGCTCCTGCTGAGCGCTGTCTGCTACACGATCAACCAGGTCACCCACAAGCAGCCCGCCCCTGAAAAGCAATCCTGATCCCATGCGACCGATCCTCCTTGTTTTCCTCGTCTTCGCAGCCGGCATTTTTCTCGGGCATGAATACTGGCCGCGCACCCACTCCGATCCTGCCTGGCACTTCCGCTTCCACCGCGGAAAAATCCCCTACGTGCCGGACAATCAGGAGACCACCAACAAGCCGCCTGCCACCCACGGCCGCATCCTGCACAAGCCAATATTCCCATGATCGAACGTCGCTCCAAAATCCTCCGCCACCGCGTCCTCCTCATCGAGGATGATCTTGAAACATCCAGCGCGGAGGGCCGCGCCGCACAGATGCTGAAATCCGAACTGGAGCTCAACGCGATCGATGTCGTCTGCGCACCGGGAGCAGCGGACGGGCGTGGGCTGTTTCTGTCCGATGCCGGCCTGCACGGGGTTCTGCTGGACTGGACGCTCGGCAACGACCCGGACGCACCTCACGCACCGGCAATGGAACTCATACGTTTCATCCGCTCGCGGAATGAGAAGATTCCGATCTTCCTTCTCACCGACCGCGGACGCAGCGCCGGCCTCTCCGAGGAAGTGCTCACCATGGTCAGCGAGCTGGTGTGGCTCATGGAGGACAGTTCCCCGTTTGTCGGCGGGCGCATCGAAGCCGCTGTGAAGGCATATGCGCGCGGCCTGCTCGGGCCGATGGCTTCAGCGCTTATCGAGTTTGATCTGGTCCACGAGTATTCCTGGCATACACCCGGGCACACCGGTGGAACCGCCTTTCAGAAATCCCCGGCCGGACGTCAGTTTTACGACTATTTCGGCGAGGCGATGTTCCGCTCGGACCTTTCGATCAGCGTGGGAGAGCTGGGCTCTCTCCTCGACCACAGCGGCCCGATCGGCGAAGGTGAAAAATATGCGGCGAAGGTATTCGGCGCCCACCGGACCTATACGGTCACCAATGGAACCTCGACCTCGAACCGCATCATCTGGATGGCCAGCGTCGGGCGCGGGCAGAAAATTTGGGTGGACCGCAATTGCCACAAGTCGAACGAACAGGGGATCACGCTCACGGGGGCCGTCCCCCACTACCTGATGCCCACGCGGAACCGCTACGGTATCATCGGGCCGATCCCTCCGGAAAACCTTGCAGCCAACAAGCTCGTCGAGGGCGGCCGCCCGGTTCATGCGGTCATCACGAATTCGACATACGACGGGCTCACCTACAATGTGGATCGGGTTCTCGAGGTCATCGGCGACTCGCTGGACCGGATCCATTTCGATGAGGCCTGGTATGGATACGCGCGTTTCCACCCGCTTTACCGCGGGCGATTTGCGATGCGGGGAGAGCCGTCCGCCCATCCCGCCGGCGGGCCCACCCTGTTTGCAACCCATTCGACACACAAACTTCTCGCCGCCCTCTCTCAGGCCTCGTTCATCCACGTCCGCGACGGACGCAATCCGATCGATCACACCCGTTTTAACGAGTCGTTCATGATGCACGGGTCGACATCGCCGTTCTACCCGATCATCGCCTCAAACGACGTGAGCGCCTCGATGATGGAAGGGAAGGGAGGCGAAGTTCTCGTTGAGGAATCGATCCGCGAGGCGATCGCATTCCGCCAGATGGTCACCCGCCTCTGGCGCGACCACGATGACAGCGGGGATTGGTTTTTCCAGACCTGGAATCCGACGCACATCCAGAATCCACAGACCGGCAAACAGGAGGCGTTCGAGTCGGCGAGCCCCGACATCCTGGCGAGCGAGCCCTCGTGCTGGGTCCTCCACCCGGGCGAAGGCTGGCACGGGTTCGACCTCGAGGACGACTACTGCATGCTCGACCCGATCAAGGTCTCGGTCGTCACGCCCGGCGTGAATCCGGACGGATCCATCGCGGAGAAAGGCTTCCCGGCAACGCTCCTCACCGCCTACCTCGACGCCAAAGGCATCGTCGTCGAAAAGACGAGCGACTACGCGATTCTGTTCCTGTTCTCACTCGGCATCACCAATGCCAAGTGGAGCACGCTCGTGCATGCCCTGCTGGCGTTCAAACGCGACTACGACGCCAACGCTCCGCTCGCCGGCTGCATCCCCGCCATCGCCGGATTCTATCCCGGCTCGGGCCTTCGCGACTTGGCCGACAAAATGCAGTCGCATATGCGCGGGGCCGGGATCCTTCAGAGCCAGGCCCGCGCGTTCGCCGTGCTTCCGGCAATGGCGATGACACCTGCGGACTGCTACCAGAAGCTCGTCGCCAACGAGGTCGAGCGGATCGCTGTCGATGACGCCGCCGGACGCACGGCCGCCACCGGACTCGTCCCCTATCCGCCTGGAATCCCCATGGTCATGCCGGGGGAAAAGCTCGGGACAATCGACGAGCCATTTCTCGCCTACCTCCGCGCGATCCAGGCCTGGGACCGTGTGTTTCCCGGATTTGCCCACGACACTCACGGCATTGAAAGCGAGGAGGGCGTTTACAAACTTCTCGTCCTGAAATGATCCCGTCTGCGAGGCGCAGAACGGGCTTTTTCCGCGTGTCAGGATTGCTCCCCCATGAAAGACTGCGCCGGCAATGATCGCTAAAAAGAAAATGGGCCTCGCGATGGCCACGGTCCTTGTGCTGGTCAACATGGTCGGCACCGGGATCTTTCTCCTGCCGGTCAGCATGGCCTCGGTCGGGAGCATTTCGATCCTCGGCTGGGTGGTGGCTGGCGTCGGCGCGGGCGCCATCGGGCTCATGTTTGCCATGCTGGGAGCCATCAAGCCGGAAGCGGGAGGCCCGTATGCCTACGCCCGCGAGGCCCTCGGCCCTTATCTCGGATTTCAAACAAACTACATTTACTGGTCGGCCAACCTCGTCGGCAACATCGCTGTCGCCACGACGGTCACCGGGTATTTCACCGAGCTGGTTCCTGAGATTCGCAGCACAGGTTGCGAGGCGGCCTTCACCATCGTCGTTGTCTGGGCGGCCACGGCAATCAACATCGGCGGCCCCCGCCTGGTCGGCTTTTTCACCGGCTGGGGCACGGTCCTGGCAATGATCCCGCTTCTGGCGATCGCGGTCTTCGGCTGGCTCTGGTTCAATCCGCAGACGTTCTTCGGAAGCTGGAACCCGCACCATGACTCCGAGTGGAATGCGGTTTCCACGAGCGCCGCATTCGCGCTCTGGGCCTTCATGGGCGTCGAGAGCGCGGCGGTTGCCTCCGATGTCATCGAAAACCCGAAACGGAACGTCCCTCTTGCCACGATGATCGGCCTTGTGATTGCGGGCATCCTATACATTGCAACCTGCACGGTCCTCATGGGGATCATACCGGCCGAGCAACTCGCAAAGTCCTCCGCTCCATTCGCGGATGCCGCCGCGAAAGTCATCGGTCCGGCAGGAGCCGTTGTCATCGCCCTCTGCGCGATCTTCAAGGCGGGCTCATCGCTCGTCGGATGGACGCTCACGATCAGCCAGTCCGCCGCGGCGGCCGCCAATGACGGGCTCTTTCCAAAAATCTTCGGGCGGCTCGACGCCCGCGGAATTCCCAGCTTCAATTTCCTGATCACCGGAATCCTGATGACGCTCATCGTGATCGCGACCGCCTCTCCGACTCTCGCGAAGCAATTCAACGAGATCATCGATATGGCGATCATCCTGACGATTCTGCCCTACATGTATTCCGGCATCGCATTCCTGCGGATTGGAAAGCTGGCGGGAACAAACCGGTGGCACCACTATCTCGTTGTCTCGATTGTCGCCGTGGTGAGCATCTACTGCCTCTGGGTCGTCGCCGGCTCCGACGCGACCCTCACACGCAACGCCATGATCATCCTCTTCGCCAGCGTTCCGCTCTATCCGATGATCGCGCGCGGGTTTGAGGAATAATCATCCCTGTGCCCGTGAAATAGGGACATCCCCTGAGCAAGGGAACGGCTGAAGATTAAGGCGGGAGGAAGATGTTCCTTCTTTCTCAAAGAAAGAGAGTTGAGATTCCGCGGAGGACAGGGCATTCTATCGGGCTCTATTGCCTGCGGGCATGCAGAACCATTCCACATGAAGATCTATATTGACGGGGAGTTTTACGACAAAGAGAACGCGAAGATTTCGGTCTTCGACCACGGTTTGCTGTATGGCGACGGGGTTTTCGAGGGGATTCGTTTTTATAATGGCAGGGTCTTCCGGCTGGAGGAGCACATCGCCCGGCTGTTTGATTCCGCAAAGGCCATCTGCCTGGATATCGGTTTGGGTGTTGAGGAAATCTCCGAGGCCCTGCTTGAGACCATCCGGCAAAACAAGCTTCGCGACGGTTACGTGCGGCTCGTGGTGACCCGCGGCGATGGAGACCTGGGGTTGAACCCCGCGAACTGTCCGCGCGCCACGGTCGTCATCATCGCCTCGAAGATCACCCTCTATCCGGAGGACAAATACGAGAACGGGCTTCACGTGGTCACGTGCGCCACCCGGCGGATCCCCCATGGCGCCCTGAGCCCGATGGTGAAGTCGCTGAACTACCTCAACAACGTGCTCGCCAAGATCGAGGCGCAGCAAGCGGGAGCAGGGGAAGGCCTGATGCTCAACGAGCAGGGATATGTGGCAGAATGCACGGGCGACAACATCTTCACTGTGAAAAACGGCCGGATCTTCACCCCGCCGATCTCATCGGGAGCACTCGCAGGAGTCACCCGTGCGGTGGTCTTTGAAATCGCGGCCGAACTGGGGATTCCCATCAGCGAGCCGCAGATGACCCGCTACGACATCTACACGGCGGACGAATGCTTTCTCACGGGAACGGCCGCGGAGGTGATCCCCGCGGTGCAACTCGACAACCGCAGCATCGGCAGCGGGGCCCCCGGCCCGATCACAAAAAAGCTGATTGCCCGCTTCCACGAGTTGACAGCGGCGACCGGCACGGTGATTTATAAGTAGTATGCAGTGCGATGTCTGCCAGTCCAAAGAAGCCACCGTCTTTCTCACCCAAATCGTTGAAGGGAAGATGCAGAAGGTCAACCTCTGCGAATCCTGCTCGAAGGAAAAGGGTGTGAACGATCCGACTGGCTTTGCCCTGGCCGACCTTCTCATGGGCCTTGGTGCCGCCCAGGAGATCGACAAAAATCCGGGTTCCCAGAAGTGTCCCGTCTGTGGATTCACCCAGGCGGATTTCAAAAAGACCGGACGCCTTGGCTGCAGCGCCTGCTACGGGGTCTTTGCAGAGGGGCTTTCAAGCATGCTGAAAAACATGCACAAAGGCACCACGCACACCGGCAAATCCCCTGCCGAATTTCACAAAATCCGTGAGCATACGGAGAAGATGAAATCCCTGCAGGACCGCCTCAACCAGGCGGTCGCTGCGGAAGAATACGAACAGGCGGCCGACCTGCGCGACCAGATCCGCAGGATCGAGGCCGGGGTCACCACATGAAGTTTTCCCGGATCATCGCGAGTTCCGGGGAATGGCTCTCAGGAGACGGACCTCACAGGAACATCGTCGTGAGCAGCCGAGTCCGCCTTGCCCGCAATCTCCGGGAGAAGCCTTTCCCGGGCTGGGCGAAAAAGGCCGAGCGCCTAGATGTCATGCGCCTTGTGAAGGATGCGGTCGAGCACCTCCCCGAAATGGCTGAGTCCTACTCGGAGAATCTTGAAGCCCTCTCACCGCTGGAAAAGCAGGTCCTGGTGGAGCGCCACCTGATCAGCCGCGAACATGCGGCAAAGGGCGTCGGCAGCGCCGTGGTGATGAATGCTCCCCAGACGCTGAGCGTCATGATCAATGAGGAGGACCACCTGCGCATGCAGGCCATCTGCTGTGGGCTCCAGCTCACGAAGGTCTATTCGATGATCAACAGAGTGGACTCGGAACTCGAGGAGGTGCTCGACTATGCCTTCGATGCGGATCTCGGGTATCTCACCGCTTGCCCGACGAATGTGGGCACCGGGATGCGCGCCTCGGCGATGCTCCATTTGCCCGGCCTCGTCATGAGCGAGCAGATCAACAAAATCGTCAATTCGGTGAACAAGATCGGCCTTGCGGTCCGCGGTCTCCACGGCGAGGGAACCGAAGCCATGGGTAACCTCTTTCAAGTTTCGAACCAGACCACGCTCGGAGAAACCGAGGATGAAATCATCGGCCGGCTCAACCGGGTCATCGAGCAGATCCTGGAGCACGAGCAGAATGCCCGCGCTCTCCTCGCCCAGCGGAAAGCCGTGACCCTCTACGACCAGATTGGCCGCGCCTACGGGGTTCTCTCCCACGCCTACTCGATGAGCTCGAAAGAGGCCCTGAATTTTCTGTCCGTCCTCAAACTCGGCGTGGATCTCGGGGTTTTCCCGGAATCCTGCCGGTTTCCCGTGGATGAGTTGTTTATCGAGACCCAGCCAGCCCATCTCCAGAAGGGGGCCGGAACACAAAAAATGTCGGCTGATGAAAGGGACTCCTTGCGCGCGGCAATAATCCGCGCGAAATTGGATCAGGTGGCGGAACCGGATATCGCGAACTTGAAAGCGCGGACTCCGGAAGCCACCGAAGAAAGACATGATGAATAACTTCACTCCACGCGCACAGCAGGTCCTCGCTCTTGCCCGCAAAGAGGCGGACCGGTTCAACCACAATTACGTCGGAACCGAACACCTTCTGCTCGGCCTCATCAAGCTGGGTCAGGGGGTCGCGGTCAACGTGCTGCAGAAAATGGGCCTCGACCTTGAGACTGTCCGCATGGAGGTGGAGAAACAGGTCGGCTCGGGTCCCGAAACGAAGATGGTGGGGAATATCCCGTACACACCTCGCGTCAAGAAGGTGCTTGCCCTTGCCGGCAAGGAAGCCAAGAGCCTTCAGCACTCTTACGTCGGCACGGAGCATATCCTTCTCGGGCTCCTGCGCGAAGGGGAAGGCGTCGCCGCCCGCGTCCTAAAAAATCTCGAAGTCGATATCGAGCGCACCCGCAACGAGATCCTCCGCGAACTTGATCCGAATTTTGCGCCCCAGGAGGAAGGGGACGCCGTGCCCAGCGAGACCGGTGGAAAGAAGGACGGTAAGACCCCGGCCCTGAAGGCCTTTGGCCGCGATCTCACCGAGATGGCGAAAAAAGGCGAACTCGACCCGGTGATCGGGCGGGCGGACGAAATCGAACGGGTTGTCCAGATCCTCTGCCGCCGCACGAAAAACAATCCCGTCCTCATCGGGGAAGCCGGTGTGGGCAAGACAGCAATTGCCGAGGGACTGGCCCAGGAAATCGTCGCCGGGAATATTCCGGAGCTCCTCCATGAGAAAAAGGTCATCACTCTGGATCTCGCCCTCATGGTGGCCGGAACAAAATACCGCGGACAATTCGAGGAGCGCATCAAGGCGGTCATGGATGAGATCCGCCGCAACAAAAATGTGATCCTTTTCATCGACGAGCTGCACACGATCGTGGGAGCGGGATCTGCCGAGGGGGCCATGGATGCCTCGAACATCATCAAGCCGGCCCTCAGCCGCGGCGAGCTCCAATGCATCGGGGCCACCACGATGAACGAATACCGGAAATATATCGAGAAGGATGCCGCCCTGGAGCGCCGGTTCCAGACGGTCAAGGTGGAAGCTCCCTCGGTCGAGGAAACCATCCTCATCCTCAGGGGAATCCGCCCGAAATACGAAGCGCATCACAAGGCCAGAATCCTGGACGAGGCCCTCGAAGCGGCCGCTAAGCTCACCGACCGCTATCTCACCGGCCGGTTCCTTCCGGACAAGGCGATCGACGTCATGGACGAGGCCGGCTCGCGGGCCCGCATCGCCGCCATGTCCCGCCCGCCCAACGTCAAGGACGTGGAAATCGAAATCGAACGCATCCGCCTGGAGAAGGAAGCCGCGATCAAATCGCAGGACTTTGAAAAAGCCGCCGCCCTGCGCGACAGCGAGAAACAGGCCAAGGAAAAACTCGACGCCATCCTGGGCGAATGGAGGACGAACAAGGACGAGAAGGAAGTCGTCGTCACTGAGGATGACATCATGCATGTCATCTCGAAGTGGACAGGAGTCCCGCTCTCCCGCATGGAACAGCAGGAAACGGCAAAACTGCTCGCTATGGAAGGCGAGATGCAGGGGAAGGTCATCGGACAGAACGAGGCGGTCACCGCCATCAGCAAGGCGCTCAGGCGCTCCCGCGCCGATCTCAAGGATCCGCGCCGCCCGATCGGCTCATTCATTTTCCTCGGCCCGACCGGTGTCGGAAAGACATTCCTCGCACGCACGCTTGCGGAGTTCATGTTCGGCGATGCCGATGCGCTCATCCAGATCGACATGAGCGAATACATGGAGAAGTTCACCGCCTCCCGCCTGATCGGTTCGCCTCCGGGATACATCGGCTACGAGGAGGGCGGCCAGCTCAGCGAAGCGGTGCGCCGGCGTCCGTATTCCGTGGTTCTCTTCGACGAAATCGAAAAGGCCCACCCGGATGTCATGCACCTTCTGCTCCAGATTCTGGAGGAGGGAAAAATCACCGACTCGCTCGGCCGCAAAATCGACTTCCGCAATACGATCATCATCATGACCTCGAATGTCGGGGCCGAGCTGATCAAGAAGCAGACGACGCTCGGATTCGGGGCGCCGAACCTGGATGACAACTACGACTCGATGCGCGGGAAGATCCTCGAGGAGACCAAGCGGGTCTTCAAACCCGAGTTCCTCAACCGGCTCGATGACATCATCGTCTTCCACACGCTGACCAAGCCGGATCTGATCCAGATCGTGAACCTCGAAATGAGCAAGGTCATCGAGCGGATCCGCACGAAAGATGTCCACCTCACGCTCGACACGACCGCGCAGGAATTCCTCATTGAAAAAGGCTACGATCCGACCTACGGAGCCCGCCCGATGCGTCGCGCCGTCGAGCGGTATCTTGAGGATCCGATGGCCGAGGAAATCCTGCGTGGCAACATCAAGCCCGGCGACACCGTCACGGTCAAACGTGATGGCGAAAAACTGGCCTTCTCGGTGGACAAGTCCACGGCGGAAGCCGTCAGCGAGCCCGCTGCCTGATCCTCTACCGCTTTTCCCTGTAGCGGAACATGGAACATGTTTCGCAAACGACGTTTGTGGGACTAAACCCGGAACCGGCGGAACAGCCCGAGCAGCAGGGCAAAGCCCGCAAGGATGAACACCGGCGGGGCGGTGCCGAACCACATGGCCGGACACCATGGGCCGACGCTGAATCTGAACCACGCGGCATAGAGGACAACCGCACCGACGATTGCGGCGACGACACGTCCTGCCGAGGCCGGGCTCAACGGCACTCCGCCACGGCACTCGCAGCCGATCCCTGTGGCCAGCCGTTCAGCCAGCTGGCGGATCCCGGCTTCATTTGTCGACCAGTGGCCGGTTGAGTAGACCTTCCCGCCCTGCCGTTCAATCTGCAGCCAGAACGAAGGAGTGCCACCAGATCGCGAGCCAACACGCGCAACATGCACGGATGCGACCTCATCGAACGGTATGGTTATGCTCCGGCTTCCCCAGCGCCGATTGCAGTCGATCTGCAAACACCGCCGCGCAGCGTCCACCGTGGTGACAACCTCTTCGGCAAGAATCAACCCGGCCAATCCCACCCCAGCGAGCAGCACTCCCAGCCACATCGCGGCCGCGGTGTTGGAATCGTGCACCGGAATCTTTGCTGTGAGCCAAAGAAACAGCAAACCCGCAAGAAGGCAGGCCACCGAGACCGCAATCCCCTTCCCGGAACTAGACCTGACTTCGAAGGTGGAAACGGACATCATTACAAAAGAAAATCGTGATTGCCGCTCAAAATCCTCATGCTGACCGGCGAATTATCCATTCTGCGGGAGTTCGCGTCAAGGTTGCGGAAAACCCGGCGAACCCGGGTTCCTGCGCTGAAGGCAAATCCTCAGCCCGCGAACCCGCAAACCAGTCCCCTGAGTTCCTCCGGAGCATCGATCACATGGTCCGGGTTCAGCGCGCAGATTGCTTTCCGGCTGTTGTATCCCCATGTGACAGCAGCCATGTGGATTCCTGTCTCCTGGGCTGCCTCGATATCCCGGACCTCATCCCCCACAAGAAGGACCTGCTTGGGCTTCAGCTTGTTCGCTTTGAGAATTTTCCGGATCACGCGCCCCTTTCCGGTGAGCTTGGACGAGGTGCAGACGAACTCAAAAAGCTCGATCTCGAATTTCTTCAAAAACACGGCGACATTCTCCTCGGAATTCGATGTAAGGATTCCGAGCCGGAACCCGTCTGCATGCAGGCTGCGGAGGATTTCGACGATTCCGCTGAACGGCTGAACACCGTCCATCCTCAGATTGAGTTCCTCTTTGCCGCGTTGCGAAATCTTCGCCATACGGGTTGCCGGAATGCCGAGGAACCTCATCAGTTCACGGGTCCGCATGTCACGTGCGCGGGGAACATCCTCATCCTCCAGCCGGCGGTATCTGAACTCCGGCGCCATCAGGTTGAGGATCTCCAGCCCGCACTGGAAGGTATCCGCCACGGTCCCATCAAAATCAAAGATCAGGAGCTTCGGACGCGACAGCAGGCGGCCGGCGGCACCGACACGGCGGCGCCCTCCGCGCATGACAAAGCGCGCGAACCGCTTCACGCGGGATCCGCGTCCTGTTACTCCGTGGGGCTTTTGAATATTTCCTCCTTGGGTTCAACGACGGTCATGCGTCGCGAATCTACCGGATTTTGCGGGATCGGCCAGCATTTCATGGCTTCCTGCAGCGCTGATTCAGGGCGCAAGGCCTTGATAATTCAACTCGGTTCAACCGAAAGCGACAAAATCTCGCCGGGCCGGCACTGGATCATGATCGAAATCGGACGGCAGCAAACCGCGCAGTCCTCGATGGTTTCATAGGAACCGCCGGTGGTATCCACCTGGATCGCGAAGAGTTCTCCGCACACCGGGCAGGAAACGCTGACATCTTCATCGAGGTTCATACGATCTTCCTCCACCCTACCCTGCCGGGTGGTCGCTGTCCAATTCCGGAATACCCTTCTATTCGGAAGATTTGACCTGCAGCGTGGGCGCTGGCAAACTCGGTCGAACATATGTCCCGAAACATTCTCCCGAAACTCCAATGAAAAATCGCAAAGGCATTATTCTGGCGGGAGGCTCGGGAACCCGCCTCCATCCGATCACGCAGGCTGTCTCCAAGCAACTCCTGCCTGTCTATGACAAACCGATGATTTTTTATCCGCTCAGCACCCTCATGCTTGCGGATATCCGGGAAATCCTGATCATCTCAACCCCTCACGACCTGCCCTCGTTCCGCAGGCTTCTCGGCGATGGCTCAAAATACGGGGTGTCGTTTTCCTTTTGCGAGCAGCCGAGCCCGGATGGCCTCGCCCAGGCATTTATCCTGGGGGAGGAATTCCTCGCGGGAAGTCCGGCGGCACTTGTGCTGGGCGACAATTTATTCTACGGAAGCGAGCTCACCCAGGTCCTGCACGAAGCTGACGCCTGGCGCGAGGGGGCCACGATTTTTGCCTACGAGGTCACGAATCCCTCGGACTACGGAGTTGTCGAGTTTGATGCGGATGGCCGTGCAATATCACTTGAAGAAAAGCCCGCCAGCCCAAAGAGCCGGTGCGCGATCCCCGGACTCTACTTCTACGACGAGCGCGTCTCAGCGCTGGCGCGTTCGCTCAAGCCTTCCCGTCGCGGCGAACTGGAAATCACCGACCTGAACCGCATTTATCTTGAGGAGGGAACGCTGCGGGTCAAGCGATTCGGGCGCGGGACCGCCTGGCTGGATACCGGCACCCATGAATCGCTTCTGGAGGCCGGCGACTTCGTGAGAGCGATCCAGAACCGGCAGGGCCTCCAGATCGCATGCCTGGAAGAAATCGCGTTTCACAAGGATTGGCTGACTGTCGGCCAGCTCACGGAGGCCGCTGCGCGCTTTGGAAAATCCTCCTACGGCACCTACTTGAAAGGCATCATTGAAAGGGCACACCCATGAGAACAGAACCCTTGAAAATCGAAGGGGCCCTGCTCCTCCAACCGCAACTGTTCGGCGACGAACGCGGGTTCTTCCTGGAAACCTGGAACCGCAAGGTCTTCGCGGAAATCGGTCTCGATTATGATTTTGTTCAGGACAATCACAGCAGGTCTTCGAAAAACGTCCTTCGCGGCATGCACTACCAGGTCAACGGGAAGGCGCAGGGGAAGATCGTATGGGTCTCGAGCGGAGCTGTCTTTGACGCCGTCGTCGATCTCCGGGAAGACTCCCCGACGTTCGGCAAATGGGATGGACGTCTCCTCACCAGCGTCTGCCATGAGCGCCTCTGGGCACCGCCGGGCTGCGCGCACGGGTTCCTTGTGGTCAGCGACCACGCCGACTTCCATTACAAATGCACGGACTACTACTCGCCGAAAGATGAACGGATCCTGAGGTGGGACGATCCGGAGATCGGGATTTACTGGCCGATCCCGCGGGGGCTGAAACCCCAGCTTGCACCAAGGGACGCAGCCGGACCGGGGTTCGCCGAATGTGAGAAGTATCCGGTCGGCTCGCATCTGGGGTTGGGATTTCCCGGAGGTCGAACGCAATAAGATCCAATTCCCTCGGAAAACATATTCCCCCGTCGCACGAGGTGCTTTTGCCGGGGAACACATGCCTCTCGCCCTTGCCGGGAGATAAGTGATAGAAATCGAACCCGTATGGAACCCATCCTCACCTACAACGTGATCCCAAAACTTCCCGCAGGTCTCGAGCCGCTCCGGGAGATGGTTTACAACCTTTGGTGGACATGGGAGCCATCGGCACGCCGGCTCTTCAGGTTTCTGGATATCCCGCTCTGGGATGCCACGAACCACAACCCGCTGAGAATGCTGCAGACCTGCCGGCAGGCCCGCCTGACCGAGGTGGCTGGCGACGAACATTTTCTCAAGGACATGCACTCGGTCCATTCCAGGTTTCGAGCCTACATGGAGAGGAAAGACACCTACGGAAAACTCCGGAGCGAAACGACCCCGCTTCAAAATCCCGTCGCCTACTTCTCCGCGGAATACGGCTTTCACGAATCGTTTCCGAACTATTCGGGCGGGCTCGGAATCCTGTCCGGTGACCACTGCAAATCCGCATCGGATCTCGACCTGAACTTCGTTGCGGTCGGGCTCCTCTACCGTGACGGATACTTCAAGCAGCAGATCGACAAGGACGGGTGGCAGGAAGCGGTGAGCCTGAACCAGAACTTCCACCATCTGCCGGTCCAGGAGGTCAAGCTCGACGGCACCCCTCTCAAGGTTGCGGTCTCATTCCCCAACCGCGAAGTCCATGCCAAGGTCTGGCGGCTGGCGGTCGGCAGGATCAATCTCTACCTGCTGGACACGATGCTTCCGGAGAACTCCCCGGAGGATCAGCTCATCACCGCCCAGCTCTACGGCGGCGATCAGGAATTCCGCATGAGGCAGGAAATTGTTCTCGGGATGGGAGGCTGCCGCGCCCTCCGGGCCATGGGAATCCATCCACAGGTTTTCCATATGAACGAGGGCCATTCGGCCTTTCTCGTACTGGAGAGGATGCGGGAATACGTCCGGAACGAGGGCCTCGATTTCAGCTCGGCTCTCCAGGTCGTCGCGGCCTCAAGCATCTTCACGACCCACACGCCGGTCCCGGCGGGAAACGACGCCTTTTCGCATGTCCTCATGTCGAAATACTTTGCGGATTATCCCCATCAGGTCGGAATTACATTCGACCGCCTCTTTGCCCTCGGCCAGGCGACTGTCAGCCCGGAAAACACGTTCAGCATGACCGTCCTTGCGCTGCGCACCAGCCGGTATGCGAATGGCGTCAGCAAGCTGCACGGCGAGGTCAGCCGCGGGCTCTGGAAAAATGTCTGGAAGGACGTGCCGGAAGATGAGGTGCCGATCACCAGCATCACGAACGGGGTCCACATCAAAACCTGGGCGGCGGGGGAATTTCACGACCTCTACGAAAAATACCTGGGCAAGGACTGGGAGGACCAGCTCAGCAACTCGGATTTCTGGCGCGGGGTTATCGATATTCCGGATGAAGTCCTGTGGGGCCTCCACCAGCTTTTGAAGCAGCGCACAATCGACTTCCTGAGGGAGCGCATTCACGCGCAGCGGCTCCGGAACGGCGAGCCTCCGGACCAGGTCCGGCATGCAAACAGACTTCTGAACACCGAGGTGTTGACGATCGGTTTCGCAAGGCGGTTTGCCACCTACAAACGGGGAACGCTCCTGTTCCGCGATCTGGACCGCCTCGTGAAGCTCGTCACGAACCGCGAGCGGCCGGTCCAGTTTGTTTTCGCCGGGAAATCCCATCCCGCTGACGACGGCGGCAAAAAACTGATCCAGGAGGTTTACCAGCATTCCCGTGACCCGCGCTTTGAGGACCGGATTGTTTTTGTCGAGGATTACGACACGAATGTCGGGCGGCGGCTCTGCCAGGGAGTCGATCTCTGGCTCAACAACCCGCTTCGCCCTCTGGAAGCCAGCGGCACCAGCGGGATGAAGCTCCCTCCGAATGGCGGGCTGAATTTCAGCGTTCTCGACGGCTGGTGGCTCGAGAGCTGGAATGGCAAGAACGGCTGGGCGATTGGCCCGGAAATCGCCGCCGGGTCCGAGACCCTGCAGGACCAGGTCGATATCCAGAGCCTTTTCCACGTGCTTGAGAACCAGATCATCCCGCTCTACTACGCAAAGCCGGATGGCAAACTTCCGCTCGCATGGATCCAGTTGATGCGCGAGTCCATGAGGACAGTTGTCCCGGTTTTCAACACCCACCGCATGGTGTCGGAATACAATGAACGCCTCTACGAACCGTCGGCCTCCGCCTTTGCGGCGCTCAGCGCGAACCATTGCGCCAATGCGGTTGCCCTGAGCGACTGGAAGGCTGAAATCCGTTCGCAGTGGCCGCAGGTCCGCGTCCTCAACTACGAACTCGCCTACCAGATCCCCGACGGCAAGACGGCGAGAGAGGTCTTCTACGTCGGCGAGCAGATGACGGTGGAGGCACATGTCCATCTCGGCCCCGTGAAGCCGGGCAATGTCCGGGTCCAGGCCTACTACGGACCGGTGGACAAAAACCGGATCACGACCCCCTCATTCACCGACCTCAAGATGGAGAAAAATATCAAGGACGGGGACTACCTTTTCTCCGGCCTGATTCCAGCCAGTGAAAGCGGTAGCTATGGACTGAATGTGCGGGTGATTCCGACCCATCCTCACATCACGCAGGACCACGAACTACGCCTGATCACGTGGGCGCGATGAACACGGAAAAAGTTTTCAGTTTTCAGTGATTCAGTGCTCAGGAAATCATTGCGAATCGAAGACTTTCTGCGCTGCAAACTGAACCACTGAAAACTGAACCACTGAAAACTTCACTCTCGACCTGCTGGAATGCCCGCCGCCACAAAAGCGGTCTCGACATGGTGGAGGAAATCCTGTCGCTCGGATTCAGCCGGATCGAGCTCAGCCACGGGATGCCTGCCACCGTTTTCGAAGGAGTTCTGGAGGCGCGCAAGAAGCACCGTTTTTCCATCAGCAGCGTCCACAACTTCCTGCCCTCGCCGGTCGAGGTTCTCGCCGATAATCCCGACTGCTACGAGTTCACATCCCACCGGCCAGCCGACCGCGAACGCGCGATCCGCCTGACCCGCCGGACAATTGACTGGGCGGAAAAGCTCGAGGCCCCGTTTGTGGTCGTCCACTGTGGCCGGATCCGTTCTCTTGATGTCACGGCAGGCCTCCGCACGATGGTGGAGGACGGACATTATCTGAGCCGTGCTTATGTCGGCCGGAAGCTCGATGCGGTGCAAAAGCGCGAACGCATCGGCGAGATCTATGTGCAGCGGGTCCTGGAATGCCTGACCGATGTGGTTGATTACGCCGGAACCAAAGGGATCAGGATCGGGATCGAAAACCGCGAATACTACGAAGCGGTTCCCACCGAGCGGGAGCTCGTGACATTTCTCCGCCGGCTGGATTCCGCCCATGCCGGCTACTGGCACGATTTCGGCCACGCCCAGATCAAGCACAACCTCGGCCTGATCGACCACCGCCAGTGGCTCGAAACCGCCGCCCCGATGGCGCTCGGCTGCCATGTCCACGATGTCAGATGGCCGTTTCGCGACCACTGCGCGCCCTTCACAGGGGAAATCGATTTCAAAAACCTGCTTCCCCTCTTCCCAAAATCCGCTGTCATGGTATTTGAACTCTCTCCACGCACACCTGTTGAGGATGTCCGGACGGCACTGCAACGGTGGACCAGCACTTTCGCCTGATGAAAAAATATTTACTGCCCGTCATCCAGATCCTCATCACCATCGGCCTGCTCTGGTGGATATTCCGGAACCCGGAGCAGAACCGGAAGATGCTGGATGCGATAGGCAAGGCAAAAGCTGACGGCGGATTGTGGTGGTTTGTTCCCGGCATCCTTGCTCTGGGTGCCGCGATGCTCTTCCAGACCTGGCGGTGGATGATTCTTCTGCGCGTCCAGGAGATCACGGTTTCATTCTCGAGGGCGCTGAGGATCATGCTCTCGGGCATGTTTTTCAACCTGTTCCTGCTCGGCTCGACCGGCGGCGATGTGATCAAAATCTTTTTCATCATGCGGGAAGCCCCGGATAAAAAAGCGGGGGCACTTCTGAGCGTCTTCATCGACCGAGTGGTCGGACTCCTGGCGTTGGCGACCGTTTCCGCCGTGGTCATCGTTCTTCGCTGGAACGACCTGATGAGAGCGGCTCCCTGGGGGATCCTCACGGTGGCGCTGATCCTCGGCGGTTCGCTCGGATTCATTTTTGCAGCCTGGCTGGTTGACCGTCTCCAGCTGACCTCCAAGCTGCCCCGGTGGCTGCCGATGCACGCCAGAATCGCCGAGGCGGCCGTGGCATTCTCCGAATATGCCAAAGCAGGCGGGGCCGTTGGAAAAGCGTTCCTGCTCTCGCTGCCGGCCCACCTGCTGATTTTCTCGACATTTTACTTTGCAGCAAAGGCGTTCAACGCGGGGCTCAGCCTGATCAACATCTTCTGCGTGATGCCGATCGTCTCGACGGTGACCGCGCTGCCGATCAGCCTTGGGGGAGCGGGTGTGCGGGAGGGCCTGTTCATCACCCTGCTCGGGGACCTTTACGGGACGCCCAAAGAAATCGCCATGTCGATCTCCATCTCCGGCTTCCTCATGCTTGTCTTCTGGAGCCTTGTCGGCGGCCTGGTCTACCTCCTCTACCGCTCCAGCACAGCCGGCACCCCGCGGATTTCCGACATGGAAAAAGCCGTCGAGGAGGAGGAGCATATCATCGAGGAGAGTGCCGAAAACGGCGCTGACAAGTAAACGCCGGGCGAGCCTCTATTTCGCGATGCGGTAAAGGTGCACGGCCCACGGGGCGAATTCGTCGGTGAAGACACCTTCCTTGGCGTCAATTGTCCGGCTTTCGTCGATCACCTCGACGCTCCGTTCTCCGGGGAGGTTCCTGACACGAAATGTCGCCGTGGTTTTCTCCCCGCGCATTCCGGCGGTAAATAGGTAAAGCGTCCCGTCCTTTTGCTTCACGAGGACATCCACCGGAACATTTTCCGGTTCTGTTACAACAGAAACCGCAGTCTGCAGCGTCGGGCTGTTCAACACCGGAGCCAGGCCGGTGATCTGGCGGTTGATGCCGGTGACAGCGGCAAGCATTTCGGGATCCTCCAGCAAGGCGGATTCGCTGAATCGCGGTTTCCATTCATGCACAAAGTAGATCAGCCCGCGTGACCCGTGGATCAGCGACATCCAGACCTCGCAACGGACCTGAAGCGGCGTCGCATTCTTTGCAGGATTCCCGATGCGCGTGCATTCAATACAATTCCACCCCGCGCGGCCCGGCCCGGCCCATTTGACCAACCGGTCCACGCCAAGCGCCACGAACCAGAGGTTGCCTGAGATTTCGGGGGAGTCATGGACCGCCGGATAGATGTCGAACGAAGCGATGTCGCAGCCCTTGATGTATTCGGGATAATCCTCAGGGTGGTTGGTCCGGACGCCGCGGCCAATATAGCCGTCCCATGCAACCCCCTGACCGAGATTCAGCAGAACCGGCCGCGACGGATCGAGAGCCCGGATTTTTTCGTAACCTGCAACGATCTTCCCGGGGGAAACCGGCGGACCGTAGCCCGGCTTTGGGGCGAGGGGCTGCGCGTTGTCAGGCTCGTCTCCGTGCATCCAGCCGATGATTGTGGGATCGTTGAGATGCTTCAGCGCTGTCTCATTCTGCTCGCAGACAACATGGATTCCCTCCCTCTTCAGCTGCGCGAGTTGATCCTCTGTCGGCCCGTTCCAGAGTCCGACATAGGTGTTGAATCCCGCATCACGGTAGCGCCTTGCCTTGGCTGGAGACTGAAGCCAGACGGCAATCGGAAAGAATCCGGGGTCAGAAAACGGACCGCGGGTCCATGTAGGCGGGGAATGCGACGGCTCCGGAGATTGAGCAAGGGTGTTCCCGGCAAAAATAAGCAAAACGACCGACCAGAGAGCCAGCAAGGCATTTCTCCCGACAAAGTATTTATTCGGCATGAGATATCCCCCCGCTTCCCGGCCCCGCAGGCGGGTTCAACGGGATTTTTGTGTTCACAATCATGCAGGCTCCTTGCCTCAAAGTATTAGCAGCCCGGGGGGAGCCCGGCCACCTGAAATGAAAACGCCCCCCTCCGGAACAACACGGCCGGACGGGCATATCCATGAACAGCTTGGCTCCGGAAGCCAAAAGCTGTGTGACCGGATCGGGTTCCGGTGCATTTTCGCTTCGCCCTGCGCCCTGGAATAGCCCACACTGCGGTATGTCCATCCAGCTCAAAGCACATGCTCTCGAACGATCATTCAGGATCAGCAAGACTCACATCCCGGTCCTCCGTGGAGTCAGCCTGGAGATTTCCAGCGGCGAGGCTGTCTTCCTGTGCGGAGCCAGTGGAGCCGGAAAGACCACCCTGCTCTACACGCTTGCCGGCCTCGAGACACCGGAGTCGGGCTCTGTGGAATTCGAAGGACACTCGCTCTACGCGATGGGCTCCGACCCCCTCACCCAGCTCAGGAACCGCCGGATGGGATTCGTTTTTCAATCCTACTTTCTTCTTCCCGAATTGACTGCCCTGGAAAATGTTCTCGTCCCGGCGATGATTGCCGGCAAGGCCTCGGTCGAAAAGGGCACCGCCCTTCTCGATCGGGTCGGGCTTGCGGAACGCCTACACCACCTGCCGGCCGAATTGAGCGGTGGCGAGCAGCAGCGCGTCGCCATCGCCAGGGCGCTCATCAACGATCCGGCGATCCTGTTCGCGGACGAACCGACCGGAAACCTGGACTCCCACACCGGGGAAGCAATCATCGAGCTGCTCCTCGGCGTAACCCGGTCCGAAAACCGGACACTCGTCGTCGTAACGCACGACGAGCACCTTGCGCGCAGGGGAGATCGCCTGCTGCGCATTGAGGACGGACGTCTCGCTCTATCAAAATAATCCCGATGGCCTTCGATTACCCGACTCCATTTCTCCAGCTGGCCCGCGAGCTGCGGCGCCTCCCGGGCATCGGCCCACGCAGCGCCGAGCGGATCGCCTTGTGGGTTCTCTCCAACAAGGATGCCCGCCCGGTGCAACTGTCGGCAGCACTGACCGCAGCCGCGACGTCAATCCATCCCTGCAGCCAATGCGGATTCTTCGCGACGGAGGATCTCTGCGAAATCTGTCTTCAGCCGGCAAGAAGCGGACACGAGATCTGCGTCGTCGAGCTGGCCACAGACATCTTGCCGCTGGAGAAAACCGGTTCATTCCGCGGCCTCTACCATGCGCTTGGAGGAAGGCTTGCCCCCCTGGACCACATCGGACCCGATCAGCTCCGCATCGGCCGCCTGCAGGAACGCATCCTCGCGACGAAGCCCACTGAGATTATTCTGGCACTCAGCGCCGATGTGGAGGGCGAAGCCACCACAAATTACCTTGTCGAAATCCTCGAACCCCTGGGCATTCCACTGACCAGAATTGCCCATGGACTTCCCGCTGGAGGGGGACTTGAGCACGCCGACCAAATCACGCTGCAACGCGCTCTGTCCGGGCGCCGCCCGGTCGCAGAACGGTAGACCGGGATAAAACACCACGAGCGCGATTCGAAGTCGGAACCAAGGACAAAGGGCGTCCCACCCGCTTGGGCACTGACTTTGCGAACGCAGACCAAAGCCTTCACAGTCGGGAAAGTCTGTGCTCCCTGACCATCATTGCGAACTGGCATCAGCCGTGCTCGCGAGCCGCCCTCCCGCATAATTGTCCACATTCGCAATTGCCTATCCCGTGTGACAAATCGATGATCGGCGCTCGCCCAACCCCTTCATGAACTACATTGACTGGCTCTTCATCCTCCTCCCCCTCCTGATCGTTTTCTTTGCCGGTTGGTATACCAAGCGCTACATGCGGAGCGTGGCGGACTTTGTTTCCGGCGGCCGTGTGGCCGGGCGCTACCTGCTCGCCGTGGCCAGGGGGGAAATGGCTTCTGGAGCAGTCGTCTTTGTCGCCTCCTTCGAAGTGATCCGGCTGTCCGGTTTCACGCTGACATGGTGGGGGTGGATCAATGTTCCCGTGGGCCTGATGATCGCGATCACCGGCTTTGTGGTTTACCGCTATCGCGAGACCCGCGCCATGACGCTGGCGCAGTTTTTTGAGCTCCGCTACAGCAAGTCGTTCCGGATCTTTACAGGCGCCCTCGGGTTCTTCGCCGGCCTGATCAACTTCGGCATCATCCCGGCCGTGGGAGCCCGCTTCATTACGCAATTTCTGGGACTCCCCGGAACTGTCGACATTTTCGGAGTCGCGGTGATGACCTATATCCCGGTCATGGCGGTGCTGCTTTCGATCACGGTTTATCTGACCATCTCCGGAGGACTGATCTCCGTGATGATCACGGATTGCCTGGAAGGGATGATCTCCCAGATTTTTTATCTGGTGATCATCTTCACGCTCATCTGGCTCTTCCCGTGGGACTCGATCAGCCATGTGTTGACCAACCGTCCCCCCGGCCAGTCACTGATCAACCCGTTCGATGCCGGAGCTCTGAAGGACTTCAACATCACTTACGTGCTGATGGGTGCCTTTGTGAGTATTTACGGGACGATGGCGTGGCAGAATCAGAGCGCCTACAACGCGGCCGGCCTGACTCCGCACGAAAACCGGATGGGGAACATCCTTGGGCGATGGAGGGATTCGGCCCGGGGCACGACGGTGATGCTCCTCGGGATCTGCGCCCTCACCTACATGAGCCACCCGAACTACGCTGCGCAGGCCGCTCATGTGAATGAGATCGTGAGCAGGATCCCCGACCCGCAGATGCAGCAGCAAATGCTCCTTCCAACGGCGGTGACAGAGCTTCTGCCAACCGGAGTGAAGGGGATGCTTTTCGTCATTCTTCTGATGGGCGTTTTCGGGGGCGACTCGACCCACCTGCATTCGTGGAGCGGACTTTTCATCCAGGACGTCCTGGTTCCTCTGCGGAAGAAACCGTTCGGCCCGAAGGCGCACCTCCTGCTTCTGCGCTGCTCGGTGCTCGGGGTGGCATTGTTCGCCTTTGTGTTCGGATCCTTATTCCGGCAAATCGAGTATATCGCCATGTGGTGGGCAGTCACACAGGCCGTTTACGTCGGGGGAGCGGGAGCGGTGATCATCGGTGGTCTTTATTGGAAAAAAGGAACCACGATAGGAGCATGGACAGCCCTTCTCTCGGGCTCGGGCCTGGCTCTCGGCGGCATCATCGCCCGCCAGATCTGGGGAGAGAAATTCCCGTTCAATGGCATGGAGGTTTCCTTCGGAGCCTCCCTCATCGCATTCGGCCTCTACGTGCTGGTCTCGCTGCTGACCTGCAAGCAGAACTTCAACATGGACCGCCTTCTCCACCGTGGCGAATACGCGAGGATTAAGGAACTCGTCGGTGATGAGCACAAGCTGCCCGGCAAGGATCACCGGAAAACCTCGATCTGGGGGCGGATGATCGGCTTTGATGAGAATTTCACCCTGGGGGATAAATGGATCACCGGCACCCTCTTTGGCTGGAGCATGATGTGGTTCGGGATCTTCATCGTTGGCACGCTCTGGAATCTCATCGCTCCCTGGCCCGAGCACGTCTGGTCTTCATTCTGGCACGTTCAGGCCATTGCCATCCCGATCTTCATGGCTGTGGCAACCTCGATCTGGTTCACATGGGGCGGGCTCCGCGACATCCGGGATCTCCTCCGCAGGCTCAAAGGAGAAAGAATCAACCACCTCGACGACGGAACCGTTGTCGGCCATCAGAACCTCGACGAGCGGACGAAAATCGAATAGCCCGCGAAGTCGCCGCCTCACCTCATATCACCCTGCCTGGCTGCCCAATGCTGATTCTGTTTGCAGGAAAAGGGGCGCGGGCGATGCTTCACTTCGTTTCGGTTGTGGCTCCCTGCACCAAACATTTGTCTTTCCCGTTTTTGCAATGCGCTATCGCGCTGGTTTTCCGCACGCGAACGGAAACGATGGCGGGCAGGATGCCCGCGCTCCGTTGGTTTGCGACGAGAATTCGGGTTAGAATTTTTCGCCCAGGAGCTCCAGCATGCGGGCCCGGCGGCGACTGTGCTCCTCGTCACTGATCACTGAAACCATTGTGCAGTCCGCCAGGTCGGGCAGCTCGACCCAGGACCGGCAGCCCCCGAACTTCTTCTCTTTGGGGATCCGCTTGGGAGGGTCGAGCCGGAAGACCCGGACGAGAGCAACATGGATTCCCTGCTTGTCCTCGAAATGAAACCGCTCGTTCACAACGCTGTCGCTGAGGACATGAAATTCCCTCAGGCAGGGCAGGCGCGAGGTGTCCTGCACAAGCCCGGTCCATTCGAGCGTGACCGCATAGCGGATTTCGATTTCGCCTTCGAGTTCTTCCGGAAGTGGTGTTCCCTCGGGAAGCACCGTGCGCGAGAGTTGTTGGTGAACCCATGTCGGAAAGAGAAAGAACTCGTCATGTTGAAAAGCAAAGCCCGACCGGCCTTCGGCTATGCCGCCTTTGCGCAGAATGATGCTCTGCCGGCCGCTGCCCAGGGCCTCGCAGACCACCGCCCATTCCTTGAATCCAGCACTCATGCCACCAATTCAGGCTTGCCAGAGGGCATCCGTCAAAGGGAAATGAACGGATATGCTCCATCGCTTCGACCTTCATGTGCATTCCTTTTTCTCAAAAGATGCCACCGGCTCGCCGGAGTCGCTGTTCGCGGCGGCCCGCGCCAGGGGCCTGAGCGGGATCGCGATCACCGATCACGACACCTGCGAGGCGCATGAGTATTTGAAGGAACATCCGGCACCGGAGGGATTTCTTGTGGTCCCGGGCGTGGAGGTCAGCACTGCGGAGGGCCACCTGCTTTGCCTTGGCGTCACACTTCCTTATTTGAAAGGCACACCGGCGCGCGACGTCATCGCGCGGGTCAACGACGGGGGGGGAATTGCGATCCCCGCCCACCCGTTCGATCAATGGCGCGCCGGAATCCGGCCCGCCGTTCTGGACAAACTCGATCTCGAGGCCCTCGAGGTCTTCAATGCAGCGGTCACATCCAGAAGCTACAACGACAAGGCGCTGGCCTACGCGACGGGACGCAACCTGAAAATGACGGCGGCCAGCGACGCGCACCACAGCTCGGCGGTCGGTGCCAGCACGACCGCCTACGAGATGGACGAAGTGACCGTCCCCGCTCTGCTCGCAGCGATCCGCAAAGGCGGACAGCCGGATGGCCATTACCTTTCCTTCCGCGAGGGCGTCAAAAAGCATTTCGCCAACTGGTTCCGCAAGGTCAACCCCCGACCGTCTCGCGGAAAATCAGGATTTTGAGAAAACGAGTTTCCCCTTTTCCATCCCGGCCTGAATCGTATCGCCATCGCCGAAATGCCCGTCGAGGATTTCGAGGCTGAGCGGGTCGAGGATTTCTTTTTGTATCACTCGCTTGAGCGGCCGGGCCCCATACGCCGGATCGTAGCCTTCGCGTCCGATGTGCGTCTTTGCGGCATCGCTGAGCGTGAGGCGGATATTCTGCTTTTCCAGGCGTTCGAGAAGCCGCTTGAGCTGGATGTCCACGATCCTTGTGATCTGCTTTTCGTCCAGCCGGTCGAAGATGATGATCTCGTCGATACGGTTCAGGAATTCCGGGCGGAAGTGTCCGCGCAGCGCCTCCATGACGCGCCGGTTGCGCTCCTCGACGGCGAGGTCTTCCATGATGAACTGGCTGCCGATGTTGGAGGTCAGGATGATCACCGTGTTCTTGAAATCCACGGTGCGCCCCTGGCCGTCGGTGATGCGTCCGTCATCCAGGACCTGGAGCAGGACATTGAAGACATCGCTGTGCGCTTTTTCCACCTCGTCGAAAAGGACGACGCTGTAGGGCTTGCGCCGCACCGCCTCGCTGAGCTGTCCGCCCTCCTCGTATCCGACATATCCCGGAGGTGCGCCGATCAGCCGGGCGACCGTGTGCTTCTCCATGTATTCCGACATGTCGAGCCGGATGATCGCCCCCTCATCGTCGAAAAGAAATTCCGCGAGCGCCTTGGAGAGCTCGGTCTTTCCGACGCCGGTGGGCCCGAGAAACAGAAATGATCCGATCGGACGGTTTTCGTCCTGGAGCCCGGCGCGGGCGCGGCGGACGGCATTTGAAACAGCCTTGATCGCCTGCTGCTGGCCCACAACGCGCTCCATGAGACGTTCCTCCATTTTTACCAGCTTCGCGCGCTCGCCTTCCTGCAGGCGCGAGACCGGGATGCCGGTCCAGGTGGCGACCACCTTGGCGATATCCTCCTCGGTCACTTCCTCCTGGATCAACGTCGAGCCCTCCTCCTTGTGGGGAGCCTCATGCTGCCGCTGGAGTTCCGGGAGGCGTCCGTATTGGATTTCGCTGGCCCGCTGGAGGTCTCCCTTGCGTTGGGCCTGCTCGAGCTCGGCCTTCAACTGCTCGATCTCTTCGGCGATTTTGCGGGATTTTCCGTGCTCTGATTTTTCCTTGAGCCAGCGGGCCTTCAGGTGCCCGGCCTCTTCCTTCATGTCGGCGAGTTCTTTTTCGATCTTTGAGAGGCGATCCCGGCTGGCGGAATCCTTTTCCTTTTTCAGGGCCGTGCGCTCCATTTCGAACTGCATGATCTGGCGTTCGAGCTGATCGATCTCGGTCGGCATCGATTCGAGCTCGATTTTCAGCCTTGAGGCCGCCTCGTCGATGAGGTCGACCGCCTTGTCGGGAAGAAACCGGTCGCTGATGTAGCGCTGGCTGAGGATTGCCGCCGCCACCAGAGCCGAATCCTGGATCCGGACGCCATGGTGGACCTCGTAGCGTTCCTTGAGCCCGCGAAGGATGGCGATCGTGTCCTCAACGCTCGGCTCATTGACCATCACGGGCTGGAACCGGCGTTCGAGGGCGGCATCCTTTTCGATATACTTCCGGTATTCATCCAGCGTGGTGGCCCCGATCGTGCGGAGCTCTCCACGAGCGAGCTGGGGCTTGAGGAGATTCGAGGCATCCATCGATCCCTCGGCGGCCCCCGCTCCGACAATCGTGTGCAGTTCGTCGATGAAGAGGATGACCTCGCCTTCGCTTGCCGTCACTTCCTTCAAAAATGCTTTGAGCCGGTCTTCGAATTCCCCACGGAATTTTGCGCCGGCCACCATCGCCCCGATGTCCATCGCGACGAGCCGCTTGTTCTTCAGCGACTCGGGCACGTCCCCGCTCACGATCCTGCGGGCGAGGCCCTCGACGATCGCTGTTTTTCCGACCCCGGGCTCGCCGATGAGCACCGGATTGTTCTTCGTCCGGCGGGAGAGCACCTGCATCGTTCGCCGGATTTCCTCATCGCGGCCGATCACAGGGTCAATCTTCCCCTTCCGTGCGAGCTCGGTGAGATCGCGTCCGTATTTTTCAAGAGTCTGGTATTTTCCCTCCGGATCCTGATCGGTCACCCGCTGGTTCCCGCGGATTTCCACGAGAGCTTTCATCAGGCGGTCGCGGGTGACTCCGCTGTCCTTAAGAAGCTTTGCGGCGGATGATCCAGACCCGATCAACGCGATCAGATAGTGCTCGGCGCTCAGGAATTCGTCCTTGAGTTTTGCCATCTCGCCCTCGGCGGCATCGAGGGTTTTGCGCAGCTCGTTGGAAAGCTGCGGTTGCGTTCCGCCGCGGGCTTTCGAAAAACCGGCGATCGCATCCCCCAGCCTTGCCTCCAGCGAGGAGGCGGAAACTCCGAGCTTCTCCAGCAGCGGCCGCGTCAGGCCATCGATCTGCTCGACAAGAGCGAGAAGGAAGTGCTCGTTGGTGATTTCCGGGTTGTCATTCTTGGACGCGAGGTCCAGCGCTGCATTCAGCGCCTCCTGCATCTTGGCGGTGAATTTATCAGGTCTCATGGAGAAGCCGGAAGGCTAGCACGATGCCGGGGGAATGACAACACCGGCACAGGACCAAGCCGCGGGAGGGTGCAGGAGAGATTTCTTCGCATCGGCAATACTGGAGCGAAACGCTTCGTCGTTTCCCTATTATTCGGCGACTCGCAAAATTTTTGTCCTTCACCCTCCGCGGGAACGGGCTTCCCTCAAAGCTGAGCGCCGGTTTAGTCTCCCGGGAAGTGAGCCCGTTTGAAATATCAGTTCTGTTTTTCCTGCAGCTCGCCGTGATTCTCGGCTTCTGCCGGATGGTCGGCTGGGTTGCGGCCCGGCTTGGTCAACCGCAGGTCGTCGGCGAGATGATCGCGGGGGTGATTCTCGGGCCATCCGTCTTTGGGGCGTTGGCACCGGGCCTCCAGGCGGAATTGTTTCCGGCAGCTTCAAAACCTGTCCTGTTTGCCGTCTGCCAGGTGGGCCTTGCGGTTTACATGTTCCTTGTGGGGGTTGAATTTGATGCCGGCCTGATCAAGTCCAGGTTCCGCAGTGCGGCGGCGGTCTCCATCTCAGGTATCCTTGCACCGTTTGCGCTGGGGGCTGCGGCAGCCTGGTATCTGGCTCCGCATTGGCCGCTGTTTTCCGAAAAGACCAGCTCATGGGAGGGAATGCTTTTCATGGGTGCGGCGATGTCGATCACCGCGTTTCCGATGCTGGCGCGAATCATCTATGAGCGGGGGCTCACGGGAACCTCGCTGGGCACGCTTGCATTGGCAGCAGGGTCGATCGATGACGCTGCGGCCTGGTGCGTGCTGGCGATCGTGCTGGCGAGCTTTGCGGGAGATCCCTCCGTGGCCTATCTGGCGATCGGCGGTGGTCTCGCTTATGTCGTCGTGGTCTGGTTGCTCGGCGCTCCCCTCCTCAAATTTATGGCCGCAAAAACCGAGAGGCGCGGCGGAATGACACATGCGATGCTCGGCACGACGCTTTCGCTTGTCATGCTGGGCGCCTGGTTTACGGACAGAATCGGAATCTACGCCGTCTTCGGGGCCTTTATCCTCGGTGTGGCCGTCCCGAAAGGATTCTTTGCCCAGGCGCTGCACAAGCACCTTGAAAAGATGACGACCGCATTTCTCCTGCCGCTCTTTTTCATTTACTCCGGCCTGAACACGAAGATCGGGCTGATTATTTCTCCACAACTTTTCGGTGTGACATTGCTCCTGCTCTTCCTGGCGATTGCCGGCAAGGGGGTGGCATGCGCAACCGCCGCATGGATGAACGGGGAATCCATTCGGGAATCGCTTGCGATCGGCTCGCTCATGAACGCGAGAGGACTCATGGAACTGATCATCCTCAACATCGGGCTTGAACGGGGAGTCATCACACCCACATTGTTCACCATGCTCGTCGTTATGGCAGTCGTTACCACGCTCATGGCAACCCCCGCCTTCAATTTTGTCCGCCGTGGAGAACCTCAACCCGGGACGCCGCCATGAATTCGCAGAACAACCTCACCGGTTCCATCCTGGTCTCCCACCCCTCGCTTCGCGACCCGCAGTTCCGCCGGACGATACTCTTTCTGTCGCACCACAGCGAGGAGGAGGGCGCGACCGGGCTGGTGCTGAACCGGCCGCTGGATCAGGAGCTGGCCAACCTTCCCGGCTTGCCTCCCGTCCCCGTCTTCTACGGTGGACCGGTCGAGGCGGATCGCATCCTGCTCGCGAGCCTTCAATGGCGGGATCATCCGACCGTGGTGGCTTTCCGCGCATTTGTCGGACGCACCGGGGAGGAAATCATCGAGGAGGACTGGCTTCACGGCCTGCGGGCATTCGCCGGATATGCCGGATGGAGGAGCGGTCAGCTTGAAGGAGAGATCGCCGAGCACGCGTGGATCGTCATCCCACCAACGAGGGAAATTGTGGAGATGCCCTGTCCGGATGATGCCTGGAGGAATATCATGCGCAGGTCGGGACCGATGATGCACCTCCTCGCGGAAGCGCCGGACCATCCGGAAAAAAACTGATTGCGATCCCTCGCCCTTAGCCACGCCGTCCCGGCTCAGGTCCGGACGTTTTTGGCTTCCCGTATGAATTGGCGGACGAGGTATTCGTCCTTGTGCCGAGTGGTCAGCTCGACTCCGCTGGCGACATCCACCGCAATCGGGCGCACGATCCGGACCGCCTGACGCACATTCTGGACATTGAGGCCCCCGGCGAGGATAAATTTTTTGTGAGGGTGGGACGTGGCGAAGTTGCGCACGATGTCCCAATCCAGCCGCTGTCCGGTTCCCCCATAGGCGTTGGGCGACCATCCGTCCAAAAGGATATTTTGCGTGGCGAATGAAAGCGCCTGCCCGACCGCCTCCGGTCCGGAAACCCGGATCGCTTTGATCCAGCTGGCGAAACCGGCCTGCTCGCAGAACTCCGGCCCCTCATCGCCGTGGAATTGAACGAACTCGAAGCAGCCGGATTCGCGGATCTGCTCCAGCAAATCCTCCCCGGGATTGACGACAACCGCCACTCGGGCGGCAGCATCCCCCAGGTCACGGATCCAAGGGATCGCGGCCGCGGGTTCCAGGAACCGGGAAGAGCCGGCAAAAAAGTTGAAGCCGAGAGCGTCGGCACCTGCCTCGCGGCACATCACGGCATCCTGGGGAGTAGTGATGCCGCAAATTTTTACGTGGGTGCGGCCGGGCTCAAGAAAATTCACGGGCGGAAGGGTGTTTCTGGCGGGATTTTTAGTGGGTCCGAGCGGTGAATCTCAGATCCGGAAGAGACCCCGGTTACAGCGGACGATGGCCGGAGGGAAAATCATTCCAGCGTGCGGGCATCGGCCTTTTTCATGGATGGATGGTGGGTTATCGCATGGATTCTGCCGTCGCTCGTCCGGAAGAAAGAACTGAGGATCCAACTCACGAGACTGATAATGATGGCTCCGAAAAATGCGCTCCAAAACCCGTCAACATAGAACGATGGAATAATCTTCGAAACAAACAGCAGCAGCAGGGCATTGATCACGAAAATGAAGAGCCCCATCGTCACAATGATGAAGGGAAGGCTCAGGAGCATCAGAACGGGACGGACAAAAGCGTTGATGATCCCCAGAAGGAGGGAGGCCCCGAGAAGCGCTTCCACCGGTTCGCATTTGATCCCGGGAACGAGCTTGGTCGCGACGAAGACCGCAATTGTGGTCACAAACCAGCGGATGATGAATGCTGCCATGGAGGCAGCCTATTTTAACACAAACATTTTTGAAGATTTATTTTGCCACCGTGCCCGTTTCGGTTGCACAAACAGACTCACCATGTCCAAGAAAAAGTCTGAAAAGGAAGAAAAAGAGAAGAAGCACTCCGCAAAGAAGGCGCTCCTGAAGGCGAAACCGCCGGTTGTGGCGGCAGCGGAGCCCGCGGCTCCTGAACCGAAGCCCAAGACCAAAAAGGCCAAAGCAGCTCCCCGGAAAAAAACGGTCAAAATTGCTGCTATCTCGAATGATGAAATCGGCCTCCGTGCCTATTACATCGCCGAACGCCGCCAGAAAATGGGATGGCCCGGCGACTCAACGGCCGACTGGGTGGAAGCCGAGCGCCAGCTGAAAGCAGAAGCGGCCAGAAAGAAGTAGGTCCGGCCGGGGGGTAACTCCGCCCACTCACCTCAGCCAGCCGATTTTCTTGAGCGATTCCTGGTAGGCTTCGGCGCGTGCTCCGAAGAGGGTTCTGGCCGTCGCGACAAGCCGCTGCGCCTCCTGCTTATTTCCGGAGTGGAGGGCTTCCGATGCCTGGATGAAATACCACTCGACCGAATTTGACTGTGAGGAGAGTTCGTTCGCCACTTCAGACGCTTTTGAACGCTCGTTGAGCAGCGAGTAGCACAGGTAGCGTCGGAACAGGATGAGTGGGTTCCGTGGCTGGCGCTTCGCGGCCTGCTCATAGTAGCCCGCCGCCTTCCCGTAGTTTCCGGTGGCAAATTCGATCTCGCCGAGGTTGATAAGAACCGAAGGCTGACCATTGGCCAGCTCCAAGGCCCTCAGGTAGGATTTCCGTGCCTCATCGTAATTTTTCTCGTGGGCGAAACTGGTTCCGCGTGCCACGAACGTCCTCGGATCGTTCGGGTAATATTTCTCCAGCTCTGCCAAGGCCGCTTTGACCGAGGCATGATCGCGCGCAGCCAGCCCGGACTGGATCGTCTGAATGAGCTCGACGGCCGGAGGGATACGTTGCCCGGATGCGCTTGGAGGGACCCGGGGGGGAGGTTTTGCTTGAAGCAAAAGCACACACATTGCCAGGGAGACAAGCGCGGGAATACCAATGTAAAATCCGAGGATCTGCGCGAGGGTGAAGCGGTTGTGGAAGCGCCGGATATTCCGACAGACGATCTTGAAATGGACCCGGGCGAGGCGCGAGTATCCGACATCCCCTGCCCTCCGGGCGCTGACAGGGCGGAGAGGGTCCGGAATCCCGGAGCCACCCAACGAAGAGGGCCGCGCGGCGACCTGCCGGAAAAACTGACCGGTGACCTTCTCTACGCCGGCATCCTGCCCGCGTCTGAGCCGCTTTTTTTTCCGCCTTTCAGCGAGTGCACGCTGCTCGGCCAATTTGGCGATCATCAGATTACTGGCCGGCGCTGAGGTTTTCATACCGGTCTTTCCGCCTTGCTTGATCTGTGTCCCGGAGGAGGGGGAAGAATCCGGTGTTTCTGGATCAGTTGGTTTCATGCGGCGGGGGCCGTGCCCCGCAGAAGATCAACCGCGATAGTCCGATCCGTCAACCCGGAACCCCCGGGGGAATCGCGAAAAAACCGCCGGGGTTTTAAATCTCTGCTCAGGGACAACCGGCGACCCCCTGTTTGGAGACTGACTTCCGCATGAAATTCATTGCCAGAGTTCCCGCCCATGGCCGAATGTGGATGAAGCATATGAATTTCACAAAGATGAATGGAGCGGGCAACGACTTTGTGGTGGTGGACAACCGCGATGGATCGCTTGCACTTTCCGGCAAGGAGATCGAACGACTCTGCGACCGCCATCGCGGGGTCGGAGCTGACGGGCTGCTCGCGGTGGAACCGGCGCAATCCGGAGCCGACTTCCGCATGCGATACTACAACGCGGACGGCGGCGAAGCAGACATGTGCGGCAACGGCGCGAGATGCTTCGCGCGATTTGCCGCCCGCCTGTCGGGACAGCCGGATGCCATTTCCTTCGAGACGCCCGCAGGGCTGATCCGGGCTGCATTCTCCGGCGACCTGGTAACCATCAATATGAGCCAGCCCCATGACCTGAGGGAACCGGCTGAACTTGATATTGCCAGCCTGGGCACCTGCCGCGTTCATTTCCTGAATACCGGGGTGCCGCATGCTGTGGTCTTCGTCGGGGATATTGAAGCCGTGGATATCGCGGCTGCGGGTGCCTCTCTGCGCCGGAACCAGGCATTCGCCCCGAAGGGCGCGAATGCCAATTTTGCCCGGATCCTCTCACCGGGAAACTTGGTTCTCCGGACTTTTGAGCGCGGAGTGGAGGGCGAAACCCTCGCCTGCGGCACGGGAGTTTGCGCGACCGCCATCCTCCACCACATTGCTACAGGCGCCCCCTCGCCTGTGTCTGTGCGTGTCCGCGGGGGAGAGACTCTCGAAGTCGGCTTTTCCCCCTCGTCGTCCGGCCTACCGCAGGATGTGACTCTCAAAGGACCGGCGGATTTCGTCTTCGATGGACAGATCATGATCTGAAGCCGTCCGACACTTCGCTGAGGATTTTGTTTCCGTCAGGCGGGTTTCATTGTAGGAATTTTTTATGTTATTCGCAGGAACACATACCGCCCTTGTCACTCCATTCCGTGGCGGAAAGTTTGATGAGGAAGCCTTCCGCTCGCTCATCGAAGATCAGATTGCAGGCGGGGTCACCGGCATCGTGCCGGTCGGAACCACCGGCGAGTCGCCGACACTGGATTTCAACGAGCACAACGAGGTGATCAACGTCGCCGTCGAAGCCGCTGCCGGAAGGTGTATTGTGATGGCGGGCACAGGCTCGAACGCCACGTCGGAAGCAATCGCGCTGACGGTCGAGGCGGCAAAACTCGGAGCAGATGCGGCTCTCCTCGTCGCCCCCTATTACAACAAGCCCTCACAGGAGGGACTCTACCGCCATTTCCGCGCAATCGCGGAATCCGTGAAAATCCCCCTTGTCCTCTACAGCATTCCGGGGCGCTGCGGCGTCGAGATCGGCGTCGAGACGGTGGCCCGGCTCGCCAGGGACTGCCCGAATATCCGGACCATCAAGGAAGCGGGGGGCTCGGTGGAACGCGTCAGCCAGTTGCGCGCCGCACTCAATCCGGATTTTGAAATCCTTTCCGGCGACGACTCGCTCACGGTTCCGTTTCTGTCGGTGGGTGCGGTCGGGGTGATCAGCGTGGCTTCTAATCTTTTTCCAGCCAGGATCTCCGAGATGGTCAGGCTGTGGCTGGAGGGCGACACGTCCGGAGCCCGGGCCATCCATGAGCGGTTCTACACCCTGTTCAAGGATCTCTTCATCGAACCCAATCCGGTCCCGACAAAATTCGGGCTCTCGCTCCGCGGAAAAATGTCCGCCGAGGTCCGGCTTCCCCTCTGCGAGATGTCCGATGCCAATGCGGCACGGGTTCGCAAGACTCTGGAGGCGCTCGCATGATCCGCCTGCTCATCAACGGAGCAAAAGGGCGGATGGGAAAGAGCCTGATTGCCTGCGCGGCCGGGGATCCCGAACTCACTGTCTCTGCCGAGATCGATGAAGGGGATGATTTTCCTGCCGCCCTGACGGCCTGCGATGCGGTCATCGACTTCACACATGCTCCGGCAACCGCTGCCATCGCGGATGCCTGCGCCGCGGCTGGAAAGACGCTTGTCATAGGAACCACCGGCCATTCGGACGCCGACCGCGCCCGGATTTCCTGCTGCTCCAAAAAAATTCCCATCGTTTTCGCGCCGAATTTCAGCGTGGGGGTCAACACCCTTTTTTGGCTCACCCGCAAGGCCGCAGAGATCCTGGGACCTGACTTTGACCTGGAGGTCGTGGAGATGCACCACCGGCTCAAGAAGGATTCGCCGAGCGGAACCGCCCGCCGGCTGGCTGAAATCCTGGCCGATGTCCGGGGACTTTCCTATGAAAAGAACGTCCTTCACGGCCGCGAAGGCATGGTCGGGGAGCGCACAAATACCGAAATCGGAATGCACGCGATCCGGGGCGGTGACGTCGTTGGTGATCACACTGTCATTTATGCCAATACCGGCGAGCGCCTGGAATTGACCCACAAAGCCTCGAGCCGGGAGACTTTTGCAAACGGAGCCCTCCGCGCCGCCAAATGGGCCAGTTCCCAACCACCAGGCCTGTATGACATGCAGGACGTGCTGGGCCTTCACTGATCTTCCCCGCTGATTCCAATACCATGAGAGCCGGCATCGCATTGGGGTCGAATCTCGGCGATCGCCTCGGCCACCTCCAGGCTGGCCGGAGGCACCTTCTTGCCCTCCACAATGGCTCGGGGCCGTTTCTTTGCTCCAAAATCTACGAATCCACCCCGGTGGATTGCCCGGATGGCTCCTCTCTGTTCCTCAATGCCGCCATCGAACTCTCCACAGACCTGCCCCCTCTTGACCTCCTTGCCAGGCTCCAGGCCGTTGAAAAGCTATCCGGGAGATCTCAGGACCATGGGTTTCATGAACCCAGAAACTTGGATCTCGATCTGCTTTACCTTGGAAGCCTTCAATTATCGCATAGTTCGCTTACTATGCCTCATCCAAGAATTCCGGAGCGGCTCTTCGTGCTGAAACCCTTGAAGGACATCTGCCCCGACCGCATACTCCCCAATCAAGCTCTTACAGTTCGCGATCTATGCGATATATTAGAACGCGACGCCTCATCGTCTTGCAAATTGAATTTTGTATCATACTTTTAACAAGCAAATTAAAACCATTTTATACTTTTGAAAAAAACACCTGACTTTTTGTTAAGCGCGAAAGAATCCGGTCGAAAAATCGCGTCCTTGACAGCCTATGATTATCCGATGGCGAAGCTGTTGGATGACGTGGGCTTGGACTTTCTTTTGGTGGGTGATTCCTTGGGGATGGTGGTTTTGGGATACCCTGACACGACATCCGTCCGTATGGAGGATATGCTTCACCACACGAGAGCCGTGGCCCGGGGGGCGACAAAGACCTGGATCGTTGCAGATTTGCCGGCGGGGAGCTATCCCTCGCCCGAGGCGGCAGTTGAAAATTCCGCGCAGTTGATCGAGGCGGGGGCTGATGCGGTAAAAATTGAAGGCGGACGCGAGTGCCTGCGGATCGTTCTGGCGATCAGGGAGGCGGGGATTCCCGTCGTCGGCCATCTGGGGATGCTGCCCCAAAGGGTGCGTGAGGAGGGTGGCTATCATATCAAAGGGCGCTCTGAGGAAGCGGCTGCGAATCTCCTGGCCGATGCGAAGGCTTTGGATGAGGCGGGGGTGAGTGCGGTCGTTCTGGAGTTGGTGCATCCGCCTGTGGCTGAGGATATTTCGCGTTCCATCCGAATCCCGACGATCGGGATCGGGAGCGGACCGGCCTGCGACGGGCAGATACTGGTCCTGCACGATGTGATCGGGCTCTTCCCGTGGTTCCGCCCGCGGTTTGCCAAGGTGCGGGCTGACCTGGCGTCCGAAGTAACCCGCTCAGCGGCAGAGTTCGTCGCTGCGACCCGCTCGGGAGCGACAGACAAATAGGAACTGCTCGCTGCGGCAACAGCCAGAGGTATCGACCGTGCACTGGAGGATGGCAGAAATGGGGCGGAAAGGATGCGCGATTGTATGTTCAGACATCCAGACCTGCGGGGGAAAACGGGCGGCCTGAAACAGAGGTCACCGCATGCGGCGGGGCCTCAAGGCAGGGCGATTTGCAATCGCCCAAGCGGTTGCATACCGCCAATCCCTGGTTCATCCGCTTTCATCCCTCTACCATTTTCGATGGGTAACATCAGGATGCCTGATGTTTTTCTTTCCCAAATTCACCCAGTGGGTAGCCTCCAAAGAAACCGGATGAACCGAATCCGCTCCCTTCTCCCCATCATTCCGTTGTTCTGCGTCCTCTGGTTTTCCGGATGCGCGACACCGCGCCAACTGGTCACCGACCCCGCACCGGGAGGGAAGGCGGGGGACACCGAACAGCTTCCAGCGCTCTATTCGCCGAAACCGGTGTCCGTATTGACCGGGAAAGCGTCGTATTACTGGCAACCCCAAAAAACGGCGAGCGGAGAAAGGTTCAATCCCAAGCAACTGACAGCGGCGCACAAAAAGCTCCCCATGCACAGCGTCGTCCGCGTCGTAAACCTGAGAAACGGGAAAAGCGTCATCGTCCGGATCAATGATCGCGGCCCTTACATCCGGGGGCGGATCATCGACCTGAGCAAAGCGGCTGCCATTCAGATCGATATGATCAAGGCCGGGGTCGTCCCCGTGAGGGTCGAGGTCCTCAAGAAAATCGAGGTGATGACTCAGCCGAACCGCAAGGTCAAGCGCACGAACTGAAAAATCCTTCAGCCAACGGAGCGCGGGCGTCCCGCCCGCGAACCTGAACGACGGCGGGCAGCATGCCCTCGCTCCCTTCTTCTGGGAACAGCATTGGGGTCAATCCCGTCTAAAATCCGTCTTCTGGCTGAACGGAAGGAAGGGAATTGAGGCGCAACCAACTCCAGAGAAAGAGCACTAAAAACAAAAGGTCGAAGGCGGCGAACCATTTCCAAAGCACCGGGACGCCGCCATGGAACTCGTGCCAGACCACGGTTGAAACGTAGCAGGCTTTCAGGAGAACTCCGTAGACCACAAGTCGCCGGTTCTCGATCGGCTTCCGCGCAATTTGCAGGAACATCCAGCCGAAGATGACCAGCGTTCCGGCCGCAAAATGGACGTAGCCCCAGTGGTTCGGCGGCGTGATTCCCGCCAGTTCGAAAACCCGGGGCGCGGCCACGATGAATGCGAGGCCCAGCAACCCGTCGTAGGCGGAGGCGATTGCATACAGGATTTGAACGGGAAACAGTGATTTCATCAGGAGTGCATGTTGGGGTTGAATTGGCTGAAAAACTCTTTCCGCCGCCTCCTCGTCGACTCGGCGCTGTAGAGACGCTCGCTGAGCCAATAGATGCCGGCACGAAGCTCCTCCGGGGTCATGCCCGAGGGGCGGAAATTCACGTCGAACAACGTGCAGAGATCCCACGCACCCGGATGGAGAATGCGCCCCTCGGCTGTCAGTCGTTCGTGGAGCGCGGTGCCGGGAAACGGCGTCAGCAAGGTCACTTGCACATCGAACGGGCTCGCCTCCTCCGCAAAGTGGAGAACCTCTTCAAAAATCCCTGGAGTGTGTCCCTCCAAGCCGAGGATGAAGCAGGCATTCACGGTCACCCCATGGGACTGGATCTCGCGGACGGCTCTGCCGTAACGCGCGGCCCATTTCGTCTTGATATCCGCCCGTTGCTCCACTCCTGCAAGCGCCCCCGCAGTCGGGCTTTCCAGCCCGATGAGAACCTGCCTGCACCCGGATTTCCGCATCAGGTCGAGCAGTTCGGGGTCATCAGCCACCGTGATATCCGTCTCGGTAAACCATTTTATTTTGAGCGGGATGAGCGCGCGGCAAAGCTCCTTGCCCCACGATTTGTCAACGAACGTGTTGTCATCGGCAAACTCGATGAACGCGGACGGATGAAGTTTTGTGATCGCCAGGATATCCCGAACCACATGCTCCACCGGGCGCCGCCGGTAGGGCATCTCCAGCATCACGCTTGACGCACAAAAATCGCAGCGCCACGGGCATCCGCGGGTCGACTGGACCGTGTAGCGGTTGTAGGGCCGGTCCCCGAGGAGATCGTAGCGGGGCACCGGCAACTCCGCCACATTCACCGGCGCAAAATCCCCGGCCCGGAATATCCCTCCGTCTCCGCCGTTCATCGCGGCTCGCACCACCTCCGGCCAGGAATTTTCTCCCTCGCCGACAACGACGTAGTCGGCGTGCACCAGCGCCTCGTCGGGGAGCACCGAGACGTGAAGCCCCCCCATGGCGACCTTCACGCCTCTTTGCCGCAGCCGGTCCGCAATCTCATACGCCTCAAAAATCTGAGCGCTGAACGTGCTGATGGCGACCAGATCGCAGGTGGCCAATCCGGGAGGTTCCGCGCCCGACGACTCCGCTTCAAAATATTGCAGCTCGTGTCCGTCGGGAGTGCAGGCGGCCAGATAGAGCAGCCCGAGACTTGGCAGGGAAGCAATCGCCCGGCTGCGCTCGACGAACCCCGGCAGCGTGAGCCCCAGCTCCAACAGCTTCTTGTCGTGAGCCCGGATTCCGCTCATGGCAAGGAATCCGATTTTCATTGGAGGAGATCGCCCGCCCCCTGCGTGAGATAAATAATCAACCCCACTCCGGACACGAGAAGAAGAACCGGGATGAAAAAGAGGTGCCGGAAGACTTCCTTCCATGCCGACAAAAAGCAGACAACCGGCATCGCGATCGCCCCGGCCACCAGAAACCAGCCGGGCACCGGGCTGGCGGGGATCGGGGACAAACCGTAGAGCACGTTCAATCCGCCGAGAGCTGCGAGCGCGATGTGGCCAAGCCTCGCAAGCCTCCTGCGAAACGAACCGTAGCCACCAAGAAAATCCTCCCGGTGGAACCCCATTCCGATCCCGGCCCCGGTCGCAAATGCGGCGAGAATCAGCCACCAACCTGCAGTAAAATTAAGAGAGTGAATCACTTGTAGGCAGGGATCGTCCCGCTGGTGCGGTGACCATGATGATCGGGTATAATTTATTCCAAGCGGTTTGGCGAACGAAAATCCCTTTTCATCCGGCAGAACCTGCCTAGATTCGTGCCCCAATGTTCAGCCGGCTATCAGACAAACTTCAGGACGTTTTTAAGGATCTCCGCGGCCACGGAAAAATCAGTGAAGCCAATGTGACCGACTCCCTGCGCGAGGTGCGGATGGCCCTCCTCGACGCGGATGTGCATTTCCAGGTGGCGAAGGATTTCATCGCCAAGGTCAAAGACAAGGCGCTGGGAGAGGATGTCCTCCGCAGCGTGACTCCAGGACAGCAGATCGTCAAAATTTTCCACGAGGAACTCTGCGCCCTCCTCGGAGGCGATGCGGCTCCCCTCAATCTCGACAAGCCCGCACGGATCCTGATGGTCGGTCTCAACGGTGCCGGAAAAACCACATCCTCGGCCAAACTCGCCCGCTGGCTCAAATCCCAGGGCCGCTCCCCTCTCCTCATCGCCGCCGATCTTTACCGCCCGGCCGCCATCGAGCAGCTCGCCGTCCTCGGCGAACAGGTCAGCGTGCCGGTCTTCCGCCCGGAGCCCGGAGAGTCGGACGTCCTCCGCTCCTGCAAAAAATCGCTCGAATGGTGCGAAGCCACCGGCGGCAATGTCCAGATCTTCGATACCGCTGGACGGCAGGAAATCGATGAGACGCTCGTCAAAGAACTCCAGCGCCTCCGCGATTTCCTCCAGCCGCAGGAAATCCTGCTCGTCTGCGATGCCGCCACCGGCCAGCAGGCGGTCAGCGTCGCCGAGCATTTCCATGCCGCCCTCGGGATCACGGGAATCGTCCTCACAAAGCTCGACGGCGACGCCCGCGGCGGTGCGGCCCTTTCGCTGCGCGCTGTCACCGGCCGTCCGATCAAGTTCGCGGGGGTCGGGGAAAAGCCCGAGCAGTTCGAACCCTTCCACCCGGACCGCCTCGCCGGCCGCATCCTCGGCATGGGCGATGTCGTCAGCCTCGTCGAGAAAGCCGCGGAAGCCATCACCGAGGAGGATGCCCTCCGCATGGAGAAGAAGCTCCGCACCGCGAGCTTCGACCTCGAGGACTTCCTCCAGCAGTTCAAAATGCTCAAGCGGATGGGACCCCTTGAAAATATCCTTGGCATGATCCCCGGAATGGATAAGTTGAAAGATTCCTCGATTGACGAGAAGCAACTGAAGCGGGTGGAGGCGATTGTCCTCTCCATGACGCCGCAGGAGCGGGCGCGGCCGGACATCCTGAACGCGCGCCGCCGCCAGCGGGTCGCCCGGGGCAGCGGCACGACCGTCACCGAGGTGAACAATCTTCTCCTGCGCTTCTCCCAGATGCGCAAGATGATGAAAAATACGGGGCAGATGAAAAAGATGATGTCCCGTGCCGGAAAAAATTTCGGCCTTCAGGTCCCCGGGGGACCAGGAGGCGGAGGTTGATTCTGGAGAGGGCACTCCCTCAACTGAAAACTGAACACTGAAAACCGAAAACTTTATCACATGGCCGTAGCAATCCGACTCCGCCGCGAAGGCGCGAAAAACAGTCCCTATTACAAAATCGTCGTCGCCGACCAACGTCGGGCGCGCGATGGCAAATTCATCGAGATCATCGGCACGTATGATCCGAGGAAAGAAGGCGAAAATTTCTCCATCCAGCTCGACCGCGCTGACTACTGGGTCGGAGTTGGTGCCCGCCCGTCCCAGACGGTCGGCAGCATCATGACAAAAGCCCGCAAAAAAATCGCGGCCTGATCGGATCCTTCCATGGAAGAATTCCTGCGCTATGTGATTTGCAGCCTCGTGGAATTTCCCGACGAGGTCGTCTTCACGAAGACCGAGACGCCGGAGCGCACGATCTTCCATGTGGCAATGCGCAAGACCGATCTTCCAAAAATCATCGGCAAGGGGGGCAACACGATCCAATCCCTCCGCACACTCCTCAGTGCCGCCGCCCACAAGCGCGGCACCAAGGCTTCCCTGGAAATCATCGAATGACAAAACTCCTCCTGTCATCCCTGGCAATCTCCGGCGTCCTCCTCGGAACCGGATGCGAAATGCACCCCGCTTCCCAGACGGTTCCCGGCTTCAAGGAAACCCAGGCCAAAAATCAGGCCGTCCAGGACAAGGAAGCCCGCACACCGGTCACGATCAACCCGGACGCTCCGAAGTTTTTTCCTCCCAAAAAAGAACAGTAGGAGAAAATTCGCCCGGGCAATTTTGTCCGAAAGTCGAGCCTCCTTCTCCCCGACCGGGAGTCAATCCTGTCCAAAACGGCGCACTTTGTTGATAGTGCGGGGTTCATTCCTAGACAGCGGTTAGCCTGACTGGCAATCTGACAGCGGCTTCCCCTCCAGATTGACATACGAAATACACTTTGGCCCGCAGGGCAGGATGAGCGGGAGCGAACGCGTCAGCTGATACCAAAGCGGAGCAATGTGTTTCATAATCGCAATTTTCGGGACAGTCCCGATTCGGCATCCGTGCGTCGGGGACAATTTTCACGCACTTTTTACAATCCTGTGACAATTGGTTTCTGCAACCACAGATGATTTCTACGTGAAACCATGTTCTGTGCGTATGCTTCCCTTCGTGACTGCTTTTGATAGCTCGTTTCGTGCGCGGGCCCGGCGTAAATCCTCGTTTACCAAACTCCTCGCGACCCTCTGCTTGTTCAGCATCACTCCGTCCGCACTGTCGGAATCCGGAACGCTTGAGATTTATCCGATGGCGACACAGAACGGCACGAGTGCCCGCCGGGTTTTTACGGACGAGCACAATCGGCCGACTCGGGAGATTTACTACCGGGCAAAGTCTTTCACGAAGAAACCGGAGGCTGAATCCGACCTGGATGCCTGTCTGGTTCGGCTCTACAGCTACGAAAGAGATGGGCGAAACGAATGGATGGGCGAGTATTCGCCCGAATTGATTCTTCAACGCTCTCTCGAGACGCTTTATAATCCTGCAGGGCAGCTAAAAACGCGCCAGTGGCGTGACTCGGATGGAATCGTTCGGTATCAAACGCGATACGCTGGGGGGCGAGAGGCTTCGCATCTCTATTTTGACGATACGGGGACGCGGCTCGTCAGTATCCGCGGAGAGATCCCATCAGACATCGAACTGGCTTCAGGATGGGGCAAGAAAGTTGATGGGCTCGCATGCGGGATCGGACTCAATCGCGACAAGGGGAGACTGGAGGACTTCCGGTTTGACGTGACGATCAGAAACTTCACGGCCTCCCCTCTCAAGGTTGTTACCTGCCTGCGTTATCAGGAGATCAAAGTTGAGCTGCGGACTGCCTCCGGCCAGATCGTCCCCCAAAACACCGGTTACATAAGTCAACGTGACAAGCGTCTTCGTGAGATGAATCATGGCACAAATGAGAATGTGCAAACCATACCACCAAACGAATCCCAGACATTCAGCGGAGGCTACGAACTCAAGGAGTGGTATCGCAACGTTCCCGACGGCAAATACACACTGACTGTGAGACGGCGTGCCGATGGTCCGGATTTCAGCCTGCCGTCTAATCCGGTCGGGTTGGAGGTTCTTTCCGGAACGGCTCACTAACCCCTCCGGCAGTCTCTGAACTCGCACGTTTTCACGGGTTCCGATCTCAAAGCGAGGTAATCACTTCGCCGGATTGCACATCCGCCGGGAAATGTTTATGTCTTCACCCCATGAACATCTCCCGAGACCTCTTCGAAGCCGCCCGCCGCAGGATTCCTGGCGGAGTCAACTCGCCGGTCCGGGCGTTCCGGGGAGTGGGCGGGGAGCCATTCTTCACCAAATCCGCCAACGGCTGCCGGCTCGTCACTGCGGATAACCGGGAACTGATCGATTATGTCGGCACCTGGGGACCCGCGATTCTCGGCCACGCCCCGAGTGTCGTGACGAATGCCGTCCGGGAAACCGCCCAGCATGGCCTCAGCTTCGGAACCCCGAACCCGCTCGAAGTCGAAATGGCCGAGACGATCTGCCGGTTCGTTCCTTCGGTGGAAAAAGTCCGCATGGTGAACAGCGGAACCGAGGCGACGATGAGTTGCGTGCGCCTGGCCCGCGGATTCACGGGACGCGACAAAATCATCAAGTTCGATGGATGCTACCACGGCCATGTGGACTCCCTTCTCGTCAACGCCGGAAGCGGCGCCCTCACCCATGGCACCCCGGACAGCGCGGGCGTTCCCAAAGCTCTCGCAAGGCTGACCGTCACGATCCCGTTCAACAACCTCCAGGCGGTGCGCGCGGCGTTTGCCGCCAATCCGGGGGAAATTGCAGCGGTCATCCTCGAACCGGTTCCCGCAAATGCGGGCCTCTATCTTCCGGAGCCGGGATTTCTGGAAGCTCTGCGTACGCTCTGCACCGAGGCCGGCTCCATCCTGATTTTTGACGAGGTGATGACCGGATTCCGCCTCGCACGCGGCGGTGCCCAGGAGATCTACGGCATCCGTCCGGACCTGACTGCCATGGGGAAAGTGATCGGAGGCGGACTTCCGGTCGGAGCCTTCGGCGGCCGCGCGGACATCATGGACCAACTCTCACCGGACGGACCGGTCTATCAGGCCGGAACCCTCTCGGGCAACCCGATCGCCATGGCGGCAGGCCTGGCGCAGCTCCGTGAACTTGAACGCTGCCATGGCTGGACCCAGCTCGAGGAAATCGGAATGGCCTTCGAGGCCCTGATCCGGCAGGGCATCCGCGGATACCCCCTCACCTTCCACCGCATCGGCTCGATGTTTTGCCTCTACTTCTGCGAAGGTCCCGTGCTCCGCCTCTCGGATGCCAAGCGCAGCGACTGCGAACGCTTCTCCAAATTCTTCCACCACTGCCTCGACGCGGGCGTCTATATCGCCCCATCCCAGTTCGAAGCCGGATTCCTCTCCGTCGCCCACACCAGCGCCGATATCGATCAAACCGCCAAGGTCATGTCCGAAGCCCTGAAAACCGTCTTTTAAGTTTTCGATCTCACGCGAAAAAATCTCCACCCTGGCAGCGCGGCCCCGCATGGGATGTGTAGCGGAATTCTGAAAGAATTTCGAAAGATCGAGGCGCTCACCACGAAATGTGGAAATATGCGAAGTTGCGTTCCCCGAAAAACGCGCTACCTTCTCTTTCATTGGGG
>CAZRIL010000028.1:30941-45350 GCA_964600115.1 uncultured Chthoniobacter sp. | reverse complement strand
GCCGTAAACCGCGCCTGCGGCCTGCCGGCGACAAGAAGCTCAAGATCCGGGTGGTTTTGACGCACAAGAAGGAAGGCCCGGATCAGGCGCACAAGGTTCTTGTGAGGCTGCAGCGAGCCCGCGGCGAAGAGGTAATTTCCAGGACGCGGGGCAGTCGCTCTCATCGGCTTCACCCCGTTGTAAATCATCCCGAGGCGGCCGTCCGGGATGCGCAGGATCTCCGAGGTCTGTTTGCGCACGTATTCGGAAATGGTGATGACCCGCCGGCATCTCCGGAGGCCCGGCATGGCACAGAGCGCATAGACCAGGCGGAAGGAACGCGAAAACCACTCGGGGTGCAGGAGGAAATTCAGATCATGAAGGGTGACGATATGCGTGAGGCCGTTCTGCCACGAGGGACAGGTCGTCATCGGATGGTGCATGATCCGGCATCCGTGACGGGCGGCGAGCACCGGGGCTTGAAGCTGCTCCCAGATCTGCGCCCGGGCGCGCGACCAGTCCTGAAAAGGCGTGGAAACAAAACGGACCCGGTCGAGTGCCCTCCATTCTTCTGCTCCCGGAAAACGGGGATCCGCAAAAACGACAAACTCCACATCGCGCGGGTCGCGCAGGATCGCGTTGAAAAGCTGAAACGAGGCCACCTGGGTTCCTGTGGGCTGCGGGGTTCCTGTGAATCTTCCGTTAAGCGCGATGAGGGGCATGGAATGAAGGAGGCTGAGTGAAGCGGAACAGAGGAGATAGCGTCATGTCCACGGCCAGCCACTGCAAGGCCAGAAATCCGCACATTCCCCAGAATGTGAAGGCATCGCTTGTATTGGCCAGCGGCATGCACATCTGCATCAGAACCACGAGTTTCAGGTTGTAGTGCAGGCAGGGCGGGCGCTTTTGGGCGGCCTGGTGAACGGCGCGGAGCAACGTGCCGAAAAGGATGCCGAGAACGGTGCCGAGAGCGAATATGCCGGCGAGGCCGAAGTTCAGAAACGCCTCGCCGAAGAATGTGATCCGAAGGCCGAAGTGGTTCTGGTCATCCCATCCGACGATCCGGACGCCGGTCAGCCCGAGGTGCCACTCTTTTTTTTGCGGGAACAAACCGCTCGGGAGCATCGATGCGAGCCCGCCGAGATACGTGCGGCCCATGAGCGGGTCGAAATCCCATTCGCTCAGAACCCAGGCCGCATCGCGGACATCGATGAGGTTGTCGCCGGTGAAAGCCGCCTGCACGCTGCTGAGGACCGGGTTCCCGTCGGAGAGTTGGTCCCGGTCCTGCCGGAGGAGGCCTGTGAAGCCGCTCAATCCCGTGAAGAATACCATGCAGGCCGCGAAGGCGGCGAGGAGGAGCACCCGGGGGAACTGACGTTCCATCGAGAGAAGGGTCAGAGCGACGAAAGCCGCGATTGCGAGGGGGAAACGGTTTCCGCTCAGAAGCTGCATCAATACGGCGGAGGCGGCGAGCAGCCCGTCAACACCCGCGATGCGCAGCGGCTTCCTGGCGATGAGGACGCTGAGTCCGGCTGTCACAAAAGGCATGAGACCGGCCCCGAGATTGTAAAGCGCGCGCTGGAGGTCGGACTCCATGTTTCCGGCACGGGCGAGGGCGGCGTCTTCGGCAAACAGCGGGATGACACCTGTGCGCGCCATCGGCAGGGCTAGAATGCACACGATCGCAAAGCCTGCGGCGCGCAGAAACCACTTTACCCGGAAATCATAGTCCTGCGGGACGGCGCGCAGCGGCTGCAGTCGGACCTGCCTCAGTGCACCCGCAAAATACGCCACCCCCATAGTCACAAAAAGCGTGGTGAACCCGACGGCATTGATCAGGACGACCAGCGGACCGTTACGCAGGATCCCCGGCCCGAAGCCGTCCAGCTTCCATGCGGTGATTCCGAGGAAAAAATACCCCGCAATCAGCAGCGCGTTCTGGACAAGGAAGAAGGCGAAGAGGTCAAGGACTCCGCTGGCCAGAACCCAGGCGAGGGGAAGGAGGATCAGAAGTGATGTCAAAGCAATGGCGGCCGCATCCGCCCAGGGAGCCGCCCGCTCCTCGCTGAATGGCCTCAGCAATGCCGGATCGTAGAGCCCGCTCCACAAGCCGAGCGGGATCGTGATGGCGACGATTGAGGCGGCGAGAAAAATGATGACGAAGGCATTCCGCCGGGGGGGGCTCCATGCACCCGCAGCCGGGAAACTCTGCGCCGGATCCTGGAAAACTGTTCTCACGCCGGGAGCGATTCTTGGATGAAGCCGGCAGCCGGGGAAAGGTTTTACTGGAAAAAAACAACCAAATTGGCAGCCTGTGCCGGAGTGTATCGGATCAGCAAGCAACGCATGGATTGGTCAACGTCGCTTTTCCTCGGCGACGCCTTCGCCGTTGTGGCTTCCTTTATCCTGGCATTCTGGAGTTCGCGGTATATCGACGCTGTGCCCACGCCGCACCCGGGCCGGATCACGCTGCTGAACTGCGCGTTCGTCGGCGGGTTGACATTGTATGTTTTCCACAGGGCCGGCCTTTACCGCTGGGAGGTTTTTCTGCGAACCCCCTCTTTGCTGCAGAGGCTGCCCCTGGCGCTCGCGGGGACGGCGGTTTTGTGCGTGATCATCCGCCTGCTCGTCGCTCCGGCTGATAACTTCAGTTATTTTCCGTTTCTCTTTCTCTATTTTGCGATCTGTCTTTTTGTGGTGCCGGCAGCGAGGGGGATCGTCCGGTTCCTGGACTTTCATTATCTGCGGAGCATCCGGGTCGAGCACATCGCCTTTGTCGGCTGGAACAAGCGGGTTGCCAACGCGCTGCTCGGGCTGGCGGATGCGTTCCCGCGTCTCCACACGATGGAGGGATATTTCGTGGACGAATCCCAGCCCGGACCGGTTCCTCCCGCGGAATCCGGATATCGCGAAATCGGTCCGCTCCGGGATCTTGAAAGCCTGCTGACCGCCCGGAAAATCACGGCTCTAGTGGTGGATCAGGCATCGGTGAGTCCGACAGAACTCCGGCGGATGGCCGATATCTGCGCGGATCAGATGGTCAATTTCCGCGTGATTCCCGCGGCGTTCGATATCTGGGCGGCGAGGCTGAGCGTCCGCCTTTTCCGGGGAGTTCCGCTGATCGGGATCAGGGACCTGTATCACGACCGGTTTGGAAACCGGGTTCTCAAGCGGGCTGTGGACATCGTCGGAGCGCTGGTCGGGCTCGCGCTTTCGGCCCCGATTATTGCCGTGCTTGCGTTCCTGATCCGCCGCGAATCTCCCGGGCCGGTGATTTTCCGTCAGACGCGCCTCGGCCTGCGCGGGAAGCCATTTGAGATCCTCAAGCTGCGCTCAATGCGGCTGGATGCCGAGCAGACCAAGGGAGCTGTCTGGGCGGTGGAGAACGATCCGCGGCGGCTTAAGATCGGGGCCTTCATGAGGAAGTGGAACCTCGATGAACTCCCGCAATTCTGGAATGTCCTCAAGGGCGAAATGACTCTCGTGGGCCCTCGGCCGGAGCGGCCGAATTTTGTCGAGGATTTCCGCGACAGCGTGCGGTATTACAACCTGCGCCACTCGTGCAAGCCCGGCGTGACCGGCTGGGCGGCCGTGCACGGGCTGCGCGGAAACACGTCGCTGGAGGACCGCCTCGACTATGATCTTTACTACATCGAGAACTGGAGCCTGCTTCTCGATTTCAAGATCATGCTCATGACGCTGGCTCCGCCGAAGAACGCCTACTGATCACGTGGCACCCGGAAAAGCGCTCGCCTTTTCTCTGTTGCTCGCATCGACCGCGGTGGCTGCCGACCTGCTGGACTGGGCGGGCGACCTGCCTGCGGATTGGGGCGGTGAAGCCAATTCTCCGGATGAATTGTTTCCAGCGACCGTCGAGCCCGGGCTGACGAGCCGGGCGGTTCCGATGCTGCCGCCAATCGAACCTCCGGAGCCGCTGATGCCCCTTTATCGCCTGCAGAAAATGCAGAATATCCGGGATGTGCAACTGCCGCAGGCAGCCGGCGATCCGGATCCGGCCACGTTCCGTCCGACGACGACCTACGTGCCGCCGACCGGGCTTCACCCGCGGGTGTTCCGGGCGGGCTTGCTGGAATGTTATCCGTGGTTCGGGCTCGCGCAATCCTTCGAGTCCAATGTGAACCTGACCTCGAGCGACCACATCGCGGATTTTTATATCACGCCGAGGCTGGGCGTGGAATGGCAGCTGGGAACGCCGGATTCGATCTACAACGAATTCTACGACACGATCCTTGCGCTCAACGGCCGCTACGAAGCCTGGGCGGATCTTTTTTACGCGCACCCCGGATTTTCGGCATTCAACCAGGAGGTCCAGGTGGCGGGGCGGATCGGCCGCACCGCCGCGATCTGGAGGCCGTCGTTCGGTTACAGCGATGTGACGGGGAGCAATCTGCTGATGGCCGAGCTGGTGAACCGCACGCAGCGGATCAAGACAAACGCGAACGTTCTCGGGGAATACCAATTCACCAGCCAGCTCGGGATGAACCAGACATTTGGATTTTTCCGGCTGATGCACCCCGAAGATGGATACATCAACTATGCGGTGGGCCGGACGCAGCAGGAACTCACCTGGAAGTTTCTGAACCAAATGAGGGCCACCGCATGGGTGGAATACCGGTATTCCGATCCCGACCAGGGATCGGCCGGGTCCGATTATATTGCAGGGGTCGGGTTTTACGGGAAGCCCGACCCTCGGCTCTACACGGAACTGCGGATCGGTTGGGACTCCGTGGACATGGATGGCTACGTCCCCGGACGGCGGAACATGTCGGGGTTGCGGTTCAACGGATGGACCACATTTGACTGGAGTTCGCGCCTTCGGCTGACACTGCGCTACGACCGGGATTATGTTTTGAATGAGGTCGACATCAACGACAACTACGTCTCGACCCTCCTCCAGGCGCGCGGAGAAATTTACCTTGGCGGGAACTGGTATGTGACGCCGTATTTCGGCTGTTCGCTGCAGGAGTTCGAAACCTCCGGTCGGATCTACCTCCAGATCCGGCCCGAGCTGGAAGTCGCGTATGCCTTGCCGGGTGCGTATTACCCGGCCGACTCGAGGGTCTTTGTCAAAGCCGCCTACATGGAGTCCGCGAGTTTGCGGGGAGAAGATGACCCTGTGGAAAACTGGCGGTTCTCGGTGGGTTTGAATTGCAAGTTTTAGGGTGTATTGCCAATGTCACCACCTACGCAGCCAAACGCATGAGCCCCAAACTTTTCGCCCTGCTTGCCCTTGCGGTAACCTCCGTGTTGCTTGCCGGATGTGCGCGTGACACCGGCTCCTCCGAACCGGTTTCCACTGCTTCGGTGCCCTATGCCATAGGCCCACTGGATTCCGTCCGCATCACCCGGCGGGATGGCAGCACGCAGGAAATCCAGGTTTTGCAAGATGGGCGGATCGATCTTCCGTCCGGATCAAAAGCGGTCCGCGGGCTGCCCGTGCAGGACTTCCATGCGCTGGTTTCCCGCGCCTACCCGGGAGCCCGTGAGATCAAGATCGTGGAGTTCCGCACGAACCGGGTGACCGTGTTGGGCGAGGTTTTTCACCAGATTCACACCGATCTGACCGACGGGCCGATGCGGGTGATGGATGCCATCGCCGCCGCCAATGGATTCACCCCGCTGGCCAACAAGCGCCGTGTCCGGCTGGTCCGGCAGAATGCGGGGGATGTCGAAGTCTACGAACTGGATCTCCGCGAGCTCATGCGGGGAGTCCACCTTGATCAGAACCTGCTCCTCGAACCGGGCGACGTCATCACCGTGCCGAGAAATTTTCTGTAAAACTTCAATGGGGAATCCGACGACAGAGTGGGAGATTCAGGCCCCGCAAGGGATGTTCGGCCGGCCCGTCGGTCCGCGTGAGCTGGCGCGCATCGTGATCTCCACCGTGTTGATCGTGGCGGTCTGCCTGGCTGCGGGTCTTGCCGTGGCCTGGAAATTATACGAAGTGGCTCCCCGCGTCTACTCATCGACCGGCACGTTTGTTGTGGACGAATTGCCGTTTGTTCAGACGCTCCAGCAATCGGATGCGGAAACCGACCGGCAGCTTGTCCAGACGGTGATCCTTAGCATCGCCAACCGCGACATGAGGTCTGCGGTCGAAAGCCGGCTCGGTGTGCCGGCCGCGAAGATTTCCTTCAACGGAATCGACCGGCCGCTAAAGCTCCGCGGCGCCGAGCCGGAAGCCAATGTGGTTGTCACCCCGGTGAAAAACAGCCGGATGGGCTCGATCACCGCGGAATCCCAGAATGCGAAGTTTGCCGCAGGAGTCGTGAACGCGATCCTCGAGGAACTTCAGCTTTATAATGTTGTGGGCGGCCGGCTGAAAGCCATTCAGACGACAACAACATTTTTAAAGACCAAGGCGGACAGCATTCTCCAGCAACTCGTGGATGCGAGTGCGCAGCGCGCCAAGCTGGAGGGGCAGACCGCCGAGATGGAAAGCTACCTCAAGCAAAACCTGCCCCTCTATGCGTTTCCCGCATTTTCGCAGGATGCCACCTTGAACAACCTCCGGACCCAGCTGATCCTTGTGGAGTCGCAATACAAGGCCCTTGCCGCCACCAGCACGCGAGGCCAGCGGCTGGAAGGCAAGGCCGAGGAGTTGAAGACCCTTCGCGCGCAGCTGGCGAAGCAGGCGGGAAATCTGGCGGAAGCCCTCCGCGCGGATTTTGCCATACGCTCCTCCCAGATGCAGAACCTCCAGGCCGAGCAGCGGAGCGTTGCCCAGAGATTTGACGAGCTTTCGCGGGAATCCACACGGCTTGCCCAGAGTTTTGGCGACCCCACGGTGATGCGGAAGCTTGCCGCCGAGGCGCAGGAGGCGGGCGCCGGTCCCGCCAACATGATTGTGCCGGTGGATCTTGCCTACCCGGCTCCTCGTCCGACCCGGCCGAAGCCGGTTTTCTTCCTGCTTTTGGGCGGCGTGCTTGGAGGGATGTTGGGGCTGGGCCTGTCGGCTATCAACATCCTCCTCGACAACAGCCTGAAGTCGGTTGAGCAGATCGAGACCCAGCTTGGTCTCCCGTGCCTTGCCGCGCTGTCCAAAAGGCCGCCGCTTGCCGCCGGCGGAAGCGACCAGGAGCACTCCCCCGCGCTGGGATTCCTGAGAACTCATCTTTTGTCCCCTTCCCGCCCCGCCGGTTTTTGTGTGGTCGGCTTCACTCCGGTCTCGTCCCGCCAGCGTTCTTCCGGGCTGGTCGCCGACCTTGCCGTTCTTCTCGCACAAGCAGGAAAACGCACGCTGGTCGTGGATCTCCATTTTAATGATCCCCGGATTGCCAGGTTGCTCGGAGTGGAGGTGAAGGGAGGGATCGAAAAATGGATTCAATCCAAAGAGCCGCTCACCGGATATCTCGGATATTCGTCCGATCGCGGACTGGCCGTCTTTTCCGCCAGCCGCCGCAGCCGGAAACTCGCGGATCTGATTTCGCGCCGACCGCTTGCTGCCGAGTGGAAGACGCTCGAGGCGGATTGGGATTTTGTGCTGATCGACGCCCCGTGCATCCTGTCGGACTGGAGTTTGAATCTTACTCTGCCCGCCGGAGAGCCATTGATTCTGACGGCCGACTTCCACCGGACAACCCTGGATATGCTCCGGCAAACGCTGTCGCATGCGAGGGGGCCGCGGTGGCAGGTCGAAGGGATCGTGCTCACGAACGCCCCGCGCCGGGTGGCTGTTTGATTATTTGCGGGCGTGGATGCCCTTCAGCTGCCAGAGCGCAATTCCTCCGCAGGCTATCAGCGCGCCGAACCAGGCGGGAAAGTGATGGCTCAGCGCGGAAAGATAGAGAATAACCGCCGCCGCGCAGAACCCGGGCAGAAGTTGCCGGAGCGCGACAAACCAGTCCCACAACGAACGCCATCCGCATTCCCTCGAGACCATTCCTGTGACGGGAAGGAGGCAAAGGATTCCAACGCTTCCGCCGAGAAATAGTCCCGGGAGGCCTGCGAGGTGGAATCCCAGTCCGGCACCTGCAATGCTCAGGACGGCTTCCCATGCTCCTGCGACAGCCGCCGGCCGGGTAAGGTCAAGGCCCATGGAGGCGTTGACGACCACCCGGCTGAAGGCTCCGGTCAGGCCGAAAGCCGCCAGCGTGATGCCGATGGCATGCGGGACGTTTGCCTCACCGTGCAGCCAGAGCGAGAGAAGGTGCTTGGTCAAAAATACGAACACGAGCGATCCATGCGTGCAGAACAGGGCGACATGGAGCCAGCTTTGACGGAAGCATTCCCGCCGCTCGTGGTTGTCCGTCGCCGAGGAAAGCGCAGCCAGCGATGTCTCGCTCGCGGTGGCGCCAACGTTGCCGACGATCTCGGAGAACCGGAGCAGAACATAAAACAAACCGGCTTCCGCAGGCCCGGCCATCGCGGAGACCAGAAACGTGAGCGCATGGGTCTTGCCGACAAGCGAAACCGTCGTCAGGTAATACCAGACGCCGGAATGCAGAGTTTTCCAGGCGACCCGCGGCCCGAAGTGTGCCAGCCCCCGCCATGGGGCCATCGCAAAGAGCCCCGTCCTCCAGGCGACAACGATATTCGGGACTGTCAGGGAAAATGCATACGCGAACACAACCACCCCGACCGGCGCCTTGGCAAAAACCAGCGCGGCGCATACCGGAATCGCCGCCACGGCTCCCCAGGTGTTCGCCGCCTTGAGCTCTGACAGGTTGCCGCGTGCAGCCAGCGGCTCCAGGCCCAGCAGAGTCGTCATGAACACCGCCGTGCAGATCACCGTCATCACCATCACGCCTGCGCCGCCGGGAGGCAGTCGCAGCGCCTCACCCATCCAGCCGGGAACAGCCAGGGCCACACTGATGCCGATCGCGAGGAGGCAAACCGAGGCGAAGGTCAGCAACCCCTCGGAGTAGACCCGCCGCGCGGTTGCCTCGTCACCGTTCTTCCAGGCTTCCGCCATCTGGATCCGGGTGAGAGCCCGGACTCCGCCATCCAGGATTGCCATGGAGACAAGGAGCGAACTGGCCAGAGCAAACAGCCCGTAGCCATCCGCGCCCCACGTCCGAATCATGAGCGGGGTGAGCAGCAGGAGGAAGCCGGCTTTGGATCCAAAATTGAGGACCTGCCAGATCTGGTTCTGGAGGAGTTCCCGGCGATAGGCTTTTTTAGGATTGTCGGTGGCGCTCACTTCCCGCCGCTATATTCGCTCGGTGATATTTGAAGCGATCACGAAATGAAAAAATCCGCACAGTGCCTGCTGGAATCGTTGCTGGGACTGCATGGTGCGGGAAATCTCATACTCACGGGTTAATGCTTGCTTTGGCGGGTCGAAAGTCCCTCATTGAGCGTGATGTCCGCACTTATTGCATCCGTGATCCCGGCCGCCTATGAGGTGAATCCCTGGATGATTCTGCCCTTCGGGGTTCTCCTTCTTCTAATCGCCACCGGCCCGGTTCTCTTCGGGGACTTGTGGCACCACCATTACCCGAAGGCATCGGTCGGGCTCGGGCTGGTGACCATCGCTTACTATTTTGGTGTTTTGCACCAGCCGGAAAGGTTCGGGACTGTCGCGCATGAATACCTGAGCTTCATCGCGCTGATCGGATCGCTCTTTGTCGTGGCTGGGGGGATTCACATCAATGTCAAAGGCGAGTCGCGGCCGCTCACGAATGTTCTGTTCCTGGCCATCGGCGCCATTGTTGCCAACATCATCGGGACGACCGGGGCGTCGATGCTGATGATCCGCCCATGGATCCGGATGAACAAATACCGGATCACCGGCTTCCATATCGTTATTTTTATTTTCATCGTGAGCAATGTGGCCGGCAGCCTCACGCCGATCGGAGACCCGCCGTTGTTTCTTGGCTATCTGAAAGGCGTTCCATTCTGGTGGACGCTCCAGCATTGCTGGCCGGCGTGGGCGATCGCCGTGGGGCTTCTCCTGGCGGTTTTCTATGTTGCCGACAGCCTCAACATCCGGAAGGCTCCGCGTGAAATCATGGAGCAGCAAACCGCTGAGGAGAGGTGGAGGTTCGACGGGATGCACAACCTGGTTTTCCTTGCCATCATTCTCGCTGCGGTTCTCTACAATAGATCACTCCCTTTCCTTGTGCCTGAGGCGATCATGGTCCTGGCTGCCGCCGCTTCCTTCTATCTGACTCCGGGGCCGGTGCATCAGGCCAACGACTTCACCTTTGCACCGATCAAGGAAGTCGCCTGGCTGTTCCTCGGCATCTTCGCGACTATGGTTCCCGCCCTCGACTATCTGGGCATGCATGCCGCGGACATCGGGATCACGAGCCCGATTCAGTTCTATTTTTCCGCAGGGTTGCTTTCGTCGTTTCTCGACAATGCGCCGACCTACCTCACATTCCTCTCCGCCGCCCTGGGCCTGCACCACTTGAACATGGACAACCCGGCCGATGTTTTGAAGGCGGTCACCGAGTCGCCCCGGGAAATTCTGGCGATTTCTCTCGGGGCCGTGTTCTTCGGGGCCATGACCTACATCGGCAACGGTCCGAACCTCATGGTGAAATCCATTGCCGATCACGCGAAGGTCCATACGCCGAGCTTCTTTGGCTACATCTTCCGCTACGCGCTCCCGATCCTGCTCCCCATTCTCATCCTCATCAGCCTGCTCCTCTTCTCGCCCTGGCGGGTGCTGTAGACGCCAGAGGACCAGTAATTCTGCAAGAATAAGTAAAACTTATATTGGACAAAAAGTTGCTCCTCCGGTATTCAACAGCCATGCGAAAAGTTTTTCCTGATCGAACCTGCTTGGGAACTCCCCGGGCTTGCTGGAAGGGATCCCCCGCCAGATGACGCCGGGTTCCTGGCTGCTTTCGGAAGCCGTGGCGAAAGCTGCGGGATTGTGGACCTACATCGGGATATTCGGCGGCATTGCCGCGTTTATGCTCGCGCTCCGGTTTCTCGGGCTTTACCTCGCATCGACCCACCCCGCGCCACAGGCCGCACCGGCGCCACAACTTCAGGCCGCCGGTCCGGAGGCACACCCCGCCTCGCCGGCAGGAGTTGACCCTAAAATCATCGCGATCATCGCGGCCACGGTCTCGGAAGTTTTGCAGGCACCTCACAGGATCGTTTCGATGAAAAAGACTCCGTCTGTCGAATCCCTGATGCAGCAGTGGTCGATGGAGGGACGCCGGGCGATCTACTCGTCTCACAAATTCCGATGAACACAGCAACCTCCGTCGCGCTTTTCATCTTCGGTCTGGCCTTCGTGCTCTCGATGCTTGTCGCGGTGATGATCAAAGTCATCTACCTGACCGTCCGCCGCTTCTCCGTGGCAAAGGAAAAAAAACCATGAGCGGCCACGATGTTCTGAGTCTGTTCCAAGGCATCCAAACCCTTGTCGAAGCCCCGCCCCTGCTCATGGCCTCGCGGATCGGTTTCATGATCCTCGGGATGGTGCTGGTGTATCTCGGGAAGAAGGGCATCCTCGAGCCGCTGTTGATGGTTCCCATGGGGCTCGGGATGTCTGCGGTGAACGCCGGCGTGCTCGTGCTCGCCGACAAGAAGACCGGAACGCTGTTTCTGGATCCGCTTGTGACCAATCAGGAGCAGCTCTTCAGCCTGATGCAGATCGATTTTCTCCAGCCGATTTACACGCTGATGTTCAGCAATGGCCTGATCGCCTGTTTCGTGTTCATGGGCATCGGAGTCCTGCTCGACGTCGGCTATGTGCTTGCGCGTCCGTTTCTGAGCATGTTCCTTGCGATTTGCGCGGAGTTGGGAACGGTCGCCACATTCCCGATAGCGGTGGCCATGGGACTGAACTACAATGATGCGGCAAGCATCGCGATGGTCGGGGGAGCCGATGGTCCGATGGTCCTCTATACCTCGCTCATGCTCTCGAAGGATCTCTTTGTGCCGATCGGGGTGGTCGCCTACCTCTACCTCGGGCTCACCTATGGAGGGTATCCCTACCTCATCAAATTTCTGATACCGGCAAAGCTTCGGGCTCTGCCTATCGCCGAGAAGAAAGTGCTCGTGGTGACCTCCGCCGAGAAGCTGGCGTTCGCGGTGGTCGGCTGCACCGTTCTCTGCCTGCTTTTCCCGGTGGCCGCCCCGCTGTTCTTCTCTCTGTTCATCGGCGTGGCGGTCCGCGAGGCCGGGCTGCACTACTTCGTGGATTTTATCGGCGGCCCGCTCCTCTATGGGGCCACCCTTTTTCTCGGGCTCACTCTCGGAGTTCTCTGCGAAGCCGGCACGATCCTCAACGAGAAGGTGCTTCTGCTCCTGGTGCTCGGTATCGTCGCCCTTCTGCTTTCAGGAATCGGAGGGATCGCTGGCGGCTATATCGTGTATATATTGAGCGGACGGAAATTCAACCCGGTGATCGGTATCGCCGGTGTGAGCTGCGTGCCCACCACCGCGAAAGTCGCGCAGAAGTCGGTCTCTGAAGTCGCGCCGAATGTTGTCATTCTTCCCATCGCGCTCGGTGCGAATATCAGCGGCGTGATCACCACGGCGATCCTCACGGGCATTTACGTCACCATCATCCCGCACCTGAAATGAACCTGCGTCCCTGGATCACCGGCATCGTGCTCTGTCTTTGCGGGGTTCTGCTTGTCCGCCTGCGGGTCGGAGGGGAATACTCCTGGGTCTTTGCAGCGATCGGGTATGCCCTTTCAGGCGTTGGCCTGTTTTGGATCGCGCTCGGCGTGAGACGCCGCATTGACGCCTGCGACAAGGATACCTGAACTGCTTCTTATGATCAAACGACTCCGCATCACCATTAACGGCGAACCCTACGAGGTCACCGCCGAAGTTTTTGACGACGCCGTCGGGTCGGCTCCCGTCGCGCAGTCCGCCTCCCTTTCGACGGTGCCTCCCCCGGTAATTTCTCCCGCATCCCGACCTCTGGTCGCTTCTGGAACCGGAATTGTCACGAGCCCGATGTCGGGGAGGTTGGTCAGCTATTCTGTGAAGGCTGGCGACGATGTTGCCATCGGCGATGAGCTGGCCATCGTGGAGGCCATGAAGATGAACACCTACGTTCATGCGGAATCGGGCGGCAAAGTTCTCGAACTGCTCGCCACCCCTGGGGATGGCGTCGAGGAAGGCCAGAGCCTGCTGCGGATCGGCTGAGACAGTCTCAGGCGGGTTTGGCAACAATATTGACCAGCTTTCCGGGCACAATGATGACTTTGAGAATAGTCAGTCCAGCCGTGCTCTCAATGATTTTCGCACTCGAGCGGGCGGCTGATTCGACCTCCTCCTTCGACGACTGAACCGGCACGCGGATGCGGTCGCGGAGTTTGCCGTTCACCTGAACCGGAATCTCGATCTCCGTCTCCACGAGGAGCGATTCATCGTGGACCGGCCATGGTTGCGCGGAGGCTGAGCCCTCGAAACCGAGGCGCGACCACAGTTCCTCCGCAAGGTGCGGTGCGAACGGGCTGAGCAGCGGAAGCAGTATCCGAAGTGCCTCGATGGGGCGCGGCTTCGCATTCACAAATTCGTTGGTGCAAACCATCATCTGCGAGATTGCGGTATTGAAGGCGAGTGAGGCGAGGTCCGACGTGACCTTCTTTATCGTCTCATGCACAACGCGGGCTTGGGTGGGGGTAAACGGGATGTCCGCAAGGTCGGAGGACACTACCCATTCTCCCTCCTGGTTTTCCTGCAGGCCGAGACGCCACACCCGGGCGAGAAATCGATAGACGCCTTCGACGCCCTTCATGCTCCAGGGCTTCATCTGCTCGAGCGGGCCCATGAACATTTCATAGAGCCGCAGCGAATCCGCGCCGTATTCCGCGATCACGCTGTCCGGCGTGATCACATTGGCGCGGCTCTTCGACATTTTTTGCCCGTCCGGTCCGAGGATCATCCCCTGGTTGACCAGGCGCTGGAACGGTTCCGGCGTGCTGAGATGTCCGAGATCGAACATCACCTTGTGCCAGAATCGCGCGTAGAGCAGGTGCAGGACGGCGTGCTCGGTACCGCCGACATACAGGTCCACGCCACCCGGCGTTCCGGCGGATGCCATCCAGTATTTCTCGGCTTCGGTGCCGATGAAGCGAGAGGAATTTTCCGGATCGCAGAACCGCAGGTAATACCAGCAGGAGCCCGCCCACTGGGGCATCGTGTTTGTTTCGCGCTCGGCTTTCTCCGTGTATTGCACCCACTCGCGGGCCTTGCTCAGAGGGGGTTCGGGCGTGCCGGTGGGCTTGAAATCATCCATCTCCGGCTGCACGACCGGAAGTTCGTCCTCGGAAATTGCGCGGTGTTGCCCGCCCTCCCAAACGATAGGAAATGGCTCGCCCCAATACCGCTGGCGGGAAAAAAGCCAGTCGCGCAGCTTGTAGTTGATCGTGGCATGGCCAAGGGCCCGCTCTTCGAGCCATGAGGAGATCGTGCGTTTTGCTTCGGCCGTCTCGAGCCCGTCCAAAAAGCCGGAGTTGACGGCCACTCCCTCGCCGGAAAAGCAGG
>CAZRIL010000028.1:0-30841 GCA_964600115.1 uncultured Chthoniobacter sp. | reverse complement strand
GCCTGTGCTCCCTGACTTCACCACCTCGCGGATCGGCAGCCCGAACTGCTGCGCGAACTCATGGTCCCGCTCGTCATGCGCGGGCACGGCCATGATCGCGCCGGTGCCGTATCCCATGAGGACGTAGTCTGCGATCCACACCGGGATCTGCTCGCCATTAACCGGATTCGTGGCATAGGTGCCGGTGAAAACGCCTGTCTTTTCCTTGGCGAGGTCGGTGCGCTCGAGATCGGACTTCGAACAGACTTTTTTCTGATACTGCTCCACGACAGTGCGCTGGTCCGGCGATGTGATCTGAGGCACGAGCGGATGCTCGGGGGAGAGCACCATATACGTCGCCCCGAAGAGCGTGTCCGGGCGCGTGGTGAATACGGTCACTTCGCACTTGGCACTCGCCATTTCAAATTTCACCAAGGCCCCCTCGCTGCGGCCGATCCAGTTTTTTTGGAGGAGCTTGATCGAGTCCGGCCAGTCGAGCCCGTCAAGTCCGTCGATCAGCCTCTCGGCGAATGCGGTGATCCTCAGCATCCACTGGCGGAGCGGGCGGCGTTCGACGGGGAAGCCGCCGACTTCGCTTTTTCCATCCACGATCTCCTCATTGGCGAGAACTGTGCCGAGTTCGGGGCACCAATTCACCGGCATCTCGGCCACATAGGCGAGGCGCACGCTGTCGGGATCGCTGCCGGTATAGCTTTCAATCGGCTCGGCTCTGTTTGTCAGCGGATTGAACCACGCATTGTAGAGTTTGAGAAATATCCACTGGGTCCAGCGGAAATATCCGGGATCGGTGGTGCCGAACTCGCGGGCCCAGTCATAGCTGAACCCAAGCGCCTGAAGCTGGCCGCGGAATCGCCCGATATTCCTCGCCGTGGTCACACGGGGATGCTGCCCTGTTTTTATGGCGAACTGCTCGGCTGGCAGTCCAAAGGCGTCCCAACCCATCGGGTGCAGGACATTGTAGCCCAGCATGCGGTGATGGCGCGCCAGGATGTCCGTCGCCGTGTAGCCCTCGACGTGCCCGACATGAAGCCCGTCGCCGCTCGGGTAGGGGAACATATCCAGGATGTAATATTTCGGTCGGGCGGAATCGAAGCCTGGGTCGCCGGGGTTGGAGGCATGGAACGCTCCGGAGGCGACCCAGTGCTGCTGCCATCGTGGTTCGAATTCGGAGAACGGAAATTGCTTGCGCTGCGTGGACATTGTAGGAACCGGTGACTATGCCAGACCCAGCCGCTCCTGCAAACCCATTGCTTGTCTCAACGCGTAATGCCCACAAGGTCGGAGAAATCCGGGCGATCCTCGGGCCGGGATTTCAAGTGAACGATCTCGGTTCCCTGCCCGGTCTGCCGGAGGTCGAGGAGACTGGTGCCACATTCGAGGAAAATGCCACTCTCAAAGCTGTGGCGGCTTCGCTGCTGTTCGATGGCTGGGTGATTGCGGACGACTCCGGTTTGGAAGTCGATGCCCTCGGAGGCGCGCCCGGCGTTCTTTCGGCCAGATATGCCGGTGAACAATCCAACGATGCGGCCAACAACGAGCTCCTGCTTCGCAATTTGCTCCCGTTTCACGGGGATGAGCGCTCGGCCCGGTTCCGGTGTGTGATCGTCCTCGCGCGCAACGGGCGGAAACTAGCCGTCTTCTCCGGAGCCGTCGAGGGCCGCATCCTCTCCACCCCATGCGGCAGCGGGGGATTCGGATACGATCCGCTTTTTGTTCCCCACGGCCACTCGGAATCCTTCGCCCAGCTCGGCGGCGGGGTGAAAAATGCGTTGAGCCACAGGGCAATGGCACTCCGCGGCCTTTCCCGCTGGCAGGGTTGGGATGTAATTATTTCTTGACGGATACCATCACCCTCTGTAGGCACTAGTCCACGCGGCTCTGTAGCCACGAACAAAAAAACAAAACACACAATGAAAAAACTCTCCTTAACTCTCCTTATGGCAGTTGCGGTCGTCGGGTCGGCTTTTGCCGGCACGGAGACCAAAACCTTCAAAGAAAAAGTTGTCATCGAGCCAACCTGCCGATTCCGTGCAAACGAAATCCAGGTTGATGCGTTCGCAACCGGCCTCTTCTACAACGGCGGAAATCCCGCTTGGGGTGGTGGTCTCGGCGTCAACTACTTCTTCACCAAGTTCATCGGCATCGGTGTCGAACAGGACGTCGTTGGTCGCAAGCACGAATCCGCAGAGTGGGCCACAATCGGCAACCTCTTCCTTCGTTACCCGATCTGCTCCTGGAACCTCGCTCCTTACGCGATGGTCGGCGGCGGTGCTGCTTATGGCAGCGGACGCAGCGGTCACGGGTTCGGCCACGTTGGTGGCGGCTTGGAATATCGTGTAACTGACAACATCGGACTCTTCTCCGATGCCCGCTGGGTTTACTCCTCCGAGGAGCCCAAGAGCGGCGTTATTGGTCGTGCAGGCCTTCGCTTCGCGTTCTAATAAAAAACTCTTAAAAAGCCGGGTCCGCAAGGGCCCGGCTTTTTTTGTGTCCTGAAATCCGGGGCTTGGTGGCGGATACCGCCTCAAGGCGTTCCGACCCAGTGGTTTTTTCATTCTGCTATTGTGAAAAACCGCTTGACTCCCAATGGAGATTTTTTTACTGGGTGGTAATTGGCTGCCAGGCAGCCGCAAAAAACAAACACCACACAATGAAAAAACTCTCCTTGACCATCGTATTGGCGGTAGCGGTTCTCGGATCGGCATTTGCCGGCACGGAAGCCAAAACCTTCAAAGACAAAGTTGTTGTTGAGCCGACCTGCAAATTCCGGGACACGGAATTTCAAATCGACGCATTTTACACCGGCTTTGTCGGATCCCGTAACAGCACGCTCAGCACCGGTTCCGGTGGGGGTATTGGCCTGAACTTCTTCTTCGCGAAGTATTTCGGTATCGGCTGGGAAGGCTCCGTCTACAGCAATGACGGCACGGCCAGCTGGCTGCCGCTCAACGGCAACTTCTTCATCCGCTACCCGATCTGCGCATGGAACCTCGCACCTTACGTCATGGTTGGCGGCGGAGCGGACTTCCAGCGTGATCGTCATTCGATCGGCTTCGGCAACGTCGGCGCCGGCATCGAATACCGCATCACCGACAACATCGGTCTCTTTTCCGATGGGCGCTACTACTACGGCGGCAGCGGCAATGTTGCCAACATCCGTGGCGGTCTCCGCTTCGCTTTCTAACCGGACAAAACAATCACCAAAAAGCCGGGCCTTGAAATGGGCCCGGCTTTTTTTTGCCTAGATGTAGCGGTCTTTGAGCATGCGGGCTGCGGACTCGTCGAGAAGTTCGCGTCTCCGGATTTCCTCGAACCGGTCCACAAGGTCCTCCGCCCTGAGCCGCGATTTCTCAGCGCCTGTGAAATCGTGTGCGACCTGACCTTTATTGAGCATGACAATCCGGTCCCCGAGGCTTGTGGCCTGCTGCATGGAATGGGTGACCATGAGAACTGTCAGCCGTTCTGCCTGGACGACCTCGCGCGTGAGGCGGATGACCTGGTCAGCGCTTTTCGGGTCGAGAGCTGCCGTGTGTTCATCCAGCAGGAGGATTTGGGGGCGGAGCCAAGTGGCCATGAGGAGCGTCAGCGCCTGGCGCTGGCCCCCGGAGAGCGAGCCGATGGCATTATCGAGGCGGTCTTCAAGGCCCATCTTCAGAGCGGCCACGCGGTCCCTGAGTTCTGCGCGCAGATTTCCGCTCATCGCCCACTTCAACCCGCGGGGCATGCCGCGGCGGGCGGCGAGCGAAAAATTCTCAGCGATTGAAAGGTTCGGGGCCGTTCCGCTGAAGGGGTTTTGAAAGACTCTTCCCAGAAGTTTTGCGCGCCGGTGTTCCGGCCACGATGTGATGTTCCTTCCTCCGATGGCAACCGTTCCCGAATCGGGATAGAACGATCCGGCCACCGCGTTGAGCAGGGTGGATTTTCCGGATCCATTCATTCCGAGCAGCATGACCCACGACCCTTCCGCAACCGATAGGTCGATTCCCTGCAGGGCGCGGACTTCATTGACCGAGCCGGGGAAGAAGGTTTTTCGGATCGCTTGGATTTCCAGCATGGTCATCGGCGTTTGAGTTTTGCGGGAAGGCCGGGCAGCACGAGGGCTGCGAGCACAAATCCGGCGGTGATGAGTTTCAGGTCGTTCGGGTTGAGGCCCCAGCGAAGGGCGATGGCCACGAGCAGGCGGAAGAGCACGGATCCAATGATCGCGCCGCTGATCGCCAGGCCGAGGCTGCGGGAACCGGTCAGCGCCTCCCCGATGATGACGCTTGCGAGTCCCCAGACAATCATTCCAATGCCCATCTGGGCATCGGCAAATCCCTGGTATTGGGCCAGGAGCGCACCGGAAAGCGCGACGAGACCGTTGGCCAGCGCGAGGCCGAAGACTTTGTAGTTATCGACGTTTCCTCCGAGTGCGACCACCATCTGTGCATTGTCACCGGTCGCCCGCATCGCTGTTCCGGCCTGCGTGCGAAAGAAGAGATAGAGCAGGAGGCCGGCAGCCCCCGCGCAGAGCCAGGCCCCGAAGAACACCGCGAGATCGGAAGTGGGCACATTCCAGCCTGCGAGATTGACCTGTGGGGATTGCAGCAGCCACTCGCCGATAATGCCGGCTTCTGCGGCCAGAGTATGTCCCTGCATCAGCGGCACATTGCTCCGTCCCATCACATGGAGATTTATGGAGTAGAGGGCTGTCATCACAAGGATTCCAGAGAGGAGGGAATCGATCCGGAACCGGGTGTGAATGAAGCCGGTCAGCGACCCGGCGAGTGCTCCCCCGGCAAATGCTGCAACCGAGGCCAGCCATGGATTCCATCCGCAAACGATCATGGTCGCGGCGATCGCAGCCCCGAGCGTGATCGAACCGTCGGTCGTGATATCGGCCATGCCGAAAATCCTGAACGAGACCATCACTCCCATGGCCAGAAGCGAGAGGATCAGCCCGATCGTGAATGCGCCGATAAGAAGCGTCATTGTTCAAGAAGGGAAACCCAGCAGGCTCCCCGGTAAAATTCGCTGTCTCCGGCTCCCCCGGGCACGCGGGGGTCGTTGATCAGGTGCAGAACGGACAATATGCTCTGGGACTCAAAAAACATCGCCGTGGTCTCCTCGAACCCGATCCGGCCCTTCTGGATAGGGCGGTAAGGGAATGTTGCGGCATGGATGTGGCCGAGCAACCCGCCCCCGATCGGACGCAGGCGGGCAACGGCGCTACCGCCCTCCGGCGCGATCACTCCCGTGACCAGGCTGGTTCCATCGCGGAAGGCCCGCTCGCTGGTGAATCCGAGCCGGTCACGGATCTCTGGAAATGCGAATGGGTTTTCAATTTTGTGATCCGGTGGCTGCTGGAGCGTGGCTCCGACGAGTCCGGATGTCTCGGCAAACATCGCGAAGAAGACGGCTTGCGAGTCTCCAAGGCAAACCTCGGCAATTTCCGCAAGGCCGATCGTCCTTTCCGATTCCGCGGCCTCGAACCGGAGGAGCCGGGAAAAACCGCCTGTGACAATCAGGCCGCTTGTCACCCAGACGGTTGGAACGAGCTTTTCCTGCGTGATCACAAAATCCGGTCGCATTGAGCCGCCCGGTGGTAATTGCGCGGCGCATCCCCCCACCGCCAGAAACTCTCCGAGTCTCGGGCCCGCGTCGAAGCGGGATTCCCCGAATGCACCGACCCCGATTCCGGCCGTTCCGGCTGGGAAGCTCACCAGTTCGCCCTCGGCCGCCTCCCACGGCGTCTCCGCTCCCGCATGCCGCAGTGTGCCCGAAGCCTGCGGATTCAAGGAATGCACTTCCCATTCGGCTTTGGCGCTTGAGAAGGCTACGACAGCCGGCCCGGCATCGTTCTCATCGCCGGCCTTGACGAAAACCCTCCAGAGGCCGCAGAGATCAAAAATGGAGGAGACTTCCTTCGAAGGCTTTCTGATGGCGAGGCTCCCCTTGATGCCAGATAGCTGCCTGTGAGTAGCGACGAGGACCCTCAGGCCGGCGGAACTGATGTAGTCCACCTTTTCAAAGTCGAGATGGATGTGATGTTCGCCCGCACGGATGGATTCCGATAGCATTTGCTCAAGGGCCGGGCACCACGTTGCGTCGAGGCGGCCGTTCAGCGCGAGAACGAGTGTCTGACCGTCTTTATTCCGTTGGATTTCCATGACCCTATTTTTCCGTGACCGTATCCATCTCGCCGAGCAGCGCCTGAGGGATTTCCATGTTCAGGGCCTTTGCGTTCGGGAGGCTCGCTGCCGTTGTGATGCGGGGAGCCACCTGGATGGGAATTCCCGCCGGTGATTCACCTTGAAGCACTCTTAAAACCAGGGCGGCCGTTGCTTCGCCGCACGTTTCGTAATCTCTCCCCATGACAACTGCCGAGCCCAGCGGGATGGTCGTGCTGTTGAGCGAGAACAGTGGTTTCTTGACCTGGCGGGCGGCGCGGGTGATCGCGCTGAACCCGCCGCTTGATAGGTTGTCTGAGATTTGAAGGATTGCATCGATCGGTTTGGAGGCCAGCGACATCGCCGCATCCGCGAGTTCGCCCGGCGTCGCGACCGCAACGGATTCCACAGTGATGTTGCGTTTCGATGCCTCGCTTTGAAGCATCTGGAAAAGGTCGACAGAATTTGCCTCTGCCGGGCAGTAGAGGGTGCCGATACTTTTTATGTGCGGATAGTGCTTTTTGACGAGATCCAGGAGCGGTCCGGCGGGGGCCAGCACGGTCACTCCCGTCATATTTGCCGGGTGATCCTCGTAAGACTTGACGGCCCCTGCCGCCATGGGATTCGCGACCATCCCGAAGATGAATGGGCGGTCCTTCACCTTCTTGGCCACCGCCTGCAGAGCGGGAGTGGAGAGGGGGATGATGAGAGAATTCTTTTCCGCCATCGCGGCATCGACGAGGCCGTTCAGCGCCGCGATATCTCCCTGGGCATTCCGCACTCTCAGCGTGTAGTCCACGCCTTCCTTCAGCGGCCAGGCCGCCATGGCTTTCCTGAGGCCCGCGAGGGTCTCCTCGACCGGAAGCGACTCCGCCAAACTGATGACCTGGAGATTTGCCGGACGTGCGCCGGTCATCGCCGGGGGAGGGGTGGATTTCGAAGTGGCGGCTCCATCACGCCCGATGACCGTTTGTGCTCTTGCGCGGATGGGCTCCGGGAGCGACCAGCCCTTGGCAGAATATTCCGCGATTGCGCCCTCATTGACCACGAGCGACTCCGGAAGAAAATTTACAATCTCGACCGTGGCCGGACTCCGGCCGCCAAGGATCGCTGCCGCCAGAAGCCCGGTGTGCCGTCCGACCTGATAGTAATCGGCCCCAAGATCGAACAGCGCTCCTTTCTTGGCATTCGGAGGCGTGACGGTGAAGACAGGCACTCCGGCTTTTTTTGCCGCGGATATCAAGCCCTCCGCAGCCACCAGAACCGTGACATCGCCCGGCATAAATACCGCCTCGACGCCTTTCGAGCAAAGCGCCGCAGTGGCCTCGCCAACTCCTGAGGAATTGTCCACCGTCGTTTCGATAAGATCTATGCCAAGGCTCTTGCAAGCCTGCCGGGCAATCACCAACTGGGCCTCCGAATTTGCTTCCGAGCTGTTGTAAACCGTCCCGATGCGCGTCAGGTCCGGCTTCATCTCCCGCGCCATCCGGATCGCCTCCTCCACCGGCTGCAGCGTTCCGTATCCCGCGAGCCATGCGGGGTGCTCGAGCGGGTTGTCTTTTGAAATTCCGACTCCGGTCGCCGCAGGATTGGTAACCAGCCCGAACACATGGGGCTTCTGCGACGTGCGGTTGGCGTTCGCAACAGCCTGCAAGGAGGGGGTGCTGATGGTGAGCAGCAGGTCGTCGTCACCGTTTGCCATCTGGCGGGCGATCGTGTTTGAGGTGCCGGCATCGCCCTCGGCTGTGTAACGGCGGATCACAACGGATTTCTCCCCAACGAACCCGCCTTCCGCCAACCCTTGGATCATCCCGCGGGCCCCCTCATCGAGCACTGCCTGGGAGGCATGTTGAAGGATCGAAACTTGCGGTAACCCACCCGCTTTTCCGCCCGATATTCTGGAGCTGAGATCCGACATCAGTAGGACCGCCGAGGCCCCGAAAATGAGCACCAGACCAAGAATCAGACGGCTGAATGTCGCTTGCATCGAGTGGAGAATCAGGCTGTGAATCTCACAAAGGCAAAGAAAGTGAGGCTCTTATTCACAGGCCAGGTGAGTGCGGGGATTTCGAATCGGGGGCCAACTCTTGACTTGATCATCAAATACACGAGGGGAAACCGTGTTCCTCACTGTAGCTATGCATGTTCCACGCCCGGACATCAGAGTTAGGAGACTGCGATTTAGATCAAGAAAGGCGTCTGGCAGGCCGGTATTTCTCTGAAGAATCGGGAGAAACTCACAGGTTGTTCACAATCCGCCAGTGCCGCCTACTTCGTGATCTGACCGATGATCACACTGCAGAAGTTTGTTTCCTTGATGGCGGACTGGCCCCTCGTGACGACGGTCGCTTTCCCTGAGATCTGGCGCATGCTGAGGATCCGGGGCTGGCCGGGGGCGAGCTGGGAATTTGCCTCGTATGTGCGGCTGGAGAACCGCCGCAGTCCCGCTTCCACCCCTTCGCTCAATGTCACTTTGACGGCGATACTGGAGCCCGACATGCGGCCCTGAACCTCGGCCCGGTTATTTGAGATCCGGGTGGATGAGGCGAAGGCAGCCGAAGTCGGCAGGCTTTGTGCAAAAACCACATAGCCGCCCTTGAGGTAGGACTCCGAAGTCATCGTGCGGTCGGAGTTGGTGATTTCCGCAAGGTTCACATTCGCAAGCGCGGCTTCGAGCTCCGCCGTGGTTTTTACTTCTGGAAATTGCACGATCGCGAGGTCAAGCTGTGAGGCGCTTGCCGGGAGTAAAAAAACCAGCAATGCGAATAGGATAAATTTGGCCATGTCATCCGCTATTCGCGCGCGAAAAAAATAGCAATGCCATTTCACTGGAAATCATCCCATGGCTGGCCGCGGACCGTCTGCCCCCGGCAGAAAATCGTCATGGACGCGGCACTTGTCGAGCAGGTATTGCTCGACTGATCCGATGACCCATTCCCTTCGCTTCAAGATTGCGCTTTGGTTTGCGATTGTCGCAGTGGCGGTCGGCCTTGCGGGCGTGGCGGGGTTTCACAGGTTGTCGCACTACGTCCAGACCGAGTCGGAGAACCAGATGGCCGCAAGGCTCGATCATGTCGTCGATGTGCTGGAATCCACGAACCGGATCTATTCTGAGCTCGTGACCTCCTCGATGCACGTGATGAAAATGCTGGCCGCGCAGGAAGGCCCCGCAAAAATTGCCGGGAAGGATGCCGCGGGCCGGCCGCTTCTTTCGTTCGGCGACACTCCCGTGAACAACAACAATGCGCTTGTGGATCGCGTGAGCGCGATCATGGGGGGGACGGCGACTGTCTTTGCCAGAGACGGGGACAGCTTTGTGCGGGTGAGCACCAATGTTTCCGAGGCGGATGGAAAGCGTGCCATCGGAACCGTGCTGGATCCGAACGGCAAGGCGATCGCGGCCATTCGCGACGGACGCTCATTCTCGGGCGTCGTGGATATCCTGGGTAAGCCCTTTATCACATGTTACGAGCCCATGATGGACACCTCGGGAGCCGTCATCGGCATCTTCTATGTCGGCTATGCACTGGAGACTCTGAACACCATCCGGGATGCCATCGAGGACCGCGGCCTTCTGATGCGGGGATTCTTCGTCCTTATCGACCACCGGGACAGGGTTGTTTTTCAAACGACGACCGCCACCGGGGAAGAGACGGCCAAAGCCATCGCTTTCGGCTCGCACCAAACCGACAAAACCGACCAGGACTGGCTACTGAAAGTCTCGGACTTTGAACCGTGGGATTACACGGTCATTGCAGCTCTCTATTTGCCGGATGTCAACCGGCTCACCTGGCAGTTCATCCGCCAGGTCTACGGGGTCGGCAGCGTCATCATTCTAGTGGTCCTGCTCGTATCCTTCTGGCTCGCCTCAAAACTTTCGGGCGCGCTGGAGTCCGCAGAATCAGCGCGGGCGGAGGCGCTGGCTGCTAGGGATGCTGCGGAGTCCGCCAACCGCACCAAGAGCGCCTTCCTGGCGAATATGAGCCACGAGCTCCGCACGCCGATGAATGCGATTATCGGCTACAGCGAAATGCTCATCGAGGAGGCGGAGGATCTCAAGCTGGAAGGCTTCGCCCCCGATCTCGGAAAAATCCGGTCTGCCGGGAAGCACCTTCTCTCGCTCATCAATGACGTGCTGGATCTTTCCAAGATCGAGGCGGGAAAAATGACACTTTACCTCGAGGAGTTCGAGGTGGGTGCGATGGTCCGGGATGTGGAAGCCACGATCCAGCCGCTGATCGAAAAGAACGGCAACACGCTGGCGGTTTCGGTCGCTCCCGGCTGCGGGCGCATGCGCGCCGACCTCACGAAGGTGCGGCAGACGCTCTTCAATCTGCTCAGCAACGCGGCAAAATTCACGGAAAGCGGCACGATCCGGCTCACGGCAACCCGCTCCCCGGACTCCATGCGCCTGTTTTTTGATGTCGCAGACACCGGGATCGGCATGACTCCCGCCCAGTTGGCCCGCTTGTTCCAGGCCTTTACGCAGGCGGATGATTCCACGACTAGAAAATATGGCGGCACCGGGCTCGGCCTGGTGATCAGCAGGAAGTTCTGCCAACTCATGGGAGGTGACATCTCCGTTCAAAGTACGCATGGAAAGGGAACGACCTTCCGGGTGGACCTGCCAGCCACGGTGTCCGAACTGGAAGCCACCCCCTCCGTGGAGCCGGCAAAAATCTCTCAAGGGAAATCGCGTCGTGTCGTTCTGGTGATCGATGACGACCACGATGCGGCGGACATCCTCCGGCACAGCCTCGTGAAGAGCGGCTACGATGTCATCCAGGCTTTCAGCGGAAAGGAAGGGATCGATCTCGCTCGAAAAATGCAGCCGGCGGCGATCACGCTCGATGTGATGATGCCGGGGATGGACGGCTGGTCGGTGCTGGCCGGGTTGAAGGCTGATCCCGCGCTCTCGCACATCCCCGTCATCATGGTGACCATGCTGCAGGACCGCCAGCTCGGCTTCAGCCTTGGCGCATCCGGGTTTCTCACAAAGCCGGTCGATCAGGCCCAGCTCGCAGCCATCCTCTCCCGCTACTGCGGCCCGCAGAAATCCCGTGTGCTTGTCGTCGAAGATGATCCCGGCAACCGCGAGCTCCTCATCAGGATGCTTGAGAAGGATGGCTATCAGGTCACCGGTGCGGAAAATGGAAGTGTGGCCCTCGAAAACATAGCGGCGAACCCTCCGGCCCTCATTCTCCTGGACCTGATGATGCCCGTCATGGACGGTTTCGCATTCCTTGAGGCCCTGCGGCAGCGGCCCGATTTTGCGGAGATCCCGGTCGTGGTAGTCACCGCCAAGGATCTGAGCCCCGCAGACCGGGATCTTCTTCATGGCAGCGTCCAGCAGGTCATCCAAAAAGGAGCAGTGGACCGCGAGAAACTTTTGAGCGAAATATCCGAAATGATTGAGCGCAGCACCCGGAACTGAATATGGCCAGAATCCTCCTTGTTGAAGACAACGAAATGAACCGCGATATGCTCTCCCGCAGGCTGGAGCGCCGCGGGCATGAAGTCCTGATCGCGATTGACGGCGGCGAGGGCGTGGCCCGCGCCGCTGCTGACCTTCCGGACCTGGTCCTCATGGACATGAGCCTTCCGGTGCTGGATGGATGGGAAGCCACAAGACGCATCAAGGCCGACCCGGCCACATCGAAGATTCCGGTGATTGCCCTGACCGCCCACGCCATGGCGGGGGACCGGGAACAGGCGCTCGCCGCCGGCTGTGATGACTACGACACCAAGCCGATCGAACTCGACCGGCTGGTGGAAAAAATTGCGGCTCTGCTCGCCGCCGGGAACGGCCGATAGTTTCCATGTCCGACCTTTCCCAGCTCCGCCACGATCTCCGCACCCCGGTGAACCACATCATCGGATATTCCGAGCTCCTCGGAGAGGAGCTGGCTGAGCGCGGTGTCGACGGGCTCGATGACCTTGGCAAAATCCGTTCCGCGGCAGGCATATTGCTGGAGCTGATCAGCACCCGGCTGGGCGAGGGGATCCCGGTTCCTGCCAATTTCGATAAGCCCGCCCCGTCGGCTCTCCCCAACGCTTCCGCCGATATCGCTCCCGCCCGGATTTCCGGGCACCTGCTGGTTGTGGACGACAACGATTCCAACCGCGCGCTCCTCGAGCGGCAACTGGGCCGCCAGGGGCACACAGTGACAGGGGCCGCAAACGGCCGGGAGGCCTTGGATTTGCTGGCCGGGCAATCCTTCGACCTTGTTCTGCTCGATGTGATGATGCCGGTTATGGATGGCTTTGCAGCACTCTGTGAAATGAAGCAGTCGCCGGAGATCCGCCACATCCCGGTGATCATGATCTCTGCCCTCGATGAGCTGGAGAGCGTGGTGCGCTGTATCGAAGCGGGCGCTGAGGACTACCTGTCAAAGCCTTTCAATCCGACTCTTCTCAGGGCCCGGATCGGCGCCTGCCTGGAAAAGAAGGCACTGCGCGACAGCGAGCAGGACCACCTGCGGACGATCGAGGAGACACAGCGGCGGCTCGGCGCGGAACTTGCGGAGGCCGCAAACTACGTGCGCTCGATTCTCCCCGCCCCTATCACCGAACCCTTTGTCATCGACTGGTCGTATGTGCCCTCGACCGAACTCGGCGGGGACTCGTTCGGCTACCACTGGATCGATGACGACCATTTTGCCCTCTACCTGCTCGACGTCTGCGGGCACGGGGTAGGGGCTTCGCTTCTCTCTGTATCCGCGATCAATGTCATCCGTTCCGGAGCCATGCTGGATACGGATGTGCGTGACCCCGGTGCGGTCCTCTCCGCCCTGAATGCCGCGTTCCCGATGGAGGAACAGAACAATATGTATTTCACGCTCTGGTATGGAGTTTACCAGAAATCCACCCGCACGCTGCGGCATTGCAGCGGCGGACATCCGCCGGCTCTTCTGATCATCCCGCAGGCCGATGGAAAGAACTCGGTCGAAGAAATCCGGGAGCCGGGAATGATCCTCGGGATCATTCCAAACGCACAGTATCAGGCCGGCATCCGCGCTATACCCCCGGGAGCCAGCCTCTTTATGCTCTGTGACGGGACTTACGAAATCCGGACCTCCGGGGGAGAGATGCTGGATTTCGAAAAGTTCGTGGCGTTCATGGGGGAGAACGGAACCAGGCCGGATGTCTTCGAGCGTGTCCTCGCATGGATCCGCTCGCTGCGCGGAGAAGGCCCGCTCGACGACGACTTCTCGTTAGTCCGGATCCAATTTCCCTGAGATGGAACTCATCCTTAAAAATGATTTCGCGGAGATCCCGCCTGCCGCGGATGCCGTGGACGTCTTCCTCAAGGATCAGGGGGCGGGGCCGGATATCCTATACCTCTCCCGCCTTGTCATTGAGGAGCTCGTGAGCAACACCATCAAATACGGATACGACGACCAGGCAATCCATGAGATCCGAATTGAGGCCCGGGTCGAAGAGGGGGCGATGATCCTCGAGATCACCGATGACGGCCATCCGTTCAACCCGTTGGAGGCCCCGGAACCGGCCATGCACCTTCCTGTCAACGAGCGCCCGGTTGGTGGACTCGGCCTCCACCTCGTCCGCAGCATGAGCGATTCGGTCGAATACAGGCGCAGCGGTGCGAACAATATCGTCACAGTCCGTAAAAACTATTCGTTATAAGCCTTCAGTCCGCCGACTTTTCGATCAATGCACGATGCTGACCGGTGTTCCGTGCGGGGCGTTCTCGTAGAACTTTTCCGCAGCGCCGTGGGGGAGCCGGATGCACCCGTGCGAAGCGGCATAGCCCGGGAGGTAGCCGGCATGCATGCCGACCGCACCGGTAATCCTCAGGAAGTGGGGCATGGGCGCTCCGCGGAACCGGGTGCCCGGCGGGCGTTTGTCCTTGTTGACCCCGACATTTCTCACGACCACATCGCCATTCGCGTCCACATAGTCGCCGTAGAGGGTCGAGATGTGGTCGTCATCTTTTTCGATAACGGAAAAATTGCCCGAGGGGGTGCTGTATCCTTCCCGGCCGGTGGAGACAGGGGCGCTTCCCACGAGGACGCCTCCCTTGAAGAATCTTGCTGTCTGGTCGCTGAGATCGATGACGATCGAAGGCGGGCCGCTGACATTTTCGTCGGACCACGTCCACTTCGATTCCGGCGGAGGGGCGGCCTCGGCGGGCTTCTTCGGCCCTCGCTGGGTCGAAAAAAAGATCTCTCCATTGGGGCCGAGATAAGCGGTGGAATAATCCGGCTGATCCCGGAAGGCAGTTTGCTTCGTGGCGCAGGAGGAGAGGAGGACGCAGGAGAGAAGTGCGATGCACGTGCCCTTGAAAATTCTTTGTAGAGGCTGTTGTGCCAACCGCCTGAGCTCACCATGGGCGGTTGGAACAAGAGCCCCTACATAGAGATCGCATGGGCAGGATGCCCATGCCACGGTTTTATCAAGCACGGGAAGGATCTCCATGCCACCTGGTTTGGTTGTCGCGCCAGTCTTCATAAGGGGGAGTTAGGCTGCTGGCGGTTTTTCCGGAGCCGGCGGGGCCTCTTCTTTTCGTCCCGCAAAAAACCGCTCCACCACGTAGAAGCAGGCCGGGATGAGGAAGATCGACAGGAATGTTGCGGCGAGCATTCCGCCGATCACTGTGGTTCCGAGCACCCGCCGTGAGACAGCGCCCGACCCGGATGCAACTGCCAGCGGGACCGTTCCGAGGATGAAGGCGAACGCCGTCATGAGGATCGGACGCAGGCGGAGCTTGGCTCCTTCCAGGGCGGCATCCATTGCGGACTTGCCTTTTTCGTATTCATCCTTGGCGAACTCGACAATAAGGATCGCATTTTTTGCGGCAAGGCCGATGAGCATAACGAGGCCGATCTGCGCGTAGAGGTTGTTCTGCATGCCGCGGATGCTCAGGCCGGCAAAGGCGCCGAACACGGCAATCGGGGTGGTGAGGAGGACGCTGAACGGCAGCGACCAGCTCTCATACTGCGCCGCGAGAATCAGGAAGACGAACAGCAGCGAGAGGCCGAAGATCGCGGTCGGCGGAACGCCCTGTGCGGCTTTCTGCTCCTGATACGACATGCCGAAGTAGTCGAATCCCATGCCGGAGGGCATGGTCTGGGCGAAGACATCTTCCAGCGCGCGCATGGCCTGGTTCGTCGAGAACCCGGGCGCGACAGCAGCGTTGATTTGCGAGCAGCGGAACATGTTGTAGCGCATCGTGAATTCCGGGCCGAACGACCGCTTGGCGTGGATGAAGGAATTGACGGGCACGGCCTGGCCTTTGTCATTGGTCACGAAGAACAGGCCGAGATTGTCGATGTCGGTCCGGTATTCGCCCTCCGCCTGGATATAGACCTGCCACTGGAGACCGAACCGGTTGAAGTAATTGACAAAGTAGCCACCCAGGAAGGTCTGCACCGTCTCATACGCATCCGATAGGCTGACCCCCTGGATCATCGCCTGGGCCTCGTCGACATCGAGGAAAATTTGCGGAACATCCCAGAGCGCGGTGGTGAACAGGCTGGAGAACTCCGGGCGCTTCTTGGCCGCAGCCATGAACGCCTGCGTGTTTTTTGCGATGAACTCGACGTCCGCTCCGGTCCGGTCCTCGAGCATGAACGTCACGCCGCCTGCCGTGCCGATTCCGGGAATCGCGGGAGGCGGGAAAGCAAATGCGGCGGTGGGTTTTGCGAGTCCGGCTAGTTCGCGGTTGATGTTGGCCTGGATCGCATCGATCTGGACATCCTTGGTCGTGCGTTCGGCCCAGGGTTTCATCGCAATGAAGAAGAAGCCGGTATATGTGCTCTGCACCGTGCTCAGTAGATTGAATCCGATGATCGAGGTGACATGCTGGACGCCGGGAATCTTCGCGAGAATTTTTTCGATGTCGCCGGATGCAGCGGCGGTCTGCTGAAGCGACGATGCGCGCGGGAGCTGCACCACCCCGAAAAGATACCCCTGGTCCTCCTCGGGAATAAAGCCGGTCGGCATGCGGGCCCCCAAACCAAAGCCTCCGAGCGCCAGCGCTCCCAACAAAAGCAGGCTGATGACAAATTTTCTCATGAGGCCATGGCAGACCATTCCATACCCGTTGGTGGCCGAGCCGAAAACCTTGTTGAATCCCCGGAAGAATGCGCCGAGCACTCCGGTTGCCTCCTTCCTTGGCCTGAGGAGAAGCGCTCCCAGCGCGGGGCTGAGGGAAAGCGCGTTGAACGCCGAGATCAGCACCGACACCGCCATCGTGACAGCGAACTGCTGATACATCGCGCCGGTGATGCCGGGTATGAAAATAGTGGGGATAAACACCGCAGCCAGAATCAGGGCGATGGCGACGACCGGTCCGGATACCTGGGACATCGCTTTGAAGGCCGCGTCTTTCGGCGACAGCCCCTGCTCGATATGGTGTTCGATCGCCTCCACCACGACGATGGCATCATCGACGACCAGTCCGATCGCCAGCACCAGGCCGAACAGCGACAGCGTGTTGATGGAGAATCCCAGCATGGGAAAGATCGCAAATGTTCCGATCAGCGAAACCGGTACCGCAATCAGCGGGATCAGGGTCGCCCTCCAGCCCTGGAGGAAAATGAAGACGACGATGATGACGAGAATCATCGCCTCGAAGAGCGTCTTCACGATCTCCTTCATGCCCTCGGTGATCGCGAGCGTCGTGTCCAGCGCGACATCGTATTTGAGATCGTCCGGGAAAAGCTTTGCCTGCTGCTCGAACAGGGCCCGGACCTGCTTCATGGTATCAACGGCATTGGAGCCGGGAAGCTGATAGACCGCCACGATCGCGGCGTTCTGTCCGTTGAACCGCCCTTGAAGATTGTAGATCTGCCCGCCCAGATCCACGCGCGCCACGTCCCGCACCCGCACGATCGATCCGTCCTCATTGGCGCGGATCACGATGTCCTCAAAATCCTGCGGCGTCACGAGCCGGCCGGTTGTGTTGACGGTGAACGTGAAGACCTGCCCGGGCGGCACGGGTTCGCCGCCGATCTGGCCTGCGGGATTGACATTGTTCTGGGCATTCACCGCGCGGATGACCTCCGGGACGGTGATGTTCAGGGTCGCAAGGCGGTCAGGCTTCACCCAGATCCTCATGGCATACTGGCCGGCGCCGAAAATGCTGACGCTTCCGACTCCGTTGATGCGGGTCAGGGGATCGTTGATGTTAATGTAGGCGTAGTTTGCCAGGAACGTGGGATCGAATGTCCCGTTTGGCGAATACAGCGCGAAGACGCCGAGCGGCGAGGAAAGCGCCTGCTCCACAGTGATGCCGAAATTCCGGACATCCTGCGGGAGCTGCGAAGAAGCCTGGGTCTGGCGCATCTGCGCAAGAATCTGGTCCGTCGTCGGAACGGTCGTGGTGTCGAAGATGACATTCAGGTTCATCATGCCGTTGTTGGCATTGATCGAATACATGTAGTCCATGCCCTCGACGCCGCTCATCTGCTGCTCGATCGGGGTGGCCACCGACTGCTCCACCGTGATCGCGTCGGCCCCGACATAAGTCGTCTGCACCTGGATCTGCGGGGGAACGATATTCGGATACTGGGAGACCGGGAGGCCGGCCATCGAGACGAGGCCGACGATCACCGTGATGATCGCGATGACCATCGCAACAATCGGCCGGCGGATGAAAAAATTCGACATGGCTATTTGGCCGCTGCGGGGGTGGGCGTCGGGGTTGCGGCCGGAGCGGGGGCCGGCGTCGGAGCCTGGTAGGGCTCGGCAATGATCTTCGATTGAGGCGTTGCTTTTTCCGTTCCGCCGACAAGCACCCTGTCACCCGCCTTGATGGCGCCCTGCACGACCTGCAGCTGGCCTTCGACGGGTCCGAGTTTGACAGGCACCGGCTTCACGACGTTGTCCGGGCCGAGGACTTTGACAAAATAGGTTCCCTGAAGTTCGACCGTGGAAGCCTGCGGGACGAGAATGGCATTTTTAAGCTGCAGAACCGGTGCGGTGACTCTCGCGAAGAGGCCGGGGCGGAGCACGCTTCCAGGGTTCGGGAAAAGAGCGGTGATCTGGATCGTGCCGGTCGAGGTGCTCACCTGCCGGTTCACGAAGTCGAATTTACCGGGCTCGGGATATTGGGAACCATCCGCCAGACGGAGCGTCAGGCGGGCCTTCAGTTGGTCAGGAGACTTCTCCTGGAGATCCGCCAGCAGCGCTGCGGCTCCGAGATACTGGGCTTCCGTGATGGAGAAGTTCATCTTCATCGGATCGACCTGCGAGAGCTGGGTGAGGACGGCCGTTTTGCCCCCGGGTCCCACGAGGTCGCCGATCTGCGCCTGCGCGACGCCGGAAATTCCGTCGAAGGGGGCCTTGATGGTGCAGTAGTCGAGATTCACCTGTGCGGCCTGCATCTGTGCCTGTGCGGCCGCCGCGGCGGCGATCGCCGACTGGGTGTCCTGATACGAGACATCGTATTGCTGCTGGCTGATGACTTTTGTCTGATAGAGCTGCGCCTGCCGCTGCAGAGTAATCTGCTGGAGCTGGGCCTGTGCGACCGTCTGAGCGTAGTTTGCCTGGGCCTGTGCGAGCGCCGCCTGGAAGGGGCGTGGGTCGATGGTGAAGAGGGTGTCTCCCTTTTTGACGGCCGAGCCCTCCTTGTAGTTCTGGGTCAGGAGATATCCGGTGACCTGGGCTTGAATGTCCGTATTAAGGTAGCCGTCCAGAAGCCCAACCCACTCGTTGGTGGCCACCACGTCCTTCTGAATCGCGGTGGTATACGTAACGACAACTGGCGGAGGTTCTGGCTTCGGTTTCTCACACGCCGCGAGAAGGACGGCGCCGCAAAGGGCCAGGGCGCGGAACTGGTACAGGTTCATGCGCGGATTGCTACCAGCTAGGCACTCCGAGGGCGAGTGCCAAATTTGCTTTTGGTCAATGCTCCCCGATGTCACCCGACCCGCTACTCGGGAAGCTCGCGCAGGCCCACTCCCGGCACCGGGGCCGGCGGGACCGCCTCCACGACGGGCAGCGGGGCGGATTCGGGATTTCGGTAGGCTGCTACTTCGCGGGGAGCGATGTGATTTTCGGCCAGTTTTTTATATTCCAGGATTCCGCGGGCGATGGAGGCGGCGTAGTTATCCCTCCATTGCTTTGATGCCACCTTGCGGGCATCTGCCGCATTGGTCAGGAACCCACCCTCCACCAGCACGGATGGAACTCCCGCCAGGCGGATTACCGCAAACCGGGCCCGCTTGACTCCGCGGTCCAGCATTTCCACCTTGCCGTGCATGGAATGGTAGATCGCATTCGCAAGGGCGAAGCTGTGGATGTCGTGCTCGTTGCCGTTTTCCTGGATCATGTCCCGCACCCGGATCTGCTCGTAGGCGGTTGAGGGGGCCCCCCGCGGCGTCACGCAATAGATCTCAAATCCATTGGCGGCCTGGTTGGCATCGGCCGCATTGAAATGAAGGCTGACGAAGACGGCGTTTTTCAACCGGTTGGCAACCGCCGCCCGGTCAGCCAGCTCGACAAAGGAATCGCTGTTCCTTGTGAGGATGACCCGCACGCCGGACTTCTGCAGCTCGTTCCGCACCCGGCGCGCGACATCGAGCGAAAAGTTTTTTTCGTGTTCATACGGGCTGCGGGCCCCGTTGTCGTAGCCGCCATGGCCCGGATCGAGAACGACCGTGGATACGGCGGGAAAGTCTGGTATGAGGGTCGGGCGGAAGGCCGGCTCCAGCGTTTTTCCGAGATCCAGCCTCGAGACATAGGTTCTCCCGCCATCCTCCAGCACTGGGAATGCGAGCCAGTGCTTGATCCCGTTGATTTCCATTTCGCGGCTGTTAATCGTCGCGATGAGAGACCGGCCGGATCCCTTCAATTTCCGCGTGTTTGCATCCGGTGATGTTGCTTCCCCGAGGCCGTAGAAGGTTGCGATCTCATCGAGCGGAACATGGTCTCTGCCCGAGAAGGATTTGGTTTCCCATGCGCCCGCCGAATGGACAGAGAGCAGGATCGCCACCAACGCCACGATCATTCCCCGGCGCGAACTGTCAGCACATTCAGGGGGACAGGATTTGGGAATACCCGCAGCCCTGCTACTCGGGAGTGATGCGTTGGATGGCATCTGGAACTGCGATCGCCTGCATTTGATGGCCGGGGGCAAGCGGATGGAGCGTCGGCCTCACCGAGAAGGTCATTTTTTCGGTGCCGCGCATCACCGCGATTTCCGCATTATCTCCGGCCGTCAAAAAGTAGGAGGCATCCAGGACATCTTCGCTTGTGCCGATCTTTGTTCCGCCCACGCTGAGCAGGATATCCCCAAGCTGCAGTCCCGACTGGGCGGCGGGAGTTTCCGGATCCAGAGCGCCGACCCTGGCGGTGGAGCCCCCCGCCTGTTCCTTGGCGTCCTCCACCTCGACACCCACCCATCCGGGGCGGAGTTCTCCGAAGCGGGCCAGATCCATGCGCACTTTCTCAGCCGCCTGCATCGGGAGGATATGGCAGGCGGCACCTTCGTCGATGCGACCGACAAGGATTCCGATGGATTCTCCTTTCATATTCAAAATGGGAGCTCCTCCCTGGCCGCGCTGCACAGGCAGGTTCGCCCGGAAATGGGTCGTGGAAAAATATTGCCCGAGATACTTGCGGTCCAGGCCCGCGACTATTCCGAAGCTCGGACACGCCTCGAGGTCTTCGGGGTATCCGATCATCATCACCGGGGTCGCGATGTTGACTTTCTGCGAGTCACCGACCGGGATGAACGGCGTGCTGGCATCGACCTTGAGAATTGCGATCCCGCTCCTTTGATCGGCCACGAGAACCCGCGCAGGAAGTTCCTTGCCGCCGAAAATCACCTTCACGTCCTGCGCCTTTAGCACGATGCCGGCATGCGTGTAGATCGTGCCTGCGGGATCCGAGAAAAACCCGCTGCCGAACCGGATTCCCAGCGAGTCGGTGGCCCTCACCTTCACCACCGCATCACGGCGCTCATCAAAAATCTCGTGAACCTGGGACGAAAGCTTTTCCGCCACCGAATCCTCCGCCTTCAGACATGGAAAAAACCCAACGGCAAAAAGAGCTGTTGCCGCGAAATGGAGTGCCAGGGATCGGCAGGATTGACTAGAAACTGCGGGAGGAAGCATAGCTCACCGGGCGGGTCGGAAGCACATAGTGCACGGAAGGAGAGCCGGTGGATGTCATCGTTACGGGCACAGATTCTCCAATTGTTACCGTTTGCGGTGAGGTCAAACTGAGGGGTGTCGAACGATTTGCGGCCATGGCTCCGCTGGATACTGGTGTGCTTGGACGGATGACGATCAGAGTGGATGCGGCCACCGCCAATGCCGCGATGGCGGCATAGGCCATGCGGGGAACCTGAAAGGTGGGCGCAAGCGAAACGAGCCGGTCCCATGCGATCTCCCAGAGTGGACGGCGGATTAATTCCGCCCGCTGGCGGGCTTGGAACTCCTGCAGAAAATCCTCGTAATAACCCGGAGGAGGCATTTCGTAACGTTTCAGCCTCAACAGCTTGGAGATTTGTTCTTCGGGTGTCATGGTTCGGTGACTAGGTGGTGATAAACTCTTGCAGGTAATTTTGCAACTGTCTGTGTGCGTAAAAGAGCCGCGAACGGACTGTTCCCTCGGAGATTTTCAAAATCTTCGCGATTTCCGCATGCGGCATTCCTTGGACATCAAACATCGTGACAACAGCTCTATGCTCTTCTGACAGCTTCATCATGGCTTCGTTCAATTTTTTTTGAAGCTCCCCGAGATTTGCCTGATGGCGGGGGTCATAGTCGCTTGTGGCCTCGATGAACTCCGGGTCGTTGGCAATCCCGTTGTCGACATCGTCGAGGCTCATTGTCATCCGGCGGTTGCGCTTTTTCAGGAAATTGATCGCCATGTTGACGGCGATCGAGTGCATCCAGGTATAGAAGCTGGATTTGCCCTGGAATCCCTTGATCGAGCGATAGGCCTTGGCAAAAATTTCCTGGAGCAGGTCGTTGGTATCCTCGTGGTTCGAGGTCATGTTGTAGACCAGCCCGTAGAGCCGGGGGCTGAATCGCACCACGAGCTCGTCAAACGCCCGTGCGTCGCCCGCTTGGGTGCGGGCCACGAGTTCATTATCGGGCGTCTCGGGTGTATCCATGCAAGGGCGAACGGGCGCTTATAACAGAGCCGGACTGCTTTGCAGAGAAAAAACAGGCAGCACCCGAATTTGCGGATCGCTGCGAACGGGACAAAGGAGAAGCAGAGTCTCAGGCTGCGTCTTTTTCCTGCTTTTTGCGGATGAGGGGGGAGCGTTTGCCCTCGACGACGGCGCGGTTGATTGTGACCTCGGCGATATCGTCGCGGCCCGGGGACTCGAACATGATGTCGAGCATGATGCGCTCGATCATCGCACGGAGGGCGCGGGCTCCGGTGCCCTTCTTGAGTGCTTCGGCGGCGAGGGCGCGCAGGGCATCCTTCGTCATGTTGAGGCCGACCCCGTCCATGGCGAGCAGCTTGGTGAACTGCTTGACCATGGCGTTCTTCGGTTCGGTGAGGATTGTGACCAGCTCGTCCTCGGTCAGCTCGTCAAGCGTGGCGACGATCGGGAGGCGGCCGATGAACTCGGGGATGAGCCCGAAGCTCAGGAGATCTTCGGGTTCGACCCTCTTCAAGGCTTCACGCTGGAGAAGAGCAGAAGAAACATCCTCGCGGGCATGGAAGCCCATCGCACGGCCGCCCATCCGGCGGTGAACGATTTTGTCGAGGCCGACGAATGCGCCCCCGCAGATGAAGAGAATTTTCTCCGTGTTGACCTGGATGTATTCCTGGTGAGGATGCTTCCGGCCGCCCTGCGGGGGGACGTTGCAGACCGTGCCTTCGAGCATTTTGAGGAGCGCCTGCTGAACGCCTTCGCCCGAGACGTCGCGCGTGATGCTCACGTTCTCGGTCTTGCGTCCGATCTTGTCGATTTCGTCGATGTAGACGATCCCCATCTCGCAGCGCTTGACATCGTAGTCGGCATTCTGGAGGAGGCGGAGGATGATGTTCTCCACATCCTCACCCACATACCCGGCCTCCGTGATTGACGTGGCGTCGGCGATGCAGAACGGGACATCCAGGATCTTTGCGAGCGTGCGGGCGAGGAGCGTCTTCCCCGATCCCGTGGGGCCGATCAGGAGGATGTTGCTTTTTTCGATCTCCACATCCGCGAGCGGATCAAGGCCGACCGAGGCGGGCGTCTCCTGGAGAAGCCGCTTGTAGTGGTTGTGCATGGCGACCGCGAGGACCTTCTTCGCATGGTCCTGCCCGATCACATGCTGCTCGAGCTGCTGCTTGATGTCCGCCGGTTTCGGGACCCGTATCGCATGCTTCGCCTTCTTGTTCTCCTCCTTGAATTCCTTGTCCAGAATCCCTTTGCAGACGGTGATGCAACTGTCGCAGATATAGACGCCAGGGCCAGCGATGAGCTTACGAACCTCCGAGTGGCTCTTGCCACAGAAGGAACACATCGTCAGGTTGGTTGCGCGCGCCATGAGGGTCTACTCCGCCGGCTTGTCGAGCCCCTTCAGTTCCTTGCGGGACTTCACGACCTCGTCCACGAGCCCGTAGGCCTTCGCCTCCTCGGCGGTCATGTAGTAGTCGCGGTCGGCATCCTTGTTCACCTGCTCCGACGATTTTCCGGTGTGCAGGGAAATGATCCCGTTGAGCCGCTTCTTGAGCTTGAACATGAATTCGACCTGGCGTTCGACGTCGCTGGCCTGGCCCTGCGCGCCGCCGGAAACCTGGTGGATCATGATGTCCGAGTTCGGCAGGGCGAAGCGCTTGCCCTTCGTCCCGGCGCAAAGCAGCACCGCCCCCATGCTCGCGGCCATGCCCATGCAGTAGGTGTTCACGTCGCAGGTGACGAACTGCATGGTGTCGTAGATCGCGAGGCCGGAAGTCACCGATCCGCCGGGTGAATTGATGTAGATGCTGATGTCCTTTTTCGCATCTTCCATCTGCAGGAAGAGCAGCTGGGCGATGACGAGGTTGGCGACATGATCATCAATCGGCGTGCCGATGAAGATAATGCGGTCCTTCAGGAGCCGCGAGTAGATGTCGTAGCTGCGCTCTCCGCGCCCGGTCTGTTCAACAACGATGGGAACCAACATAAAATATTAGGCTTTGGACGGCGCTTCGGCCGGTTCGCGCACCGTAACATTGGCGGCGATCAAATCAAGTGCCTTGCCCATGAGAATTTGCTCGCGGATCGGGCCGAAGCCTTCGCGCGACTGCAGATCCTTGACGAGCTTCTTCACCGGGATCTCGTAGCGGCGGGCCATCTCGGAAACCGCCATCAACATGTCGGTCTCCGTGACTTCCAGCTTCTCTTTCTCGGCGACGCGGAGGAGCAGGAAATTTCCGCGCACGCGGTCGACCGCGCTCTGCTGGGCGAGCCCGACGAGCTCGTCCTGGTGGGTGCGGAGCTCGTCGTCGCTGACGCCGCGGACCTGATTTTCCTGCACGATCTCGCGGAGGATGCTGGAGACCTCGCGCTGGACCGTCTGCGCTGGAAGCTCGCACTGGACGGACGCGAGAAGCTGCTTGAGGGCGGCGTTGCGCTTGCCGTTCTGGAACTGTGATTCCGCCAGGTTCTCGAGGCGCTCGCGGATTTCCGTGCGGAGGGATTCGAGGGTCTTGCCCGGCTCGATTTTTTCGGCGAGCGCGTCATCGAGCGGCGGGAGTTGCTTCACGTTGATACCATGGAGCGTGGTCGAGTAGCTCACTTTTGATCCGCGGAGGTCCTCCAGCGGAAAATCGGCCGGCACGTCGAGTGTGAACGAGCGCTCGTCGTTGATGGCCATCCCCTCGACGGCTTTTGCGAATCCGGGAACGAGAGTTCCCGCATCCATGAAGATCCAGGCATTGCGGCGTCCCTGCAACTGTGCGGGAGCCTTGGGAATCGCCTCGGAGAGCAGTTGGTCGCCAAGCTTCCCCTCGTAGGTCATGACGGCATAGTCGCCCATCGCGACCGGACGGCCCTCAACCGCCTCGAAAGTGGCGTGAGGGTCCCGGAACTGTTCGAGCCATTTTTGCACGTCCTCCTCGGTCACCGGACGTTTCTCCAGCTCGACCGTGATCGCCGAGTAATCCGGCAGCTCAAACTCCGGCGCCGTGACGACGCTCGCCCGGTAGCGCATTGTTTTGTCATCGCCGATCTGAATGTCCTCGACTTTGGAGACCGAGAGAACCCGGAGGTTTTTCTGTTTGATCGCCTCGTTGATGCTCTCGCGGAGAAGCTTTTTTTCCAGCTCCTCGCGGATGTCTTTCGCAAACCGGGTGTCGATCAGCGACTGCGGGGCCTTGCCGGGGCGGTATCCGGGAATCCGGGCCTGGCGTTGAAAATCTTTGGCAATGGACTGCCATTCACGCGTTACCTGGTCGGCGGGAAGCTCGACTTGAAGGTTGACGATACAATTGGGTTGAGGATCACAAACGACATTCATGGGCAATCGATCATTTGAGCACAGGATCTCCGATCGGGCAATCGGGAACCGAAAAAATGTGGCGAGATCGCGGGTGAGCGCCCGCATGAGCTTCCGGGCAGGTGGTGGAGTCATCGGTTTGACAAAGCGAGCCAATCAGGACAATTTCCTCATTCGTGCTTCCGAGGCGCTCCATTTGACCTGCGTTAAGGAAACAGGTATTTGAACGATGCGTCTTCCGGCCGCCGCAGAGAATCCCGGCTTGCACGGAACGAACGTCATCAACACCCGTCCCTCCAACCGAATAAAATGATCACTGTTGTCATCGGCCACAAGAATCCCGACATGGATGCCATCTGCTCCGCGATCGGATATGCGGAGCTCAAGACCGCGACCGGATCACCCGAGGTTCTTGCTGCCAGATGCGGCAACACGAACGAGCGGATCGACTTCGGTCTCGGCAAGTTCGGATTCGAAGCCCCCGTTTTTCTGAGCGATGTCTATCCCCGGATCGAGCACGTGATGGAGCGCGATGTGGTGAGCTCCCACTGTAACAGTCCGGTTTATGAGGCGATGACGCGGATCGGCGAATCCCGCTTTCGCGGGCTGCCTGTCGTGGACGATGACCGGCGCTGCCTCGGCCTGATATCGGCATTCAAGCTCGGCCAATATCTTTTTCCACCTCTGGACCGGATCTCCTCCGCGCGGGTCGTGGACGCCTCGCTGGCCGACATCCAGAAATCGATCCATGGCACGCTCCTGGCCGGTCCCGTGGACAACGAGGTTTGTCCTCATGATCTTGTGGTGGCGGCGATGCACACGACGACGTTCACCAAACGTCTCGGTGATCTTGACGTGAAGTCCACCGTTCTGATCGTCGGAGACCGATGGAACATCCAGGAGATCTCGATCAAGGCCGGCGTTCGGGCGCTTGTCCTCACCAATTATTCCACCGTGAGGAAGTCCGTCCTGAACCTTGCGGAAAAGCACGGGGTCACGCTGATCGGCTCTCCCTACGACACGGCGACGACAGTCCTGCTCGCCCGCGCGGCGGTGTCATCCGGGAAGATGCTGCAGTCGGAATTCACAAGCCTCCAGGCGGACATGCCGTTGAGGGAGGCCAAAGCCGACGTCACGATGTCCTCGCAGTTTGCATTTCCAGTGCTCGGCCCGGACGGGCGGCTGGAGGGGATCCTCTCCAAAAGCGACTTTCTCAAGCCCGTGCCGCACCAGTTGATCCTGGTCGATCACAACGAGCTCAGCCAGGCGGTGAACGGGGCGGACGAGGTTCCAGTGGTGGAGATCCTCGACCACCACCGGATCGGCGTGGCTCCCACCCACCAGCCGATCCTCTTTCTCAACCGCCCGGTGGGATCGACCTGCACGATTGTGGCGGGGTGCTACCAGCAGGCCGGGATCCCGATTCCCAAGAATGTCGCAGGCCTGCTCATGTGCGGGCTGATCTCCGACACGCTGAACCTGTCCTCCCCCACCACGACCGAAGTCGACCGCCAGGTCATGAACGAGCTGGCACGGATCAGCGGCGTCAAGCCGTCGGATCTCGCCTCGGAAATCTTTTCCGTCGGTTCCCCGCTTCTCACCATGTCCTCGAAGCAGGCAATCACGGCCGACTGCAAGGAATACGTCGAACGCGGATTCCGGTTCAGCGTCTCGCAGATCGAGGAACTCAGCTTTTCGCATCTGCCCGAGAAGCGCGACGAGCTTCTCACGGCTCTCGAGGCCTACCGGCTCTCGAAAAACTATTTCTTTTCCACGCTGCTCATCACCGACGTCAACACCCAGAATTCGGTGCTGCTCCTCTGCGGGCCGGATAGTTTCACCCGGCTTATTGATTTCCCGGATGAAGGGCCCGGGGCGTGGAAACTTGACGGGGTGGTTTCGCGCAAAAAGCAGCTCCTGCCCTATCTCACGACCCTGCTTGGCCGGGTGGTTTAGCGGGATTACCGGGCAGAGCGCGGCGGGAGCTCGATCTGGCGGAATGCGGCGGCCACCTGGTCGAGGGAATCGACCTTCACGTCGAGATCCTTTATGAGGCCGTCCTTGAGGCCGTAGATCCAGCCGTGGACGGTCAGGCTCTGGCCGAGCGCCCAGGCGTTCTGGACGACGTTCGTGTGCGTGACGCTATTGACCTGCTTGATGACATTCAGCTCGCAGAGCCGGTCGACGCGATCCTCGTCTGTGGGGAGGTTCGTGATCTCCTCCCACTGGTGCGAGTAGGTATCGCGGATGTCGTTGAGCCAGTTGTCCGCGAACCCGTGGCTGGTGCGCTGCATCGCGGCCACAACCCCTCCACAGCCGTAATGCCCGCAGACGATGATATGGCTGACATGCAGCGTGTGGACCGCATACTCGAGCACGGACAGGCAGTTGAGGTCCGCCGGATAGACGATGTTGGCCACATTGCGGTGGACGAACAGCTCGCCCGGAAGAAGGCCTATGATCTCGTTTGCCGGCACGCGGCTGTCGGAACATCCGATCCAGAGGTAGCGGGGCGACTGCTGGGCGACGAGCTTTTCAAAGAAGCCCTCATCCCGGCGTTTCATCGCGTTTGACCAGGCCTTGTTTTTTTCGATGAGTTGTTCGATTTCGCTCATAGGAGATATGCGGGTTCGTGATGCCTAAGCCTTCTGATCCGGTTTTGCAACTGAAGGATCAGAAGGCTCTGTGGAGCTCACAGTTTGATTCCGACGCGCCGGTAGGCGGACCGGATTTCTTCCATCAGGCGGTCCGTGGTCCTTCCGTTGAGAAGGATTTCGAGGCTGGATTTTTCAAATTCCGCCTGTTTTTCCGGCGACGAGAGGATCTCCGGTGTGGTCGGCGGCTTTAAGGTGTCCGGCCAGCGGTAACCCCCACCTGGTAGGGCTTCGACTCCGGGGAGTTTTTTAAGAGCCTCGATTCCCTTTTCGTAAATTTCGATCTGTTGCCGGACCTTTCCGACCGCCCTCATGTATTTGACGAAGCCGGCCCCGTCGCCTTTTCCGTCCATGTGCATGAAGTAGTTCACAAGGAGATAGGCTGTGAAATACATCCGGTCGGCCTCCTTGGGCTTCGCCGCCAGAGTCTCAGACCATTCTTTGTTGCTGATCCGGAAAAGTTGCTCCACCGGGTATGGCTCCGGGACGCCGCCCCGCACTTTTAGGGAATTCGTGTATTCCCTGAGTCCGGATTTGGCTGCGGAAACCCTGAACATTCCGAGCCGGAGTGGTAGGATATTCGTGTATTCCGCCGTGCCCTCGACCACCCACTGCGGCAGGATATCGAGCGACGCATGCATCATCTGGTGGGTCAGCTCGTGGACGAGCGTGTCTGACCGGTAGTCGGAGGATTTCGCAAAACTTTTTCCGAGCCGCTCGATCCCGAGGCTTTCGAACGGGACGATGAACACCTTGCGCGATCCGAAATAGACGCCTCCGCTGTTTTCGGGACCCCCTTCCTCCTTGTAGCGCTGTCGCGAGCGCACCAGGATCGCGCGAAAGCGGTCACCCTCCTCCGGCTGCGGGTCGATTCCCCACGGAAGCGCCTTCAGCAGTTCGTAGGTCGCCTCGAAATTTCTGGCCACATCGCGGAGCAGGTTCTGGGTCAGCTTTCCGTCGCTCGTGAATTCAAAATGCTGCGTGCGGTAAACAAATTTTCCATTCTCCTCATCCTCGCTCACGACTTCGACCTGAACCTTGTTGCTGTCGACCCCGACAGAGTCCGGTATCACGACCGGTTGCCGCTCCTTCCATTCGGACAAATACTTCCTGTCCGCCTCACCAAGCGATTCAGCCGGAACGCTCGTGCGCTGTCCGCTCGAAAGCCGCAGCACCACCGTCGTGCCATCGAAGGACTGGAGGGAGGCCGGTGTCGCAACCCCGCCCGGAAATACCCACTCCCGGGAGGGTTCGAGCGGCGGCAACTGGGCGCCGGCGCGCATCGCGAAAAGTACAAAAAGAAGCGCGGCCGATGCGAGCCGGGCTGCGCGGGTTGGACAGACGTTCATGACCCGCCATTGCTAACCGACCTCACTGTCTGATGGCCAGTGTCTTCTTCGGCTGCTCTCTCCCCCGGCGCATCAGCCATCGCGAGGCCGCTGCTTGCGCCGGGATCAGAAATCGTCTAAACGGTTTTGCATGTTCCAACGAATTGCCATCGCCCTTCTTGTTGCGCTGCTGCCGATTACGCTCCGCGCAGACGACACGGTTCTCGCCACGCAGAAAAAGCTCGCCCAGCTCGGATTCTACAAAGGCGGAGCCGATGGCCAGATGGGAAGCCAGACAAGCGCGGCGATCCGCCGGTATCAAATCGCGGAGAACCTGAAAGTCACCGGAGAATTGAACCGCCAAACGCTCGAGCAGCTCGGGATCAAGGGCTCGACCCCGGCGCCGGCTTACGTCGCCATTGCCGACATTTTCAAGGGCGGGCCGTATATCTCCGCGGGGCCCGAGATGCAGGTCTCGGTGATCCGGCAGGCGCAAAAAAATCTCAAGCTCCTTGGCTACTACAACGGCCCCGAGGATGGCATGCCGAACGGCAGTCTCGTCTCCGCGCTGAAAATCTGGCAGAAGAGCGCCGGGTTCCGGCAGACCGGACGCTTTGACGAGAACTCGCTCAAAGGCCTCGACCTGATGCCGAACTGACCGCATCCTCCGGCCATGAACGAAGTTTTGGATCTTTTCCGTCAGACCGGCGCCCTGCTCAACGGCCATTTTGTGCTGCGCAGCGGGCTTCACAGCCGTGAGTTTTTTCAATGTGCGCTGCTGCTGCAGGATGCGGCGATTGCGGCCCGGGTCTGCGGATGGCTGGCCGACAAGCTCGGGGCCTACGAGGCCACGACCGTGATCTCGCCGGCGGTCGGGGGAATCATCGTGGGGCAGGAAGTCGCCCGGCATCTCGGCAAGCGGCACATCTTCGCGGAGAAGGACGGTGAGGGCGGTCTTGTGGTCCGGCGGGGGTTCACCATCAAACCCGGCGAGAAATTTCTCGTTGCCGAGGATGTGGTGACCCGTGGAGGACGTGTTCAGGAGACGATTCAGATTGTGCGCGACCATGGCGGGATCGTTTCTGCAGCCGGATCGATCGTGGATCGCAGTGGCGGCAAGCTTCCCGATTTCGGGTGTCCGTTCGTTTCGCTTGTGCAGATGAATGTGGAGACATTCGACCCGGAAAACCTGCCGGCGGACCTGGCAGGCACACCGGCCGTGAAGCCGGGCAGTAAATAGCGGCCGGAGCGGCCGGGTCCAGGGAGCAACTGTGGTTTTCAGCAAGGGGAAAGTTGAGCATGTTTCATGAGCG
>CAZRIL010000027.1:38082-45961 GCA_964600115.1 uncultured Chthoniobacter sp. | reverse complement strand
GTGGCCGGCTTCGCGAGCGGCTTGAACCCCGGTTTGCGGGGGCGGATTTTGCGGAACGCGTTCGAAACCGATTCGAACTGCTTTTTCGCGCGCTCGATTCCTTTTGTGGCGGTGAGGGAACCGGATGCGATCTGCCCATCAATTTTTTCCCAGAGTTCTACCGCTCCCCCGAAATGAAGTGCGCGTCCCTTGGCGGCCGCCTGAGCGCCGATGATCAGGCCATCCTCGGCACCGGCGCCGGCCGGGCTGAGCAACTGCTGGAGATACCAGTCCATTTGCCCGGGAGCCCCCCAGTTATCGAGCGCATCGTTGGAGCGCTGCATGGCCTGGAGCGCCTCCCGCCGCATCTCGGGGCGCATTCGGTAATCACCTGCATAGAGGCTGGCGGCCGAGTTGACTTTTCGCAGCGCTTCGATTTCGGCGGCAGGAATCCCGGCAAGTCCTCCTTGTCCCGCAGGCGGCGGGGCAGGGAATCCCGCAAAGGGATCCTTCAAGTCATCCGGCGTGCCGGATTTTCCATCCGGGCCTTCTGGCCCTGACAGGACGAAATCGATTTCTGATTCAATTCCCGACGCCTGACCACGCACGAGCCTGAGGGCGATGACAATCAAGTCGGAACCCGCGGTTTGCAGGTCCTGTGGGGAGGAGGCTCTTCGGAAGGCATCCGCGAACTGCGCTGCCGCCTCGATTGGCTTTCCGGAGTAGGCGAACGTCCAGGCCCGCAGCCGGGATGCGGCCGGCGTGTCCCCGGCTTCGTTGCGGAGGTCCGCAAAATGTTTTTCGCGATCCGGGAGGGAAGGGTAGGGGACCTGCGCCATCGGGTCCTCGCCGGTGCCGGTTCGTTGGAATTCCAGAAACGCATTGCCACGTGCCACGTTGGCGTCCATCGCGCTGAGGATGTTCGCCGCGAGCTGAGCGGCCTCATCGAACTGCCGCAGAGTCGGCGCTCCGTCGAGGCAGAGGCGCACGGACTGCAAGGCATTCGGGAATGCCCCCTTCCTGGCCTGTGCAGCGGCGATGCCCCGCTGGGCATTGAACCAATCATCCACATTTTTTGATTCCACGAACACCCGCTCATACAGCCCGAGCGCCTCATCCGGATTGTTTGCCGCCGCCGCGGCGTTCGCGCGGGCAAGTGCGGTCGTGGCCGGTGGATCTGCCGCCTGGATGAGAGCCGGGATCAGGAGGCCTGCGGCCAGTATCGCGAGCAGTCGGGTTTTCATGGGTTGTCGAGTTCGGCCCGCGTGGCGTTCCAGCGAATGCCATCGAGGAAAAGTGTCTCCGGAGATTTCGCATCTCCGGAGAGGATAATTTTGTCGAGGCGCGAGGGCTGGAATCCGGATTCCAGCAACGGTTCCAGAGGGATGATCACCCGGCGGTATTCCGTGCTTATCGCCCCCTTCTCTATGAGGTCGGGAACAATGGAGACCGGGGGAGTTTTCACCGGTTCCGAAAAGTCCGGGCGGTCGACAAACTGGATGTTCAGCGAATCGGGGATCGCGCTGCCCGGTGCGGAGCGAAGCCAGAATGAGAGGGCTTCGTAGCCTGTGATATCGTTGGCCTTGCGCGACGCTTCGATCACAACGGACCATGGTCCCCCGCGGGGTTCGATCCGGAAGCACGGACCTCCCGCATGGATGTCCGGCGGGTTTGCGGACGGACGGACAGAAACCTCTCCCTCCGAACCTGCCGCGAGAGCACCCCCGCGCTTTTCCCACATGTCGAAGCTTGCAACCTTTGAGTAGATGCCGGCGAGAGCCACCGCCCCGGTGCGCTTGCCATCCGCGGAGATCATAGCGACTCCGAATGGCACCGGGCCTGGCGCGGTGGGCCGCCAGTCTCCCTGCCGCGATCGGGCATCGTAGGCAAACGTGATTCCGAATGTCCCGTCGTTTGCGGCGCCGTCGCCATGTTTGCCATCGTCGAACATCGGGGTTTCCGGATCGCCTCCAGCCCGGCTCAGGTCGATGAGCGCCGATGCGGGTTTGTGCGGAGATGTTGCAGTCACAGAAATCCGGCGCTTGGCATAGGGGGCCGTGAGATCGCCGAACGATTCGCAAATCCGGAGGGCTGCGGGTCCAAAGCGACCGTCCTGAGTTTTGATGAAGGATGCAAAAGCCTCGCGAGCGTCATCGAACCCCGGATCCTCCTGGGAGAGCTCCAATACCGGTGGCGAGGCCTCCACGACCGGTGCCGACATCGCGCGCCCGATGGAAAGCAATCCATTGGCCACCGCGTAGAAGATCGTGCCGTTCGCATTCGGACGCACGGCTGCTCCCTCTTTCACGAGAGGACTGATCAGGACTCCTCCCATCGAGCGGCTGGTTTTCAGGTCTTCGCCCGATATGATGAATCCCGCCTTAGTGGGATCGTAGGCGCAAAGGTTAATCGCGTCGGCGTTCGGTCCCCATGTGACCGCGAGGCTGGACCATCCCGAGACTCCATCAATATTCAAAGCCTGCATTTCCTGGCCCACGCTGCTGCGTCCGCCAAGGATCCGTCCGGCCCCCTGGTCGGAGGTGGAAAAGTAGATGTCTCCGCCGTCCGCGGGATAATACGCGAGATCCGTAAGCGCGACATCGCGCATCAGCTCGCTCACAAATTCCCCCGGCGTTGTGCTCATGAAGAGCCCCGTCACGTCCGGTTCGTCTTTCGGCGCCCCGATCAGGTAGAGCCGTTTGAACCCGGTCGATGCGCCTCCCTTTAGGCGGTGGAAAATGTGTTCCGGGTTCACGACGTCCCACGTTTTTCCCCCGTCGCGGCTGCGCGAAAGGCCCGGCGCCGAATCGCCGTGGGCTGCGAGAAGGGTGTTGTTCCCGGGGTCGCCGCTGTAAAATATCAGATCGACAACGGTGTCCGATGCCAATCCGTTTTGCTTCGTGGCGACTTGGCGCAAGGTGGCCCCGTTGTCGGTCGTTTCCCAGATCCCGTTCGCGCCGATGAGGAAATGCTGCGGATCCCGCGGGTCGAATGCGATGGTCCGGACCCGCCCTGCTTTGGTGCCCTCCGGCCATGGCTTCCAATTGAGACCGCCATCCTCGGTTTGGAACACGTTTGCGGAAGTTGTCAATACCGCCCGGCCCGGGATCAGAGGGTGAGGAAAAACAGACTCCGCGTTCTTGAGTTCTGCCCTTGTGCTCCAAGCCAGTTCGAGCGGCTCATACACCGCTTTGTCCGAGAATATCTGTTCGGCGGCCGTGAGGCCTGCGATGCCGATCAGGAGCAGTGCTGCCGTGAGTTTCATCAGGGCTTCCCGAGCACGGTTTTTCCGGCGAGATATCCGGGATCCTTTTCCTTGGCGCCGAGTATCGGCTGGATTCCGGAGTCGCCGAGAACAGCAACCCCGATCTCGAGGCCGCAGTCCTCGAGGAGAGCGTGCTCGTCGACGGCGCGGCGGTTGCTCCATGCGGGAGTCACCTCACCGTTTGGGGGGCGCAATTCCACCGGGGCATCTTCCACTTTGGAATTGCTCGCGGGATCGAGCTGTCGGTTGAGAACATCCGCATAAAGCTTGTTAAAAATTTCCACCGTCTCCCGTCCGTCCGCCTTCCATTTTCCTGATTCGGTGAGCGTCCAGCGGGCGATCCAGAGCGGAGTCTGTCCGGCAGCCCAGTTGAATGCCTCCAGAAGGGTGGTTCCTCCGCGGCCGGATTCCAGGCCGCGCAGGAAGAACTCCGCAAAGACCGGCTGCTTGATTTCCGAGGGGCTTGTGGCCGCGATATTCACGCGGTTCGGGGCAGCAAGGGATTTGAGGAAATCGCCGGACGAGGCGCTGAAGTTGAGGATGATCTGGCTCTTCGCAGGGATGGTCTTCAGGGCTTCCGCGAGTTGCTCCGCGCCGAGGTCCGGTCCCTTGACGGCAAAGGTGGGAGCACCCGTATTCTCCCCATGTCCCGAGAGGAGGAGTATGAACTGGTCCTCCGGTTGGATGCGGCTTCCGATGTCGCGGATATTCTTGAGGATCGCTTCCGATGTCGCGGACTCTCCTGTGAGGACCTGAACCTGCAGGGCGGGAACTCCTGCCTTTTTGGTCAGATGGCTTCCGAACCTTGCGAGCCAGTCCGTTGTCCAGCGGGTATATGGAGCCTGCCCGGCACCACCGACGAGCAACGCATACGTGGTCGCGGCAGGTGCCGATGCAGCCGCCGCCAGAAAGCCAAGAGCAAAAAGAAAACGCCTTAAATATCTCGGGATTAAAATATGGATGGGCTGCGGGGCAAAACAGGGAGCACAGGCGTCCCGCCTGTGAAGGCCGCCAGTCTGCGGTTGCAGAGTCAGTGTCCAAACGGGCGGGACGCCCGTTCTCCCTAGTTGCTGAGAACTCAATTCGTTTCCAACAGGTGCTATCATATCAATGGGTAAGAAAGTAGATGACCACGTTGATTCCCATTTTGATCGCGGCCATATTTTTCTCCTGGGTGAACCACCGGCAGCACCATCCGCAATGGATGTCGCCAGAGCTTAGCCATGACATGATCCGGCCGGTGCCCGGTTCAAACAGGCCGTAAGTCCCGTGCGGGACGCCTTGAAGTTCCGGCGAGCCTTCAGGGAAGTCGAAGTAGATGTGGAAGATCTCGTGATCGAGCGGGATCTTCCGCATCGGATTGTCGGGGTAGATCTTGTTGATGAGCTTCGTGTAGGACCGGAAGAAGGCGTCCTTGTTGGCGGGCGATCCGACCCCCATGCAGTCATCAGCCATCACGAATCCGCCCCGGGAGAAAAACTCCTTGAGGTTCTGCTCCTCATTTTCCGGGAGCTGGAATGAGCCGCCTCCGGTCATGAAGACGAAGGGATTCAGGCACATGTCCTCAAAATCGCTGAGGCGGACGACCTTCGGCTCCATGCTGACATTGATGTTTGTCAGGCGCTTCAGCTCGCGCCGCAGAATGGCATCGCCCTCGGGGCTGATATCCCAGATTTTCGGGCTGCCGTCCGTGGTGGAAAACTGGAGCCGGGGGAAGACAAACTTATCGGTCTCCACAGTTTTCGCGGCGAACGCCCTCGGGGCAAGCACGCCCGCCACGAGAGCGGCTGCGGCACGCGCCCCGAGCCCGAGGAAGCGGCGGCGCGAGAGCGATTCGATACGCTCAAAGCCTCCGGCGATTTCGTCGAGCTGCTTGCGGATGATGCGATTGTTGGGATTCATGGTTCCTATGGGCAGGGACATTTGTTTCCGGACAGTATTCATGCCAGCCCCACCTTCCGGCGCACGATCCATTCCGCGACCATCAGGCCAAAGACCAGCAGGAACACGGCGGGCGAGTCCCAGACAGGCTTGTCCTCCGAACCGGCTTCGATAAATTTGACACGTTCCGCGGATTTTTCCACTTCGGCGGGAATCCCGCCGGCCTCGCTGTAGCTGAAATACTTTCCCTGTGCGGTTGCTGCCATCTCGCGCAGCGTCGTCTCCTTGAGGCCTGCGTCCGCCGATTCCGCGGCGGGTGCCGAGACCCGAAAATCGGTTTCCACCGGTTTGAGATCCCATCCTTCCGCGTTGACAGCCACCCGGTAGTCACCCTCTTCGGCAGGGACATACTGCCCGGTATAAATGCCATCCTCGGAGAGGATCCAATCGAGCGGGAGATCCTCGCGATTTCCGAGCGGATCGGTGATCGACGCGACGAGGACAGCATCGTTGACCGGCTGCAAATCCTTTGCCAGAGCCGTTGCGCGAATACTGATCGTTTTTCCGCGCGAGACGATATCGGAATCCGTCTCCACGCTGAGGCGTTCTTTGGCCCCTACGGCAAGCCACCGGACGAGCTGCTTCCAGAATTTTTCATGGAACTCGACATCCGCCGGCAGCGACATGCGCCAATACCACGAGCCTCCAGAGGTGAAGGCCGCCACTCTCCCCTGGCCGTAGTTATGGACGGCCAGCACAGGCTTGTTGTCGGATTCCCGGGTGAGCAATGTGAGCGCGCCCGTCTTCACTCCGGCGACCGGGGTGAGCCCGATCAGCGGCGGAGCCTGCGCCCAGAGGGTTCTATTGGCGTCGGGATCCAGGGAGAGCCGCATCACCGGATGCAATCCGATCAATTGCAGGACCCGGACCTTGAAGCGTTCGTCCGTGTAGGGGCCATCGTGGGAAGTGATCATCGTGGGCAGCAGGTTGGCGATCGGCGTGCCTTCGTAATTGCCCAGGCCAAACGAGTTCACCCCGCCCAGCATCATGAGTCCCCCTCCGCGGGTGCGGACAAACTCCTCCAGCATTTCGAGCTGCTTCGGGGTGAAATACTTCGCTTCTGTATCCCCGATGATGACGGCCTGAAACGCATACAACTGGTCCACGGTGGTCGGGAATCCCTGATTGAGGAAAGCCTCGGATTCATTGGCCCCCTGCACATAGTAGCGGTTGTCGCCCAATCTCAGGCAACCGACCACCCGGAAGTCATGGTCGGAATACAGGGCGCGACGCAGGAACCGGTATTCGAGACGCGGGCTTCCCTCGACATACAGGACCGGCAGGCGGTCGTCCTGAATTTCGAGCAGAAAATCCCGCTTGTTGTTCTCAGGGTTCAGCTCGCCGGGTCCGGGTGCGACGGACAGCGTGTAGGTCGAGGACCCTTCATGATCCGGGGTGAAATGCAGTTTGATTTGCTCCAGATCGCTGCCGGGTTGCGGGGTGACCGTGCGGGAGGCGATGACGGCTTCTCCGCGGTTCAATACCACCTCGAACGGGTCGGGAAATCCGGTATGGCGGATCGTGACCTGCACTTCGACTTCGGAATTGCGGCGCACCCGTCTTGGTGCCACAACGCGCACAATTTCAAAGTCGGTGGGGGGAATCGAATTCCCGAGACCAACAATGTAAAGCGGGACCCCCCGAGCCTTGAGAAGCGCCGCCGCATCCTGCGTCGATCCTCCGGAATTTCTCGCGCCATCGGTCATCAGGATCACCGATGTGAGCGGGACTCCCCGGAGCTCGGCTTCCATGTCATGAATGCCCCGGTAAATGTTTGTGAACTCCCCGTCGGGTTTCAGCTCCGCTTTGAAATTCGCCCGCCGGACTGTCTCATCAAACTGATAGAGCAGAACCTTGCCGGATTTCTCCAGCTGCGTGAGCAACTTTCCGTCCCCAACGAGAAGCTGACGGGCTGCCTCAAGGCGTGAAACCGGCCCGGAGCCCGCATCCACCGTAGCCATCGATCGGGATGTGTCCAAAAGGACCACGGTAAATCGCTCACCTGCGCTTCCAGCCATTCGTATCACCGGGATCGCCAGAATCGTCAGCAGTAACGCAAATAACACAATGCGAATACCTAACAACACGTGCCACGCGCGGATCCTCTTGGAAAACGCGGAATACGCAAACCACGCGAATACCGAGAGCGCCAATATTAAAACGACCAGAATCCGGGTGGGTCCCAGAAAGGTGAAATGGCCCTTGAGAAAATCAGGAGCGAGATGGAAAAGCGACTGGATCAAGGAGTTGGAGACGGATTTTTTGGGGTATGTGAGAGGGATTCAAAATACTGATTTACGAACTGGCGGTAGATCGGCGGGCACTCTTCGCGCTGAGAAGCCTGAAGGGATCCGGACTCCGATCGGGCATCCGATTCGGCTTCGAGTTTGGCCTGAATATCGGCGACAAGCCCTGTCACTTCCTGGAGGGTGTTTGGGTCGACGAGAAGGCCTTTTTCGAGTGCCGCTTTGTCAAGGCTGAGGTCTTTCAGGCGATCAATTTGTGCCTGAGGAACCAAGCCACGGTTGTCGAGGTTGTTGACCAGACGGGCGACTGTGAAGGCGGCTTTCTGCGCGTTGCCACCGCCTGACTGGTTCCCTGAGGCTTGGCCGGGTTGTGTGCCTTTGCCTTCGGCGGCACCTTTGCCCTCGGCAGCGCCTTTGCCCTCGGCGGCCCCTTTGCCCTCGGCAGCGC
>CAZRIL010000027.1:0-37982 GCA_964600115.1 uncultured Chthoniobacter sp. | reverse complement strand
GTGGATAGCTTGTCCAAAGCCGCTTTTGCATCAGCGGCAGAGCGCTCCGCGCGGCGCAGTTGGGCATCCCCGCTGGCAGCGAGGGCATCGCTTGAGGTCTGAAGATTTGCGATGAGTTTCGACAAGGCATCCTCTGCCTTCTTCTGTTCTTCGACGGCCGGTGCCGGAGAGGAGGAGTTAAGTTCAATAGCCGCATTTCCCATCTTGGCGGCCGGCTGACTCCGTTTGATCGTTTTCTGAGCCTCTGTGAGCCCTCGAATCGCCTCCGCTTGTCCCACCTGTTCGGCACGGGTGGCCAATTCGGCGATCACGCCTGTGAGCGATTCCATTCCGGCCCGAAGTCCGGTTTCGCGGAACGCCTGTTTTTGGAGATCCCGTTGTTGGCGCTGATCTGCAGTTTTTCCTCCCTCCAATTCTTTCGCAGAAACCTCCGTCTCGCCGCGGAGGGTCTTCTGTTTTTCCAGCAGATCCACGGCGAGAACCTCCGCTTCGCTGATTGCCTCTTCGAGCTTGTCCCGGCTCGTATCGGCAAGCATTCCAGCGGCTTCTCCGAGTTGGGTTTTTGCCTTTGCCGCTTTCGCCGCTCCCTCTGCACCCTTTCCGGAGGCGATGTCATTCGCGGCATCTTCCATCGTCTTTGCAGCGTCGGCAGCTTTTTTTGCAGCCGCCCCCATTTTGGATCCGGGAGCGGCTGCCGAGGGATCCGCCTTGGCTGCATTTGCCGCCGCCTTGGTTTTTGCAGCCAGGCCCCGTTGTTCTTCCGCGAGTTCGCCGGCTTTTTTTGGATCCGTCGCGCCTTCTCCGGCAGCCGCGTTCATCTCTTTGGCTTTTTTGGCAACTGCGTCCTGCGCCTTCACAAGATCCTCCAATTTTTTTCCGGCGCCGGCCGCCGCCTCGGTTTCGGCCTTGTCCTTCTCCGAACGCGAACTATTGGCGTCTGTCTCGGACAGCGCTTCGAGCCGGGCCTGTTCAAGCATGGCCACCGAGGGAGGTTTGAACGATGGGCCGCCACCTGAGGAGGAGGACTTTTTCTCCAGAACGATATCCTCGAGAAGTCCGCTCCCGGCGTAGATCGCTGCAGCTATGCTCAGCTGGGTGGCGGCAGTCGTGGTGTCAGCGCTCTCCAAAGCAGTGTGGGCTGCCTTTGCATGCAGCGCGATCTGATCCGCGACCTTGGCCAACTGCGGCATCTTCGCTAGGTCCACAAAGCTCCGCATGGCACCCGATGCCGTGACCATCTTCGCGGCGATCTCCTTGCTCTGAGCCTGCAGATCGGCCGGGGCGAGGGCATTTTTTTGGCTGTCCAACGTCCAGACCAGGCTGAGCATCGTCATGAGATCCGGTCCTTCGGTGACGGCCTCCGAGCTTCCTCCGCTCGCGGCGGCCCAAGTTCCCCAAGTCTCATAATATCCGATGACGATAAGGCCGATGTCGGATTTTGTGATCTGCCCCTTGGTATCCTTCGCCTCGAGGTGATAAGAGACCGCCTCCCCGCTGCGGAATGGCGGTTTTGCATCCTCCAGCATGAGCCGGTAGGTCCCGCGATGTCCCGCGTCCCCGGCAGGCTCGAGTGTCAGCGGGGTTTTCGTCTCGACGGGTTGGCCGTTCGGATCGAGGCGGGAATAGACGAGGGTTACAGAATCGAGTCCGAAATCGTCGCCGGCATTGGCATCAAACGGGACTTCGCCGAGCGGATGCGTCACCACCGGGGAGACCGGGGATTTCACAACAAGTGTCGGGGGCTCATCCGGGATCGCACGGACCGTGAGCGGCGAGGAGTTTGTTGTCTGCTGCCCGTTGACATCCGTGAGGCTGAAATCGTATCCGGCGTTTTCCTTGACCTTGAATTTGAACTCTCCCGAGGTGGGGGTTGAGATTGTCAGCGCCTGGGTTTGTCCGTCGCTCCACGTGACTTTGCCCTCCTTGAGGGGGGTGTTTGTATGGATCCTCACGGTGACATCCGAGCCGATCAGTGCCGCGACATCTCCGGTCGATGGGTTCTCGGTTTGATCCGGCAGTCCGGTGTATTCCGGCAGATTTGTGGTGGTTTCAATTGACTGGACAACGAGCGGATCAAAGACAGTGATCTTGTGAGTCGCACTTTTATCCGGGCCGCTGGACACGTAGAATTCCAGATCCTCATTGATATCCGCCAGAACCCCGTTGTAGCCGTTCAGCTTTTCGATTTCCGTCATCGGTGCCGACTGCCAAACCCCGCCGTCTGTCGCCGGGCGGAAGTTCAGAACGACCGGGTGTTCCGATGCGCGGGACAGTGCCGCCTCAAGCTCGAACGAAGCTCCCCGCTGGATCTTGGATTCTTCGCGGGAAAGTTCGAAGCGAACAGGCTCAAGCGCCCGCGCTCCTGACTCGCGGGAAGGATCCGGTGCCGCGATCCAGGGTTTGATCACGCGCTCCATGCGGGAGCCGACAGCCCCTGGGAAAAGAACGCCCAGCAGGACGAAAACCACAGTGCCCGCCACGGCAGCGAGGCCGTATTTGCGCAGGCGGGAAAAATCCGCGATATGGCGGAACGAAAGCTTATCGCTGCGGCTCGTTGCCTCCTGGAGAATCGCATCGATGAGAGCGGACTGGCCGTCATCCAATCCCTGGCGCTCGTGCCCGTATTCCGCCGCTGTGATCAGCACGCCGTCGAGGTCGGAACGCCTTTCCTCGATGTAGAGGGCGATCTGTTCGTCAGGAATTTTCCGGAAGAGCGGCCGTAGGACGTGCCGGACAAAAATGAACCCGATGCCGCCGATTGCCGCCGCCCAGAGGATGAACCGGAAGACGACTGCCGGCTGAAAAAGCCAGTCGAGGAAGATCAGAACTGCCAGGATGCCGAGGCTCTCGGTGAGCACCACCGCGAGACCCGAAAGCGCGGCAGCCCGCTTCCAGGCTCTTCGGACCGAGTGGAACCGTGTGGCGAGGTGGCGATAATCGTTTCGGACAGGTGCTTCGACACTCATAATAATCAATGCCGGACGGTTCGGTTTGCGAGGATAAGTTCTCCAGCGGACAATGCGACTGCCGCGCAGAGGAGGAACCACCAAAGGTTGCCCGAGGCGGCACCGGATTTCCCCGCAACGGGCAACCCGCTCGCGGAGAACTGCGGCTGCCCATCACTGGCAGGGGTTTCGACCGAGGCCACGAGCTCCTCCCGAGCTATGATCGCCGGATTTGATTCCGTGAGGGCGGCGTTTACCGCAACCTGGAGTTGGACCGCCCCATCCTTGTCCACGATGGAATAAAAGCCCGGGACATCAGCCTGCGTGCGGCCGTCCGGCCCTTTCAGCGTTCCCCCCTCCGGAACAGGAAGGGTTTCCCCGATGGAATACGTCGTGCGTTGGCCGGTCTGCACGGCCAGGAAGCGCATGCTCTGATGGATCAACGGGAGGAAGACGGATTGGAGCGGGAGATCATTCCAGTCCGTGTCCGGGGCGCTTACGAACGCGAGAGAGGTTCCTTTTCCGATCCCTCGATCCAGCACCGCGGGCCGGCCATCCCCGAATCTCGCAAGCACGCGGGAACGCTGGGTGTCGGTGGTTTCCCAATACCGGGCAAATTTGGGAAGCGACAAATTTCCATGGTGGGGTGCCGCGAACACCTCGAAAACCGGATGTTCATAATCAACCTTTGTCAGCGATTCCGCATTTTCCCCGTCGCCCGATCCGGCCTGCAGGATCTGCCGCAATTTGAAGGGGGCGAGGTTTCCAAAAACCGCATTGAATTTCTCCGGTTTTGCCTGGTCGCCGACAAAAAACAAAAGGCCCCCGCCGCGAGCGAGGAGTTCCGAGAGCGCGGCCGCTGAAGCCGGCGGGATCTCGCCCACATTTGCAAGAACCACAACGTTCACAGCAGCGATGTCCGAGGGGACCACCTTGTCGGCCGGCACGGTCTGAACCGCAAACGGGGACTCGGCCGTTGGGGAGAGGGCTCTTCCAATAAAAAATGCGGCGTCGTCGCGCGGCTTGGGGGACGGGCGTCCATTGATGAGCAAGACCGGGATCCGGGGGATTGTCCTGGCGTTGAAATAATATGGTTCGCCGCTACCCGCCGTCACGGTTCCGAGGTGATCGCCCGGCGTGTCGAATACGTGGCGGAACCGCGCAGCGACCGAGCGTCCGGCAGGGATGTTGACCTTCTGGGTTTCGACCTTTGTTCCGTCAATCGAAAGCGCGACCTCCAGATCCTGCTGAGGCTGATCAGAGAAGTTGGCGATCCGGACGGTGATCGATGAGGGCTGCTTGTCGAGAACCAGGCTGTTCGGAGAGACCGCCTGCACGATGGCTGCTCCCGGCGCTGATGCCTTCGGGGTCAGGAGCTGGACGTTGAGTTTGATGCCCGGATCAAGTTTCGCATCGGCCGGGAGCCAGCCCTCGCGATCAAGATCCGAGATGAGGACGATCTCTTTCGTGCGTGCCGCGGTGCCTCTCAGAAGATCGTTCGCCCGGCGGAGCGCATCGGCAATCCGGGTTCCGCCATACCCAGCGCCGATCTTGTCGACAGCAGTCAGCAAGCCGGTTTCGGGAGCGCCAAATGGCTCCAGCACGTTCGGCGTATCAGAGAACGTGAGCAATGAGACCGCACCGGATTCTTTCACAGCGCTGCGCGCAGCCTCCCTGGCCGCTTCCGTCAGCCCCTCCCGCCGCATCGAGCCCGAGACATCGACCAGAACCACGCTGGCCTTTGCAACCTCACCCGTCGCCGGGTCCGCGCCAAAAAACGGCCGGGCAAAAACGAGCGCTATCAGCGCCACCAGGGCGACCCGCATCAGGATCAGCAGGAGCTCCTGGAATCTCTTCCTCTGGACCACAACTTTCGCGCCTTTCTCAAAAAACCGGAGCGTGGAGAACGGCACCTTTCTGACCTGGTCGCGTGTGAGCAGGTGGATCAGGACCGGCACTGCAACGCCGGCCAACCCGAACAAAAAGATGGGATTCGTGAACGACATCAGCCCAGTTTGCTCCGCCGGTAAAGGTATTCGCTCAGCGCGATCTCCAGAGGTGTGGAGGTTTCAAAGAGTTTGTAATCCGCCTTGATGCCCGCGCAGCCTTTCTCATACGACTCCAGAAAAGCGTCCAGTTCCTTCTTGTAGGTCGCCTTCATCCCCTCCGGAGAAACCAGGACTTTCTGCCCGGATTCCAGGTCGGAAAATTCGGTCATCGTTGTAAAGGGAAAGTTCAGCTCACCGCTGTCGAGAACCTGGAAAACGATGACCTCGTGGCCCTGAAACCGGAAATGCTGGAGCGCGGATATGACGCTCTCCGGATCATCCAGCAAATCGGAGATCAGGATGATCAGGCCCGCCCGCTTGAGCCCTTCGGCGAGTTCGTGGAGCGGTTTGGAAATATTTGTCTCGCCGCCCGGTTCCGCCTGTTCGAGCGCGGAGAGGATGTGCTTCAAGTGGGTCTGGCGAAGGCGTGGCGGCAGCGCCGTGCGGATCTTTGAGTCAAAGATCATGAGTCCGGCGGCATCGCGCTGCCGCAGCATGAAATACGAGAGGCAGGCCGCCATCCGGCAGGCATACTGGAGCTTGGTCTGGCCAGATGGATCGAGCTTGTAGCCCATCGAAGCGCTGGCATCAACGATCAGGTAGCAGGCGAGGTTCGTTTCCTCCTCGAACTGCTTAATGTAGTAGCGGTCGGTCTTTCCATAGACCTTCCAGTCAACGTGCTTGACCTCGTCGCCCGGCGAATACTGGCGGTATTCCGCGAATTCGACCGAAAACCCCCGGAACGGGCTCCGGTGCAGGCCGAGGACGAATCCCTCGACCACCACCTTGGCCAGCAACTGCATCGAGTCGATGCGGGCCAGCACACCATAATCCAGGACATCACCCATGGCCTAGAGTCCGGATTTCGGCGTTGAGACCGTTTCGAGCAACCGGCGGACGATTTCCTCGGAATTGATGCCTTCCGATTCCGCCCGGAAGTTTGTGACGATCCGGTGCCGGAGGACCGCGTAGGCGACCGACTGGATGTCTTTCACCGAGACGTAGGGCCGTCCGCTCAGCACCGCGCGCGCCTTGGCACCCAACACGAGGTAGTGCGAACCCCGGATCGAGGCTCCCCAGGAAACGTAATCCTTCACAAACTGCGGAACATCCTTTCCGTTCGGCCGGCTGCGGGCGACGAGTTCGACCGCGTAGCGGATGATCGGATCCGCCACCGGGGTCTGCCGGACGATCTGTTGATACTGCAGCAATTGCGCCCCATCCAGACACTTTGCCACGTCGCTCACGCTCGCGCTGGTCGTCGAGTTGACGACTTCGAGTTCCTCATGCTTTGGAAGATAGTCGATGATCAGGCTGAACATGAACCGGTCCTGCTGGATCTCGGGGAGCGGGTAGGTGCCCTCCTGCTCGATCGGGTTCTGGGTGGCCAGGACAAAGAACGGTTCCTCCAGCCTGTAGGTATTCCCGCTCACGGTGACCTGGTGTTCCTGCATGGCCTCCAGCAGGGCGGCCTGGGTCTTCGGCGGGGTCCGGTTGATTTCGTCCGCCAGCAGGATATTCGTGAAGACCGGGCCTTCGCGGAATTTCATATTTCGCGAGCCGGTGGTGCGGTCTTCCTCGAGCACCTCGGTGCCGGTGATGTCCGCGGGCATCAGATCGGGGGTGAACTGGACGCGGCGGAATTTCAGGTCCAGCGCTTTGCCGAGACTTGAAATCAGAAGGGTTTTCGCCAGACCGGGAACTCCGGTGATCAGGCAATGGCCACCCGCAAAAAATGAGGCGACCACATCCTCGACGACGTGGATCTGGCCGACGATGACTTTGCGCACTTCGCGCATGATTTTATCGCGGCCCTCGCTGATGGCCTCGATGGCTTGAACGACCCCGGTGTCGGGGTTTGGATCGGTCGTCATGATTTAGGAATTTGTTGGTTTGGGAACGGTGGCCACGATGCGCTGGATGATGTCCTCGATGGTGACACGATCCACCTCGGCCCGGAACGAGAGGCCGATACGGTGCCGGAGGACGGGATTGATGATGTGTTGCACATCTTCGAACTCCACGACGGCGCGCCCCTCGAGGGCGGCGGCAGACTTGGATGCGAGTGCGAGGTTCTGACTCGCCCGGAGGCCGGCTCCCCAGGAAACATATTCTTTCACAAAGTCCGGACAGCCCGCCACTCCAGGTCGGGTCGCGGACGTCAGGTTCACGATGAATTCTCCGAGGTGCGGCGGCAATGTCACACTCCGGACGGCTCCGACAAAGCCCGCGAGCTCGGAGCCATCGATAATTTTCTCAAGGGCCACCTGGTGGAATCCCGTGGATTGCCGCACGACCTGCGCTTCCTGATCTTCCGGGAGGTAATCCATCAGGACAGATAACATGAAGCGATCCTGCTGTGCCTCTGGCAGCGGGTATGTTCCCTCCTGCTCCATCGAGATCTGGGTCGCCATGACATAAAACGGCTTCGGCAGAGCATGCGTCGTCCCGCCGATGGTGACCTGCTTTTCCTGCATCACCTCCAGGAGAGCCGCCTGGGTTTTCGGCGGAGTTCTGTTGATCTCGTCAGCCATCAGCAGATTGCAGAAGACAGGGCCTTTCACGAATTTGGTGACCCGGTGTCCGGTGACTTGATCGGCTTCCAGGATCTCCGTGCCCGAGATGTCGGAAGGCATCAGGTCGGGCGTGAACTGGATGCGCTTGAAATCCAGATCCATGACCTTGGCTAGAGAAACGATCGCCAGCGTTTTTGCGGTTCCGGGAGGTCCTTGAATCATGCAATGCCCTCCGGCAAACATCGCGGTCAGGATCTGGTTGACAGGCTCATCCTGGCCGACAACGAGCTTCCGCAACTCTGCTAGAATTGCCTGACGCGCCTGTGCGATTCTGGCCAGGTGGGCTGATAGATTATCGGGATTCGTGGACTGGTTCATGATGCGGAAATCGGAAAGGTAACCTGAAAGTGTGGGAAATGGATGTTCGGACTTGCGGGCGGGGAAGGTCGGGGTTCGATGTCGTTTGCGGGATCAGAGACGGGGGAGGAACAGAGCGGGGAGCGATTATTTTGGGGAGACTGGCAGGGGTAGGAGAAATGGATGTAACTTGTTGATTTATATTATGTTTAATGCAATACAATGTGAAATATTTAATAACTCCCTTGAGACTCACGCTTCCGTCCGGTTGCCATGACAATCAAATTCCTTTGTAACGTCGAGAGTGTCGTCGTCACCCGCACCGACTGCAAGTTGTAGTGCCCGACGACATTTGATATTTGCTTGCCTCATCACGACATTCCGGATTCCCGGCTGTCGGAGTGTGAAACCGTGTCCTCTCATGGCGGACATTGGAGGAGTTACCACTCATGAGACTCATTGTGAGAAGAGAGTATTGTCCAAAAGTGACATCAACTTTTGTGGATCCAATTGAAGACTCAGTTGGAGAATTCCTGCCAATCATCGCTCCGGAACGGCGCGGCTGGCAGGGACGCCGTGCCGCCGATGAGATTGCACCCCTCGGGATTGTTCGCCCACGCATACCGCACAGCAACCGGTTCGGGAACGCTCTCACTCCACACAACCAGGCTCTCGCCTTCAATCCGTGCCTCGGCCCAATGAAAAATTTGGTCTCTCCCGGCGATGGCAATGTGAGTCGGTGCCGCTCCGTTGCTGGTGCGCAATCCGGTCGCGTAAGTGAATGCGATCCTTACCCTGCCGCCCCCCTCCTGCGTCATGCCCGCAAAGATGGGGCCGCACGGATCGCCTTCGCGCCCGTAGGTTTGAACCAAGGCCCAGCGTGCGAGCCTCTCGCCCACCGGACGTTTGTTCCGGGGATGGATGTCCCTGGCATCGCCAACATCAACGGTTACGACCAGACCCACACCCGGCTGAGTCAGGGCATTTGCTTGTGCGTCGCGCAACTCCGCCCATGGGCTCGGCCCGGGCTCGGGATTTGGCTCCGTATAATTGGCTAGTTGCACCTGGATAAATGGGAAGTCCCCCTGCCCGAATGCCCGCCGCCAATCGCGCACCATCTGCGGCACCATTCAACGATAAAGTGACGCTTCATCGACGTTGCTTTCACCCTGATACCAGATTACGCCCCGCAGGCCGTAGGGGATAAGCGGAGCGAGCCGACTGTCAAAAAGCGTATAAGGAGAATTGGGGCTGCCAGGGCCCAGTGCCGGCGGGGTTCGCACCCCCCAATCCTGCTCCCGGGCGTAACGCCATTCGCCCGCCAGGGCGATATTGTTCGCTATTTCGCCCTCAAAGAGAACATTCATGGAAGCCGCGGGACCGATCAATCCGCCATGATTAAAATGCGATCGCACCCTCACTGCGATATGCAGTGCATCACCCTTCACCAGATGCGCCGGGACGCGATAGAGGCGAGGGGTGCACCAAGTGTTATCTCCGTCTTCCCAGGACAGACCTCCGACTCGCTCGCCCTCAACGTAGGTATCGTCGTGCTTATCAATTGCCCCGAGGTTCAGCACCAATTCGCAACCCCGCCACGCCGCAGGGATTGATACTCTGCGGCGAAACCAAAACACTCCATTTTCTGCGTGCCCGTAATCCTGCCAGCGTGCGGGCAAAGTCATCGTCGCCCAGTGGCCGTCATCGAATTCCGGTGCAGCCCAGCCGTCCTCAAGACCTTCGTTGCGGGCATCGAGCCGCAGGTTTTCTTCATACCAATCGACAGGCAGAGTCGGATCCTCAGTGCCACCGGGGAGTCCATAAGCGAAGCTTTCGTAGGCGGACACCTCGCTCAGCCCGTCAGGGTCTTGCACCAGCGCCTCGCGGCTCATCCAGGCCTGCAACCTCGTGCCGCCCCAGGCATTGCAGATCAGGCCAACGGGAACACCCAGTTCGCGGTGCAGCGTGACCGCAAACCAGCCGGCGACAGCCGAAAAGCCGGCAAGCGATTTTTGGTTCGCTACCGTCCAACGACCATCGATCTCGGTCTGCCGCCCGAGACGCGCTGGAGTATGCACAGTCAGGAGACGAAGACCCGGGAGGTTCGATTCCGTCTCACTCAACCCCTGCGACGTCTGATTTAATTCCCACTCCATATTAGACTGCCCGGACCCGATCCAGACCTCCCCGATCAACACATCAACAATTCGAACCTCATCGCCGTCCGTGCTTGCCACCAATTCATACGGACCGCCTGCTGGCAAAGCCGGCAATCGCACAAGCCAGTTTCCATCTGGCCCGGCCGTCACACGGGCCGCGCTATCGCTCAATCGGACGGTGACAACCTTGGCAGGAGGAGCAGTTCCCCAGACGGCAATCGGCCGGTCACGCTGCAAAACAGCATGATTGGAAAAAGGCGGCGCGAAGCGAAGCTGGGATATCATCGGGGAACTATACCTTGAGCGTATCGAAGGTCGATATTCCGAACGGCCCCGGACGTTTCTGGAATACACATTTACTTATCTCGTTTTGATATGGCGCCCTCTTTCCTTGAGGCACTATTGTTATCGACCTAGCGTGCCCTCCATGAAGCCCTCCTTCCTGGCTGCCGCCGTGCTTGCTTTGTGGCCTTGTTTCTCCCTCTCCGGACGGGCAGAAGTCATATTAAAACCGAATGATACTATTGCAATCTGCGGTGACTCCATCACCCATATGCTTCAGTATTCCGTATTTGTTGAGGATTATCTGTTAATGTGCCAGCCCATTGCAGGCCTGCGGGTGTCTGAATTCGGCTGGACTGGAGAGAAGGCAAGCGGCTTTGCGAAGCGTCTTAAGAACGATGTCCTTCCATTCAAGCCCACTGTCGTAACCATCTGTTACGGGATGAACGATGGCACTTACTTACCCATCACGCCTGAAATCGCCGGAAGCTATCGGCAAAATCTGGAACAATGCATCACCATGCTCAAGGAAGGCGGGGTGCGGACCGGGGTGGTGGCATCACCGGGGGCAGTGGACGATAATTTCCGGGCCGATAACCCACCGTTTTATAATAATACCCTTGCGGCACTCAGAGACGTTGCCAAAGAAGTTGCGGAGAAACACCAAATGGCATTCGCAGACCTTCATACCTGCATGGAAGAGACGATGGCCAAGGGCAAAACTGCCTATGGAAAAGATTATCTTTTTGCGGGAGGGGCGCCGGATGGCGTTCACCCGGCGCCTCCAGGACACCTGACAATGGCTTATGGAATTCTTAAGGCTTTCGGCTTCGATGGCGCCATTGGAACCTTGGAAGTCGATCTGAGCACGCAGAAAGCCGTGGCAACGGAGGGAAACAAGATCCTCTCTTTTAAGGACGGAACGCTTGAGGTGGAAAGCTCGCGTTACCCATTTTGTTTCACTCCTGCCGGTGTGAAACCTTCGGCAAGGAAAGGTGTCGTGCCCATCCTGCCCCACCTTCCCTTTAACCAGGATCTGAACAGATACATTCTGATCGTGAAGGGACTGAAGGAGCCTTCAGCGAAGGTGACATGGGGCTCGGAGAGCAAGGAATTTTCTGCTCCTGACCTTGAAAAAGGGATCAATCTGGCCGCAGAGTTTTTGCAAAATCCATTCTGTGACGCGTTTTTTAAAGTCAGCGAAGCGGTGCACGCGCAGCAGGCCGCAGAGGACAAGGATATGAAGCAGGTCATGAATCCGCTCCTCAAAGAGCACGACGCAGAGAAGAAAGAACGGGTCGTCATGGAGACAGTGGCGGCTAATCAGTCCCGAATTGATGCCGTTAGTGCCTTGGTCGTCCCTGTGCGTCACACGCTCAAAATCGAAACGAATTAGCGGTCCAATATTTCCTGCATGGAGGCACGATAAAAGTGAGAGTCGCCCTTATGAACAGAATCTTTTTTCTCGTCGCACTGCTTGTGGCATTCGCATCCCCGCTTTTCGCAAAGGATTATCTCGTGATCTGCTCGGGGCAGTCAAACATGGCTGGGGCGGCGCCGGTCGCGCAGATGCCGGATGGTGTGAAGGCGGTTCCGGCGAACATCGTTTATTTCAAGAATTCCGATTTGACCAAACCACTGGAACCGCTGAGCACCTTCGCGGACGGTCCAAAGTTTGGACCGACGCCGAGCTTTGCCCACGCGCTGGCGGAGGCACGGCCGAAGGACCGATTTATCATACTGCTGAATGCGGTGGGCGGTTCGGGTCTGATGGAATGGATGCCCGATTATGGGCCGCCGGAACTGACCAGCCGGGTGACCAAGAGCGGCATGACGGTTAAGATGCCGGTCGGGAAACTCTACGCGTTTGTGCCCAAACAGCTCGAGCTGCTCCGGGAGAAGTTCCCGGATGCCGAGCCTCTCGCCTTCGTGTGGATCCAGGGTGAAACTGATGTGGCTCCGTGGGCTGCTGTGTATTTGGAGAATTTCAAGCGGCTGGTGACGAACATGCGGACCTTGAGCGCCGCGCCGGATCTTTTCGTGGTCACCGCCGATCCGGGTAAAGCCGATTCGGCGGTCTACGATGCCTTTGTTCAATACGCGAAGGATGACAGGAATTCCGTCCACGTCAGCACCCGCGATCTGAACCCGGGCAACGCTCTTCACTACAGCCCGACCGCCTACGTAGAGATTGGAAAACGTCTGGCTGCGGCTGTGACAGCGCATTTTCCGGCCAGCCAGTAATTCATATCGCTATGCCCCTGAAATACTCCCTGCGCGGTTCGCGACTTCTCGCCGCCGCATCTCTTCTCATTGCCTGCACCATTGTTTCCGGTGCGGGAAGCGCTGTAACCCCGGCTTCCACGCCTGGCGACATCGACCAATGGCTGAGCCTCAGGGAGCCCGCTTACATGGCTCCGATCACGATTTCCGCCGATGGAAAATGGCTTGCTGTTATGATGAAGGGCGGAGTCATGGAAGGCAGTTCCGACGCTGCCGGTTCTCCAAATGAAGTTGGCACGTTCGAGGCCGTCTCGGCGGACCTCGCCGGCTCGGAGGTCTATATCATTGAGCGCGACACCGGCAAGATTCTCCATCCGTTTCGAAATTTTATCGCCAGCTACAGCCCGGTCTGGGCTCCCTCGGGCAAAACACTCGTGCTTGCCGTCCAGGATTCTCCAACACGTATTCCGCGCCTTGCCACATGGTCTCCCGGCGACAATGCCCCGCACGTCTATCCCCACGCAACATTCTGCCCCGACATTGGTTTCACAGCCCCGGCATGGACTCCTGATGCCCGCAAAATCGTCTTTCCACTGAATACCGTAAACCCGACAAGTCGCTCGCGCATTCAGGAAACAGCTATCCCCCTTAAAGATGATGCGGGGGCACCAAGCCGCCAAAAAATGGCAATAACGCTCGCAGAGCTAAACGTCGAGAGCGGCGACATCCGCCCATTCAGCGGATTGGGCCCTTACGGTTACTCGAATGTCTGGGGGTTCCGCCTGGCACCTGATGGAAAATCCGTCGCATTTCTCGGGAAAGGCACACCAATGAGTCAGGAGGAGGCAAACTGGGTTAAACTCACTATCGTGAATCTTGAAACCGGAGCCGTGCAAATCATCGGGGATACCCCGCAGGCAGACGGCTGGAGCATGAGTTTCAGTTGGTCCCCGGATTGCAGCCACATCGCCTGGGTGCCCAGCGGAGGAAAAGAACACAAACTCCTCATTGCGACCCTTGGGGACAAGCCCGCTATCCGCGAAGTCCAACTGCCAAAGAACATCGCCGCTGGCCGGCTTGAAAACGCCGACAATTGGCCTCCGGCTCCTCCGCTATGGGCAGCGGACTCCGCCTCCTTCTGGCTCCCCGGTGAAAACTCCCTGCTCCACTTCTCCATCGATGGCACCTCCCTCGGCACACTGCCGCTACCCTCAGGCAAAGGTGGCGCCGACTGGCTGGAATGTGCGGCGCCCTCTTTCGCGCCCGTTCGCACGCAGGCGGTTCCCGCATCAGGAACCATCCACATCCTCCGCAAACGGGAAATCGAAACCGTGAATCTCCAGGGCTCTCCATCATCCAACGTCACCGGCATACCGGTCACCGTCGGGAAAGGTCGCGCGATTGATTGGGCCACCTCCACGCTGTTCAGCCTGCAGGGCGCTGGCTTTCACGGCTGGGAACTCATACAAACGAGTTTCATTGATGGAAAATCCTCGCGCCTCGCCCTCCTTCAGCCCGCCCTTACCGGCGTTGATCTCGGCACAACGCGCACCCTCTCTTGGAAGCTCTCCAGTGGTGAATCCTGCAAAGGCACGCTCCTCTTGCCAATCGGTTGGAAGGAAGGCGACAGGCCGCCTGTGGTCATGGAGGTTTACGGAGGCGATGACACACGAAATGGAAACAAAACCCCCGAGGAGATGACTGATCTCCACCTCCTCATCCATCCCCACGTGCTCGCCGCCCAAGGCTACACCGTCTTTAAGCCAGACATGCCGCAGACCAAGTCGGAGCCATCGGCCAGCCTTGTTCGCTCGGCCGAGGCGGCGCTCGCCGCCCTCGCCGCGAGCGGCCTCGTGGACGCCAATCGGGTGGCATTGACCGGTCAAAGCTACGGAGGTTACACCGTCCTCAGCGTCCTCGTCGCCTCGCACAAATTCAAGGCGGGCATCGTCGCGAACGGGATCTATGATTTGACCCGCGCTGATACAGACACCGTGGAATCCAACCCGTTCCAATGGGTGGAAGAAGGCCAGGGTCTCATGGGCGGATCGCTGTGGGACAAACAACAACGTTACATCGACAACTCTCCCCTTTTCGCAGTCAACAAATTGCAGACGCCCCTCCTCGTCGTTCAGGGAGACAGCGATGAGGGAACCAATACTCAGGGCCCCGCCCTCTATGGCGCGCTCCTGCGCCTCGGCAAACCCTCGGTTTACCTGCTGGTCTCCGGCATGCACCACAGCCCGGCCCTCTGGACAGTCGAAGCACAAAAAGACCTCATTCCCCGCGTGCTGGCATTTCTCGACAAATATGTGCGAAACACGGATGGAAATGGCGGCGTCGTCATCAGCAATTCAGGAGACTAGTGGTTACCGCTCTTAATAAATTGATCCACCATAGGGCCGATTTTAGCTTGAGCGGCCCCTGTGGCCTTCTCAGGGTCTACATCTTTGGATTCCGCGAGGGCCTTTCCCCATAATTCACCGACAATGCCCCGCACGGTCAGGTGCTTCTCTCCGGCCAGTTTTTCCAGTGCGTTGTATTGATTCTGGCTGATCAGGGCCAATGTGCCCCCACCTACCTTGACGCCTTTTCCCTGCGGATTCTCCATCCAATCCTTTTCAATTTTGGAAAAGTCACCGGCCGGCACCTTCAAGGCGAGCAGGATGGTTTTGGCCATCAGTTTCTGCCCGGCCTGGTTGGGATGCGTTCCGTCTGCGAGCAAGCGCTTGCCCGGATCGCCGGAATAGTCCGGAGCAGGAGGGGTTTTGAGAGCCTTGCGGAAAGCCTCATTCACGTCGGCCAGCACGAGATGCTTCTCGTTGGCATAGCTGCGTAAAAACTCGTTGTAAGGGGCGATCTGTGCGTTCCGCTCATTTTCGAGATCCTCCCCCAGCGGAGTGGTGGTCAGGAGGACAACTTGCGTTTTGTTGGCAAGGGCTTGCTCCACCATTGCCGTGACATTCTTTTTGAAGCCCTCCAAATCCACACCCCGGCCCTTCGGTTGCATGCCCACATCATTCACTCCGCAACTCAGGGTCATCCAGTCCGCATTTTTACTGAGGATCTGGGGAGTCAATCGCGAGAGCATATTCCCCGATGTGTGCCCGGAGACCCCGGCCGGCAGGGCAGTTGCCTCGATGCCTTCGACCTTCAGGGCCCTGATCACCAGGTTGATGTATCCCGAAGGGGCCGCGGCCTGCTCCGTTATGGAGTCGCCCATGAAGCCGATCTTTTGACCGTTGCGAATGAGGATTGCCGAATCGGCCGCCTGCATGGCGCCATTCCAGAATAAAAGGAACGCGAGAAATGCCCCGAGTCCAAGGTTGGCCATTGGATTCAATGTGCAAACCGCCGCAGGCGGAGCCGGGCGGGTGATTTGAGCTGCTTTCCGGATGAGGTCGTTGGAGTTCATTGTTTGATATTCGGGGTTTCGATGTCGCGCGTAGACATGGAGGTCCACATTGCTTTCACTTTCGATAGCTGTTCCGGACTCAAGCCAAGTGCGACCAGCACGCACTCTGCTATGACCTGATTCCCCCTCGGATTCATGTGAGTGCCGTCGGCGACGGTCAACAGGGGAGGGGAATCCGGGAGGAGGCCGGGATGTTCTGCCTTGTATTCCACGAGCGTCCGTTTCATCTCCGCAAAGACGTCCGCAACCGGGATGTTCTTCTCTTTGGCGAACTCCCGTATGAACTCGTTGTAGGCATTCTCGTTGAGATTGCCGCCTCTTACAGGCATCGTGAGCATGAGGATCTTGACTCCCGCGGCTTGTGCTGTTTCGACGATGGTTCTGATGTTTTTTTGGGACTCCTCCAGCGACAATCCATGGTTGGGATTGTCATTGGTTCCGCACATGAGGGTCATCCAGGCAGGCTTCTTGGAGAGAACATCATTTTCAAACCGGGCGGCCATATCCCGTGAGGTGTTGCCACCGCGTCCGGCATTCACCGCCTCGGTCTCGATACCGATGGATTTTAAACCCGATACCACTAAACCGCACCAGCCCGCAGAGCCGGCTCCCTGACGTGTGATCGAGTCTCCGAGAAAGACCATTTTGTCACCGGGTTTTACGAGCATATCAGAGCGTGCCGCTGCGCAAAGTCCGAATGCCGATACGCCTATCAGAAGAAGAATGGAAGCGGTTCGCAGGCGGGGGATCATGGCAACGAGTCTAAAAATGGTGTTCAAATGAAGTGGCTACATTATCGCCGGGAGCATGGGGCGGCGCTAGCCGGAGTGACTTTAACACCTTTCAATCCGCACGGGTGGAGAGAGTGTTGTCGCAATGCGATATATCGTTATTTGGATTGGATATGCGATGGCTCCGCCAACCTCAGGGCTGAGCAAACCCGGGATGTGAAAGCGGACGACCGTGGACACAAAGTGATATCCACTTACCTGGATTCAACAGCCCTCTGCCTGCTGGAATGTGCGGAGGAAATTTACGTCACCGGCGACTTGTTCTTCCCGTTTTTCTTTTTCTTTTTTTTCTCCGGCAGAGGGCCTGTGTTGGTGTCCTGGGACTTCAAATCGTCGAGCACTGCCTGGAGTTTTTCGCGACCGGCCTTGGCCTCCGGATCGTCCGCATCCTTGGACACGGCGATTTCCTCAAACGGCGCATTTTTCAAATCGAAGATCTCCCCGTCTCCGGTGAGTTTCCAGCGTGCATCGCGCACGTAGCGCTTGTCGCCGAGCTGGACGTAGACCCACTCGCGCGGTGTGCCCGCCTGGCCCTTGACCTGCGGGGCGAAGCTTTTTCCGTCGATCTTCACATCGGGCAGCTTGGCACCGGCGATCTCGGCGAACGTCGGCAGGAAATCAGTGAAGTCCGTAAGGTCGTGGGCGACTTTGCCGGCGGGTGTTGTCCCGGGCCAGTTCACGATCAGCGGCACCCGGCTGCCGCCTTCGAGCATGGAGCCTTTTTGACCCGAGATTGCGCGTCCATTGACCGTCGCTTCCGGAGCTCCTTGGTGCGCGGTCCCGTTGTCGCCCGTGAAGACGAGCAGCGTATTTTCGCGCAGACCCAGCTTGTCGAGGGTGGAGACCAGTTCGCCCACGAGCTTGTCCATGTAGGCGTTGTTGTCCTCGTAGAAGTCCGCCTTGTCGGACTTGCTGTCCGGCGTGCGCAGGATTTTGCCGTGCATTTCCGACATCGCGTAGTGGATGTAAAACGGCTCGTCCTTGTGCCGGGTGATGAAGTCGGTGACAAAATCATTCATCACGTCTGGCATATATTTATCGCCCAGTGGCACCTCTTTTCCGTTCAGGGTGTAGCTCGGGGCCTGGCTGGCCCAATACTTCCCGCTGCCCTGAAAACGCAGATACTCGTCGAAACCCCAGTCGCCGGGTTCGAGAGGTAGCTGGCTCCACTTTCCGACCTGCGCCGTGACGTATCCCGCCGGCTTGAGAACGGAGGGCACCATGATTTCCTTTTTCGATTCCATCGCGGGCGCGCTCTGGTTGGTGAGCATTCCGGTACGGAAAACATAGCGTCCGGTGAGACAGGAAGCGCGCGAAGGCCCGCACAGCGGGTTGGCGTAGCAATACTCGAAACGCGTGCCATCCTTCGCCAGCGAATCGATATTGGGTGTTGGAAATTTTCCGCCGTAACAGCTGATGTTTCCCAACCCGACATCGTCTGAGAGGATAAAAATGATGTTCGGCCTTTTTGCTGCCGCAGGCCCGGGGTCGGGAGCGGCGTGCAGGATGCCGCACAGGGAGGCGGTCGCAATGGTGGAGATGAGCAGTGTTTTCATGGGTGAATCAATCGTTTGTGTCTTTCGTTTTCGCGTATTCGACGGGGAGGGTGGCGGTCCAGGCGTCTATTTTTGCAGCGAGCGTCCTCACGAGATCCGGCTGCTGGCCCGCGACATTGTTTTCCTCCGCGGGATCAGCCGAGATGTCATAGAGTTCGACTTCGCCGCGTTTGCCTGTGGGATTTAAGAGCTTCCACCGGCCGTCCCGGATGACTGCGGTGCTTCCCGGCGCACTCGTTTTCCAAAAGAGCGGTTTGGTGCGCGTCCATTCTGTGCCGAGCCAGGCGACTGAGACGTCCTCTCCGTCGAAGTCAGCGGCATCGATATCAATTCCCGCGAACCTGCAGAGCGTCGGCAGCCAATCAACACCGCTGATCACCGACCGGCCATCCACCCGCGCGGCCGGCACATGGCCCGGCCAGCGCACAATGAAAGGCACCCTCACCCCGCCCTCGTATTCCGTGTGCTTTCCGCCGCGCAGTTCGCCGGCGCTGCCCATCATGTTGAGTTGGGTTATTGAGCGGGCGGTTTTTCCGGCCCCTCCCGTCTTGCCGGCCTTTTTCGCCTTGGGCTCTTCTGCCTGGTTGTCTTCTTCCTCCGCCGTGCGAAGGGGAGCCGGCCCCTGATCGCTGCTGAACACGACGATTGTGTTATCGCGGAGTCCGAGATCATCCAGTGTTTGCAGAAGCCGGCCGACGTTGCGGTCGAGCCCGGCCACCTCCGCAAGGTAGCACTTCATCGCTTGGTTCACGTCCCCCCCACGGTCGCGGCAATTCTGGAATTTCTCTCGCAGGGATCGGGGAAAGTCATCCTCACTGACAACGAGATCCTTCCATTCCGCCGTGAGAGCTGGTGGCGGATCCACTGGCATGTGCGTGCTGTGGGCCCAGACATTCACGTAGAATGGTTGGTCCTTGCTTTTCTCGATGAAGGAGATCGCCTGGTCAAAGATGCTCGCGTCGCGACCTCGCGGATCCTGTCTGGGGCGGATGTTGCCTTCCTCTGAGCCCGGCGAGGAGGGGGTTGCATCGAAACCATATGTTCCCGCGGAGTCGACCGGTCCCATATGCCACTTGCCGAAATGGCCGGTCCGGTATCCGTTCTTTTTCAAAAGCTCGCTGATCGTCACGCGGCTGCCGAATCCGTAATCCGCAGGATAATCATGAAACGTCGCGGGAAATTTCGAGGTCATGAACCCGGTGCGGCTCGGGCAACACGTGACGCCGGTCGCATAGAACTGCGTGAAACGTGTGCCATCCTTCGAAAGCCCGTCGATCGCCGGGGTGCGCGCATACGGATGGCCGTAGCACCCGAGGTCACCGTAGCCAAAATCGTCGGCGAGGATGAAGACGACATTGGGCTTTGCCACGGATTGATCGGCCTTTAGAGATTCCTCCGCGCGGCAATACGCTGATCCGAGAATTCCGGAGCAGATCAGGGAGAGGATGCAGGACCATCGTGGCATGCTGAGGTTTTAAACCCCGAAACAAGGATTAGGATGCGGAAAAAATCTATTCGTTGTTAATTAACTGGGATTTCCATGGCAAAGGCCTGCCCTTTGGCGCAGAGCGAGTGTTGCGCAGTCCGGGGGAAATAGCCGGGGAGGGGTGTGGAGAAGGGATAAGCGGAAACGCATCCCGCATCATTCTCGGGGATTGTGACTCAGGATACTCCTGGTAATGCTCGGGCCGATTTCTAGCTCTCCGATGAATACTTACACATTCCAGCGAAAAATTCCCGTCGAGGAAGGATACGATGTGGTCGTGGCGGGCGGTGGCCCCGGTGGATGTGGGGCGGCGATCTGTGCGGCCCGGCTGGGGGCACGGGTCCTGCTTGTGGAATCCACTGGTTGCCTCGGTGGCATGGGGACTTCTGCGATGGTTTCGGCCTGGTCGGATCTTGCCGACGGGGAGCGCATGATCGTGGGCGGGTTCGTGGCTGAGCTCGTGGAAACGATGTATGAGCGGGGATTCTATCGCCCGGGAATTGATCCTGCCTGGTGGAGAAAGAATCTTCACGGAGGATTCGGATACAATACCGAAGGACTCAAACTTCTCCTCGACGAACTCTGTCTGCAGGCCCGGGTCGAGATCCGCTTCTTTACGAAGGTAATCGATGCCGACGCTTCAGGATTCCGGGTGAACGGTGTGGTGACAAACAACATCGAGGGCCACAGTTACATCAAGGCGAAGGCCTTCGTTGACGCGACCGGAGACGCCGTGCTGTCGGATCTCTGCGGGGCGGCCTATCGTGAGGCGGGACGCGACACAGATCACATCATGGCCCCGACGCTCTGCTCCAGCCATGCGAACATCGACACGGAGACCATGAAGTATGGCGACCAGCAGGCGGCTGTCTTCAAGGCGATCGGGGACAACTTTTTTTCGCAGCCGGACCGACATGTGCCCGGGCTGTTCGTGACGGGAAAATCGACTGCGATCATGAATGCAGGCCATCTCTTCGGCACGAATGCGGTCAAGTGCCGCAGCCTGAGCGATGCGATGATCCGGGGCCGTCAGTTCGCCCGGGAATATGCCCGATTTTTCCGGGAGTATCTTCCGGCATGCAAAGATATGGAATTGGTCGCCACGGCCTCGCTTCTCGGTGTTCGCGAGTCGCGGCGGATCGTTGGAGAATATGAACTGAACTACGAAGACTTCCGTGCCCGGAGGAGTTTCCCCGACCAGATCGGCATCTACAACAAGTCAGTGGATATCCATGTCCACGATTGTTCGGATGCCGAGTGGGAGAGGTATCTGGCCGAATTCGAAAAGAACGACAGGCCGGGAGCCGGCGAGCATTACGGCATCCCTTACGGCATTCTGGTGCCTCGAGGATGGGAAAACCTCTGGGTGGCCGGGCGCTGCAATTCCAGTGATGTCAAAGTCCATGGCGCCATCCGTGATCAGCCGGCCTGCTTCATGATGGGGGAGGCGGCGGGCACAGCAGCCGTTCAATCCATCCGTACCGGTCAGCCGGCCTGCGGGCTCGATACCCGCCAACTTGTGGAAACGCTACGAAACGCCGGGGGGTATCTTCCGCAGGGGATACTTTCCGCAAGCATGACCCGTGCTTGAACGGCCGGCGGTGCCGTCTGGAGAGCGGGCAGAGGCAGGATGACTCAGAGCGCACTTTGTAAGCTCCCTGCGACTCAGGGGAGTTTTCCGCCGGCCGCCTCAACGAGGGCCACTTGATCCGCATTCAGGGTGGGTTTCAGCTCCTTGAGGAAGAGTGCTTTCATATCGACAGTTTTTCCGGGCTCAGGTTGGGCTTGTTTCGCCTGCTCCGTGGCCTCTATCAGCGCGGCCTGAATCGCGTTGAGGAGGGTGACATTGTGATCTCCGATGATCGAGTCACGCCGTAACGCATACTCATTCTGCGCGTTCACAAGGGTTCTGTAAGCCACCTTTTTGTCCTCTATAGCCGCCATTTCCTTTTTTGCCTGCTCCACCGTTTCCTCCCTCGCTTGCTTCAGTGACTGATGCTGCTCGGGAGTAAGTTGCACCGCAGCAGCGAGTGCGGGTTCGAGTTGTAGCGCCATTCTGGGAACCCCGACGAGTCGAAGCGCTTCATCCCCGGGCATGGCCGCAGGGGCGGCAACTGTTGGCTGAACTTTTGGCTGGGAGGCTGCAGGCGATTCAGCCGGTGCCGGCTGCAGATTGGATTCCTGAGCGTCCAATGCCGGGAGAGCCGGCAGAAGAATAAGGGAGAGAATCGCGAAGAGTGCCGAAGGGGTTTTCATGTTTTGTTCCGGTGGTGTTATCCCGCTATTAATGCCGCCAGCTGCCTGGATTGCCTGAGGATGTTGCTGCGAATTGGATTTTCAAATGGAGGTTACCATCCGCGGCCATATTGACCTCACTAAGTCGGAATGATCTTAGCATCCTTGAGGCGACAGGGGAGAGGAGAGTGTTGTCGCAATGCAATTAATCGTTATTTGGATTCGACTTGCGCCGGATCTTCCATTGTCCAGGTGATGGAACCCCGGGATGGAAAAATCGGTGCGTCTGCAACTCCTGTGCGCCGGGAGAGGGATGGACAACGGCTTGAGCCGCCTGCGGCTGGGTAAGGCTGTGAGCGGAGGAAACCAGATGAGAGCGGGGATGGAGGTGATGCCGACGACTTTGTCCCTATTGCTGAGGGAACCAACGCGGTTTCAGCCACTCATCTGCTTGCGGTATTTCGTTGCTGATGTCCCGTAATGTTGTTTGAACCGCCTCGCGAACTGACAGGGTTCGTCCCAGCCGACCATTGCTCCGATCTCGGCCATGCCTGCCTGGGAGCGCAGCAGCAAAGCCGCCGCGCGCTCCGCCCGGCACCGGTTGATGTAGACATAGGGAGTCATTCCGATTGCAGCTTTAAACTGGCGGATCAGGTATTCCGGGGAGCAACCACATGTGGCAGCAAGGCTGCGGACCGTCCAGGCGTGCGCCAAATTGGATTCCACCAGCCGAATGCATTTCCGCACCGCAGGCTGAATTTTGCCTGCAGTGCCGGGACCGGGAGATGGGAGTTCCCGCGCCAGCGCAGTCAGGAATAGGCAGAGGAGTGAAACCTTCATGCCGTAGCTTGCGTCGTCGGCCCTTTGGAACTCATCCAGAACAGCCTTCAATCGGTTCACGGCCGCCGGCGCCAGCACGAAAACAAGCGGCCCGGCATCGTTCCGCACGTCACCGGCTCCCCATAGCATCCACGCAAGTTTTGGATCATCGATCAGCCACGCGAGTTCGTGCAGAAGCAACTCGGCACCGAAGCAGCAGTTGTAAATAACCAAGTGTTTGCATTTCAGATACGCATGCCAATGCCCGGGCCGCAGCACCGTCAGCATCCCGCGGCCGATCGGCACGCGGTGCTCCGCGGTTTCCTGTTCTCCCTTGCCGCTGACCGCCAGGACGATTTCAATGAAATCATGTTCATGCGGGGGACATACCTCCTGCAATCCCACCCGCTCCACGACAAGCGGGTCCCCACGCTGTCCGAAAACACGGTTTCGTGCATAGCGATAGAGCTGGTCCATAAATCCCCCCGAGTCTTCCCGCTGGATCAATAATGATCAAGTCATTGTGCAGTTTTGGGCTAACCGGTTTCCGCCGGGATTCTTTATCCTGATATTTCCAATGAGACTGAATCAACACGACTATCGCGACAAAGTGCTGGGCTGCTGGCTCGGCAAGAATGTGGGTGGAACACTCGGAGCACCATTCGAGTGGAAGAGGCAGCTCAACGATGTGAGTTTCTATGTGCAGGACAATCTGAATGGGCAGCCGATGCCCAACGACGATCTCGATATCCAGCTCCTCTGGCTGTGCGCGCTCGAGGAGAAGGGGCTCGATGTGACAGCCCGCCGGCTCGCGGACTACTGGTGCCTCTACGTCACTCCTCACTGGAATGAATACGGAACGGCGAAGGTCAATATGAGGCAAGGCCTGCTGCCCCCGCTTTCCGGGTCTTATCAGAATGAGTTCAAGCACAGTTGCGGTTCGTATATCCGCAGCGAGATCTGGGCCTGCATCGCCCCCGGCCTGCCGCACATTGCTGCCGGATATGCCTACGAGGATGCGATTCTTGACCATGGCGACGGGGAGGGGACCTTTGGCGAGATTTTCATGGCGGCCCTGGAAAGCGCCGCGTTCGTGGTCAGCGACCTCCGACGTCTCATCGGGATCGGGCTCTCCTACATTCCTGTGGACTGCGGGGTCGCCAAGGCCGTGCATTCCACTCTGGATTGCTTCGACCGCGGATTGGCATGGACCGAGACGCGGGAGGAGATTTTGCGTCTGTATGGCGGCGGCACGCTGGGGATGCCATATCCGGGCAATCCGGATCTGACCGGCGTGATGGGCTACGATGTCCCATCCAACATCGCGATCACACTGATCGGGCTGCTTTACGGCGGCGGGGATTTCGGCATGGTCCAGTGCATTGCTGTCAACTGCGGCGAGGACACCGACTGCACGGCCGCCACGGCCGGTTCGGTCTGGGGAATCATTCACGGTGCCGGAGCTATTCCGCAAAAATGGATCGACCCGATCGGACGGAGCATCAGGACCGTGTGTCTGAATCTCGGCGATCTGGGCAATTTCGGGGATCAGCTTCCGCAGACTGTGGATGAGCTTGCCGACCGCACCGTCCGCATGGCCCGGATCCTTCTCATGAGCCATCACGCGGAGAACTTCTGCAGCGAGGAGCCGACGAGTTTGGAGGATGTCACGATTGAAAGTTTGAAGGCCGGCGACTCCGGCCGCTCGATCTGGGGCGGAATGACCGCTGCGCGATACGACTTCGACTTCTTCACGGTGCGTGTGGATTATGGCGAGGGAGGCCCGTTGATCCGCGACGGCCAGCCGAAGCAGGTCACTGTGACGATCGAAAACCGATATAAGAAGATTCAGGCGAATTTGTCGCTCCACTGGTATCTTCCGGATGCCGGGTGGAGCGTCGCCCCTTCAGCGGACGGATATGCCATGAGCTTCGGCTGGAGGAGCAGCGAACCGCTGACAGTGCCATTTGCTTTCAGCGCCGCGCGGATTACGCGGTCCACCAATCGTGCGGTGCTTGAAATCACGATCGAAGGCCGGCCCACGGTCATGCATGTCCCCATTGTTCTTCTCAACGGGAATATGCTGCTGTAAGACAGCTTAATGGACGAACTTCCCCACGTGAGCGCCGGGGCAAACATATTAGATTCCCTGCCGGCTCTACCCTGGCAACACCACAATGCCCGAGCCGCTTTTCCTGCATTTGCTATTCGTAAACCCTTTCTTGCGCAGGCCGTGAGGTTGGTGTCCTCATTCCTTGCCATCCTCCCCATGCTGACACATGCATCGTCGGATGCGGTCCCCCAACTCAATCCGGAAACCGGATTCATGGAGTGCGAGTTGACGACCGAATATCAGGCCGGACCGACGCTTGTGCAGGTTCTTCTGCCGGATCGTTTCGACGTCTCGAAGAAGTATCCGGTTCTCTACATTCTTCCGGTGGAGGGCATAGGCTCCAAGTTTGGACACGGATTGGTGGAGGCGAAAAAAGCGGACGTTGCCAATAAATTCGGAGTGATCTGTGTCTATCCGATTTTTAACAAGGCCTCACCCTGGTATGGCAATCATGCGACCGAACCCACACTTCGCCAGGAGGATTATGTCGTGAAGGCGCTTGTCCCGTTCATCGACAGCAAATATCCGACGCAGAAAGACAAGGACGGGCGCTGGCTGATCGGCTTCAGCAAGTCCGCATGGGGAGCGTTCACACTGCTGTTCCGTCATCCCGAGGTCTTCGGCTATGCGGCGGGGTGGGATGGTCCTCTGATGTTGGATGGAAGCGGCAAAGACTGGGGGCCGATGGGGCTCAGCGTAAACTTCGGGACCAAGGAAGCCATGCTGCAAAACCTGCCAACCACGCTGGCACAAGAGAATGTTTCCTGGCTGAAAGAACGTCCGCGCATCGTCCTGGGCCTGGGAAAATTCTGGGCCGGCCAGGTGAAGAAGATGGAGGCCCTGCTACAATCCCTTGGCATCCCTCATGTCTATCGCGACGATTTGACCGTGGATCACAGATGGGATACCGGTTGGTTTCCGCCCATGGTCGATGAGCTGGTGAAGATCGCTCGGGCCCCTCGGTCCTAACCCCCCGCCAATTGAGTTTTTTGAATTTTCCGAAATCAAAGAACAGTGGTAAACCCGCCTGCGCGGGGGCGGATTCCTGGCGGCGAATGCTTTTCGGAGTGCTGCTCATGGCTTTCTGCGTGGCAGGCCGCTCGCGGGGTGAGGAAAAGAACGCATTCGGCGAGTCGACCCGGATCGCGGCCTCCCTGATCGGAGTCCTATACGATTTGAAGCAGACCCAGAATCACCAGCCGACAAACGTCGATGCAGGCTCCTACAGCGCCGTGGTGGATGAGTTTCTTTCGAAGGATTGGGATGAGTCGGTCCTGAACCGCTATTACCGCGTGGCCACCGCTCTCTACGCAACCCAGATCTTCATGCCCCAGATGCAGGCCGGAGCCGCGCCCAAGGCTTTCGGTGTTGAAAAATCCGTCATGCCTTCGCGATGGCTCATCCACTACAAGGGCCAGGTTTCGCCGCCCTCCGCGGGCACCTACCGGTTCTGGGGATTTGCTGACGATGTCCTCGCCGTGGCAGTGAATGGAAAAACGGTCCTCGTGGGAAACCGCTCGGACACACGCCTGCCGAATGTGAAATGGAAATCCTCCGAACCCGACGGGGCGAAGGCAGCCAATAATTTCCTGCGCGCTGGGGATTGGATGGACCTGAAGGCCGATGAAATCATCGACATGGACGTCATTGTCGGCGAGCGGCCGGGCGGGTTGTTCAACGCGTTCCTCCTGGTGGAAAAAAGGGGCGAGAGCTACGCAAAGGACGAACAAGGGCACTCCATATCTCCGATTTTTCAAGTGGCACCCTACGATACGAAGACCACCAACGACCGTTCCATCGCGCCGGCTTTTGCGAAAGGCCACCGGATTTGGAAGAGTTACCAGTAGGGAGGCTCCTGATCGCCTGATTCCTGCTCAAGGTGGCATTTGAAATCGAAGAAAAGCAGGAGAATATCAAAAATGGACCATTTCTTTTGCTAGCCCATCCAGCGGACTTAAACCAACTTGCTCAACCTATGAAGAGCCCCTCACAATTCCCTTTGCCGGCAGCGGACCCTGTCTGCCGATTTTTCCAGCGGCTATCCGGCAAAATGCTCACTGCCGGCATAATCGCAGTTCTGTGCGCGTTCAGCACAGAATCCCATGGAGCCAAGCTTCCCGACGGAACTATTCCATCCAACGTGGGGGTGCAGCTCAAGGGGCCTGAAATGAACGCCGAATCGCTGGATCAGGTCCGCGATGCTGGTTTTAAGATGGTTCGTCGGGGCTTCATTTGGGAAGGCATCGAAAAAGAAAAGGGAGTCTACGATTTCAGCGCGTATGACAATTTCGTAAAGCTCTGCAAAGAACGTGGCCTGGGCATCATTGCCCCCATGGCCTTCAATAATAAACTTTACGGGCACGTGAAGGACGAGCCGGGGCGGACCGCCTATGCCGCCTGGGCCGCCGCGATGGCCGAGCATTTCAAAAACGAGAACATCTATTGGGAGATCTGGAACGAACCCAACACCATGACCTTCTGGGGCAAACACGGAAAGAAGGGCAATTCCGAACCCTACGCCGAGGAATACACGAACCTCGTCAAGGCTGTTGTGCCCGCGATGAAGAAAGCCGCCCCCAACTGCGTGATTCTGGCCGGCTCCGTCTCCAACATGTGGACCGAATCCTATAAATGGATGGGTTTTTGCTTTGCTGACGGCATGCTGAAACAGGACTGGGATGTCTGGTCGGTTCATCCCTACGGATTGAAGGCTCCCGAAGATTACATCGAGGCCTACGCCATTACACGCAAGCTGATGGATGATGCCGGTGGACCTTCGAATCGTCCATGGATGAACACCGAACGCGGATTCCCTGTGGACAAAAAGAAGGAAGGTTTTGCCGGGGGAGAAGGTCCTCAGCTTTTTGAATACCAGGCTTGGAATCTGGTTCGCCAATACCTGATCGATTTGCTGGAAGGTGTGAATGTGACCATCTGGTATGAGTGGGGAGGCAAGGAAGGTTTTGCCTTGCAGCCGGCTGGTGGCGAACCCTCTCCGGCTCTCAAAGCCGCCAAGGTCTTCGTGACGGAGCTCAGCGGATACAAACTCGACAAGCGGATCGCCACGAAGGAACCCCGCGATTTTGTCCTGCGCTTTACCAATCCCGCCGGTGGCGTGAAGCTGGTGGCGTGGACCGCCCCGCCTCCCATGCAGGGGCCGGATAAAATCGTGGATCACGCGATCACGGTTCCTGTGGAGGCCAGCGGTTCCCTGGAAACAGCGGGAATCTACGGCGAACCTGGCAAGGTCGATGTCAAAGGCGGTAACATCGAGCTCAACCTCACGGGCGCCCCCCAATACATCACGGTTAAAAAAAAGTAGCTGACGGACCCGGTTTGAGCCCTCGAAATTTGTCCCAATCCGACCCGGCATCCACGAGCCCGGCTGGCGCACACGCCGATCTGGTGATCGTTGGCGGCACTCCTGGCGGTATCATGGCGGCCATTGCTGCCGCCCGGCGCGGCCGATCGGCAATCATCCTGGAGCGGACGCTCCACATCGGCGGCCTGCCAGCAAACGGTCTCGGCGGCACCGACATCGCCACCCGTGGTGTGGCGGCGGGGTTGTTCAAGGAGTTCATCGACAGGATTCGCAAGCACTATGTCGCGACCTACGGGGAAAGCTCGGAGCAGGTAACGCTGTCGAGCGACGGATTTCATTTTGAGCCTTCGGTGGGGGAGAAGGTTCTGCTGGAAATGCTGGCGGAATGCCCGTCGGTCACCGTCCGCCTGCAGCGGCAATTCGATGCATTGCCACAGCAAGTCGGCATGCGGGACGGACGCCTTTCCTCCGTGACCGTCCGCAATCTGGCGACCGGCGCCGACGAAACCTACACCGGTGCCGCCTTCATCGATGCCACCTACGAAGGCGATCTCGCCACGGCCGCCGGCGTGCCGTTCTCGACCCGCCGCGAAGGGTTTGCCGACTACCATGAACCGATGGCCGGCCGGGTGTATCAGAAATGGGGTTCGAAGGAGGTGGGGGAGGGGTCCACATTTGAGGGGGACGACACGATTCAGGCTTACAACTTCCGCCTCTGCCTCACCGACCGACCGGACAACTTGGTCCCGTTTCCCAAGCCGCCCCATTACGATCGCGCCGAGTATGCTTCGCTGGTTGACGACTTGAAGCTCGACCGCATGCCGGGAGTGCATGTGCGGGAACGCGAATGGGACGGGATCGGACGCATTACCAACATTGTCTGGCTGCCCAATGGTAAGACGGATGCCAACAACCAACACCTCGCCTTCATTTCCACCGACCTTCCGGAGGAAAACTATCGCTGGCCGATCGCGGACTGGGCGTGGCGGGACCAGTTTCAAACCCGTCTGCGGAACTACACGCTCGGCCTCTTCTGGTTTCTCCAGAATGACCCGGAAGTGCCGGAGCCGTTTCAAAAAAATGCCCGGCGCTTCGGGCTCGCCGCCGACGAATACATCGACAACGGGAATTTTCCGCGCCAGGTCTATGTCCGCGAAGGCAGGCGGATCGCCGGCGAATATTGCTTCACAGCGCATGACGCCCTTCCGGTCACACCCGGCGGACGTCCGCCGGTTCACCCCACCTCCATCGCCGCCAGCCACTACCCGGTGGACAGCCACGCGGTCCGCAAACGGGAACCCGGACGCGATCATCTCGATGGCTTCCTCAGTGTTTCCACCAAACCCTACACTGTGCCGTATGGCGTCATGGTGCCGAAAACCGTGGAGAATCTCTGGGTCCCCGTGGCGGTGAGCGCCAGCCACCTCGGCTTCGGCACGCTCCGCATGGAACCCTGCTGGATGGCCCTGGGAGAAGCCGCTGGAACCGCCGCGACGCTCGCGCTCGCTCTCGACCTGCCTGCCCGCTCCGTTCCGATCGCCAACCTGCAACGCGATCTCGTCGCCCATGGAGCCATGCTGGTCTATTTCCGCGATGTCGCGCCGGACGACCCCGCGTTCGCCGCGTTGCAATATCTTGGCGTCCGCGGAGCGATCACGGAATGGGACGCCAAACTGGACGATCCCGTGACCGCCGCCGAATGGGAGCACTGGGCCCGCATCGCCGGTGCCACCGCAGAGGTGCCGCCCGCCACCACCAGCCGCCGCGAGGCGCTTGTCCGCTTGTCTGCCTCGCTCGCACCTTAGCGGAAAAAAACTCGCATCCAGCACCGCGTGCAATCTTCCAGTAGCGGAACATAGACCATGTTTCGACATCTCCGGTTTCAGGCCCCCGCAAAAAGAAGGCGTTTTCCGAAAAACTGACGCGGTGAAGTATCGTTGGGCGGCGACGCCTGACGCGAGCGTGATCTTTGATGCGGTGCTCCTCCCTGAGGCCGCCGCCTGGTTCGTCGTTGCTTCCGTTGACCGAACCGTAACGGTCGCGAGGGATCCGATTCCCGTCACCCCGGGAAGCCAAGGCCGTTCGCTTAGCAGAGGCTTGCAAGCCGATCCATCGCCTCGGGTGTCCCCTTCAATTCGAGTAGCGGCCCGGGTTCGTGGCGCACCAAAGCGAGGTCGAGTCTTCCTCTCTGTCTCTGAAGAATGCCCTCGACGTCGGTCCAATCGCGGGAGCGGCCCGCAAAAGCTTTGTGAACCAGAAGATCTTCGGCGGAGCAGTTACGAAGGCTCGCCGGGGAGCAAAAGGCGAACCAAGCAGCAGGTCGGTGACAAACTCGTCCCCCACCGCTGGACGGCCAGCCCGCCGATGATGCAAAACCTCTCTCGGTGGCGGTCAAGAAATTCCTGCAATTCGAGCGCGGCCTCAATGGCCGGATGCACATTCCGGGGACCGCATGAAGTATTTCTGCACTTCGACGAGACCGGACGCCTGGAGGCGCTCCGGGGATATTCAAAAGTCACCCTCCGGGATAACGCACCTGTTTAAAAGATCCGCAGAGCCCTGTTCGCTCAACTCGCGGAGTTCCTGGCTGCGCACCTTCTTGAACTCGATGGCGGCCGACCGCCACTGGCGCATCCAGACTATTATTTCCTCCTCGCTCATGGAATCAGCCTGCTATCCGCAAGACAAATCTTCCAGTCAAACTTTGGCGCAGTGGGAGGGCATGACACCTTGACGTTGTCGTCAGAGAGAGGAGGAAGCCAAGGCGGCAGACTGCCCGGTCAGCCCGCGCTGGCACGTGTTCTTCAATGACTGTTCCAAAAACCGACCGAACACCAGCCTCCCGGCGGCAATGACCACAGGCCATACCTATCCGCCCCCCGGAAACCCGAAACCCTCCACGCCACAGCACCTCCGCGTTCGCCCCCATATTTTCACCAGACAAGTCAGAAAGAGATAACGATAAATTGGCATATGGGGGATCAATTCCGGTGGCGTTCCCGGAGCGAGGGACTATTGTTTGATTAGGCCTCTATCCAAAAAGCATGAGTGCCACCCCCAACGATTGCCAGCCATCCCCCAAAATTGCCGCGACCGGCGCCGACGAAGTCCTCGCCAGTGCGCCCCAATGCCCTCCACACTAACAGTTTGAAATACGTTCAAAACGCCTTTGTGCGACCCTTCGATAAATTTGATCCGGATCAAATCATACTCAGGTAACCTGATGTTGGATTTGGGTAATTAATTTCCCTGTCAGTGTCTGTGTAAGCGGATAGTCTGGTAGTTGGAGGTAACCTATCTTCACCGCGCAGCCCCCCAACCTTGAAGTTTCTCTTCATGAACTATAAAAATCTACTCAGGCCAGCAGGATTGCTAGCCGCCACTTGCTTCGCCATTTCTGGATCCGGCCTGATGGCAGCCGGAGTAACCCACACGTTGACCACGACGGGTGCCAATGTGTGGGACACTGCGACTTGGACGAATGGGGCCCCCACGAGCGCCAGCGCGGGCGATATCGCCATCTACAATACCTCAGTCACTTCTTCAACCACCACCCTGGACACCAATGTCACCGTGGGGACTGTCCGGTTGGGCACCACAGGTCCATGGACCATTTCGGCGGGACTTGGAACGCTTACCTTGGATAACACTGGCGGAGGCTTGAACTTTGCAGGTCTCTCAAACGCATCTATTTATAATGCCAGCGGAAGCGGCGGTTTTACGGTGAATGCCCCGATCACGATCGCCAACACCAATTTGGATATCGGAACAAACGGCGGCGCACTCAACGTTGGCTCTGCGATTACAGCCAGCGGCACCCAGGCGCTGAACTTCCGATCCTTGACCGCAGCGGGAGCAATCAATTTGTCCGGATCTGTCGGAGCAAGTGGCGGAACGATCAATATTTCCAACCTTACAACTGTAGGAACGGGCACAGTCACAATATCGGGCAACCTAGGCACTAGTGTGGGCAGCGTCACACAGAACAGCACCACTTCGACTCTCTCCCTGACCGGGGCTAACTCCAGCTATACGGGAGGAGTGACCCTCACTGCGGGTCGACTCAGCGTGGGTAGCAATACAGCCCTCGGGGCGACTTCAAGCACTCTGACCATCGCCGACAACACAAGCCTCAACGCCTCGGTCGCCGTCACTCTGAGCAACAACAATGCAATTAATGTCAACGGCAACAACCTGACATTTGTCGGCACCAACACTCTCAACCTCGGCACGGGAGCTTTTACCCTTGGCGCGGCTGTGACCAATTTCCAACTGACCGCCTCCGCAAGTACGCTCACGTTTGGCACCAGCCTCACCCAGACTACCGCAGGCTCCAACTTTACCAAACTAGGCGGCGGAACAGTGGTCTTCACTGCGGCAGGCGGCTACACCGGTTTGACCACTCTTGGCGTGGCGGGGAATTCGACCAGTGCAGGCCTTCTGACGCTCAGTGGAGCAGGCGACATCCTTAGCAGTGCCGGGAACATCACCATAGCCGGAACCGGCAGCAAGCTTACTCTGGATAATGCGACCACGAACAACAATAACCGCATTGCAGACAGCTCCGACGTCATCTTTGCCAACGGGGGAGAATTCTCCCTCAGCCAGAACGCCGCGACGAACAGTTCGGAAACTTTCAACAACATCTCCCTGACCACTGGCAGCGCCATCATCACGTCCGCCTCTGCGACCAGCCGCGTAACGACGCTTGCCGCTTCCGGGTTTTCGCGCGGCTCCAACAATGCCACCGCTCTCGTACGCGGATCCACACTCGGCGGTCAGGCCACCAACGTGGGACGCGTGACCTTGGTCAGCACGGCAGGTCTCACCCAGGTGGGCACCAGCACCAGCAGCAGTGGCTTAAACACTGGAACTGTCAAAGATCTGACAATCGTTCCCTATCTTCTTGGGGATACCTCTGCCTCGGGAGCCGGCAATAATTTCCTCACATATGATACCACCTCGGGATTTCGCGCATTGGGAACCAACGAATACACAACTCTGACTGCCGGCTATACCGGTGGCGTCAACCCGGAAAACGTAAAAGCCTTCAATGGAACCTTGACGACGGGTTCCAATGTGACGGTCAACTCCCTGCTCTTCAACACGGCATCCCAGACCCTTAACGGCAGCAGCGGGGCGCTGGTCGTGAACAGCGGGGCTATCGCCTCCGTAAACACAGCTGCTGTCGTTGGCAGCGGATTTTCGGGAATCACCCTTGGCAATGGGACTTGGAATGAAGGGGTGCTCACAGCCACCACAGGCAACGCACTGCAGATCAACGCGCCGATCAGCGTGACTGGCAGCGGCGGTCTGACCAAGGCGGGAGCTGGTACGCTGACCTTGACCGGAAGCAGCCTCTACAGCGGTGCCACCACGGTCAACCAAGGCACCCTGAAACTCGGTGACGGGACCACTGACGGTGCGCTGGCCAGTTCGGGCATCAACACGCTCTCCGGGGCCACGACGAATTTCAATAATGTCAACTCCAGCACCTTCTCGGGCGCTCTATCGGGCTCTGGAAGCTACAGCAAAACCGGTGCGGGAACGCTGATCCTATCGGGATCAGGAGCGGGCACCGGATCAGGTGTTGGTAATCTGGCTATTACCGTTGGCAGTGTTCAGCTGAACTCGGTAAACGCATTACAGAACACAACAGCCACCCTGAGCGTGGCCAACGCCCTTACCTTCGGCAATGGCATAGGCACATTCAATCTGGGCGGGCTGGCTGGAACCACCGGCCTGGCTCTTGTCGACCTGTCCTCAACCGCGGTAGCCCTCCAGATCGGGGCGAACAATTCCAACACGAGTTACAGCGGAATTCTGAGCGGGGCGGGGAGCCTTGTCAAAGTGGGAACAGGGACGTCCACGATCACTGCGACATCTGGAAACTCCAACACATACGCAGGCGGCACCACCATCAAATCCGGAACTCTCCAAGCAAACGGATTCGCTGGTACTCAGAACCCGCTCGGAACGGGAAGCGTTTATCTCGGTGACACGAGCGGGAGCGCGAACGCAACTCTTGGGTTCGACCAGACGGGCACGGTCAGCAATCCGATTATCGTCCAGGCTGGCACGTCGGGAATACTCACGATCCGTGCGGTGAATACTTCCGGTGGCTTGACGACGGCCGGTCCAATCACGCTGAACAACAACCTAGTCTTTGAAACATCGGCCACCCAGAACGGCGGAAACTCCTACACGGGCGGCATCACTGGAACTGGAAATATCACGCTATTGGTGAATGCTTCGGGTGCCTCTTCCACGATCGCCTTCAGTGGGTCTAACCCTCTGAATTTCGCGGGCACAATCACCAACTCCGGAACCGGTTCGAAAGGCGCGAGCATCAGTTCAGCGGTCGGCGCCAACGTCACGAGCATCATTCAAAATAGCGCCACTTCCGGGTTGACCCTGAGCGGCTCAAACACAGCGTTTGCTGGCACTGTGGATATTCAAGCCGGCACGCTGACCGGCGGCGGAACTGCGGCTCTCAACGCCGCAAATACCGTCAACCTGACTTCTGGAGCAGCTTTGGTCGTCGGCGCCAACTTCACCCTGGGCGGACTCAATGGGTCGGGCACGGTGAGCAGAGGCGCGGCTGATGCCTCCAGTCGGGTGCTGACGATCGGTGGCAGCGGAAGTTACAGCACGAGTGGCACGCTTCAGAACAGCGGAGGCGCTGGCAATCTCGGTCTCACGAAATCCGGATCCGGCACCCAGACGCTAAGCGGCACAACCAGCTATACCGGTGCCACCGCCGTCAGTGGCGGAAAACTGATCGTGGATATGTCCGGAGCCGGAACCTTTGCCGGTGGAGGCGCGCTCACGCTAACTAACGGCGGGGAATTCGCTTTGAAGGGAACAACCAGCGGAGCCGTGAAAACCGCCCCGCTTGGCGTTCTCACCTCAACCACGAGTTCTGGCCCAATGGGGATATTCACCCTGCAGGATGGAGTTAATTCAACCGCTGCCAGCTACACCGCTGGCGGTGTGATCCTTGTCCGTGGCACCAACCTCGGACTCAATGCGGCTAGCACTACTGGTTCCGCCAATTTTTTCCTGACAGCCCCGCCGACGATCACCGGCTTGGGCACAACAAGCGCCACAACTCTTGCCCGGATAATTGGCGATACCTCTGCCACGGGATCGGGCACGGGCTTTGTCACCTATGACACCAACGGTGTGCGGTTGCTTGCCGCGGGAGAATACTCTTCCACAGTCGCAGCTGGAACCAATGTCAAGGCAACCAGCGCCATCACCAACACAGCAACGACCACGGTCAACAGCCTCTTCATCGGCCCGGGCGGCAGCATTTCAGGCGGCACAGAAATCCGGCTTACTAGTGGCGACGTCCTCGTTGCCGGTGGCGTTAATAGCGGAATCACGACCGCTCTTTCGAACCAGGGAGCGGGCGGGCTGGTCATAACAGCGCTTAATGACCTGGCGGGAGGCAACATCAACGGAGGAGGAACAGTATTCAAATACGGTTCAGGAACGACGACGTTCAACACAGTGGACGCGGTTGCGACAGTGAACGAGGGCATCTTCAGTGTGAACGGAGGCAATAAACTCAAATCTGGAAATGTGGTCAACAATACCGGCACGCTCCGTATCAGTGGCAGTGGCAGTGTGATTGATGCAAGTTCCGTCACTGTAAATGCGGGCGGCACTTTTGAGCTTGTGAACGGCATCAGCGAGGACATCGGAAACCTCAATGCTCTAGCCGGAGGCTTTGTCAAAGGCGGCAGTGGCTCCTTCGCCAACCTCGGGGTAACTGGTGGAACCGTGGATGGAATCATCAGCGGTAACCTGAACGTCACCCAGCGTGGCACGGGCACCATGACCTTGAATGGGGCGAACACCTTCGCCGGTTCGACGGCAATCACCGGCGGGACAATGACGGTTGGTGCCTCGGGCAAGCTGGGGGCTGGTGACCTGACGATCAGCAATACAAACACGGGCGCTGGCACCGCAGTGGTGGCGAACCTGAACTCCTCCCAGAGCGTTGGATCTCTCAACGGCACCATCTCCACCCCGACATCCGGCACCAACACTGTCACCACCAATCTGGCTGTCGGCACGACGCTGACCGTGAACCAGGGTGTCAACGGGACCTATGCCGGTGTGCTCGCAGGATCGGGCAACTTCACCAAGACCGGCTCGGCGACATTGGCACTGACGGGTGCCAACACCAACACGGGCACAACGACTGTCAGTTCCGGAACCCTGTTGGTCAACGGTAGCATGAACCTAGGGTCAACGATTTCCGTCACCTCCGGCGGCACGCTCGGCGGTTCCGGCACCGTCAATGGCATCGTCACCGTCGCCAACGGCGGCACACTCTCCCCTGGCAACAGCCCGGGCCTGCCCGTCTTCACGGATGACCTGCTCTTCCAAAGCGGGTCCACCTTCAAGTTTGAACTCATCGCCAACACGGAATCCGGGCGGGGAACAAACTACGATGGGGTCGATCTCACCGGCGCAGGCAGCCTCCTGACCATTGACGCCGGTGCGGGAGCCAATCTCGTCTTCAATAGCGCCGGTTCCACCGTTCTCTGGAGCGATAGCTTCTGGAATTCGAGCCACAGCTGGTTGCTCTTCGACAACACGAACGCGCCCGTGCTGGGTTCGCCGACCAATATATTTGACTCTCTCTCTGTGGGATTGGACTCGGGTGGCTTTTCGACCGCCGGAGCCTTCAGCTTCAGCAAGGACTTGAGCGGCGATATTTTCCTGAACTACAGCATGGTTCCCGAGCCGTCCACGTGGGCACTCTTGGCCTTCAGCCTGACGACCGTCATCGTCCTCCGCCGTCGCAAAAAAGTCTGAACAGGAGCCTCCCGGGTTCAAGCTGGGTTTAGCGCATGCCTTGGACATTGGGCCAGATGCGCTTGAACACGATTTTTTGTCTCCGGTTCGAACGACTCGAAAGTCAGAAATAGATAACCCGAAATTTCAGAAAGGCGATCAATTCCGCTGGCGTTTTCGTAGGGTAGGACTATCGTAGTAATGCCTACATAACAAAAATGCGCGAAAGCTGTCCCTTCGCTTTCGATCCATGCCCCCAAATTGCCACGACCATGACGACCAAACCTCCCGCTTCCCGCCTCGCCAGATTCACCGCCTTGAGCATTGCATCCGTCGTGCTCATCGCCTCGCACTCCGCTCAGGCGGCATCCGCGACTTGGAGCGCCACGCCTACGAACGGAAACTGGGAAGCCGGCGTTGGCGACACGAACTGGTCCACAGGGATCGGTGCGTTCCCGGGTGCCACCTCGGGGTTGACGAATGCGGATACCGCGACTTTCAACCAGAGCAGCACCACCGCGATTGCGATCACGTCCTCGTCGCTGAACATAAAGAGCATCACATTCGGGATCGGTGGCGGCACAGTTGCGAACGCATTCACACTAGGCAGCACCGTCGGAAATTCGCTGCTCCTCAGCAGCGGTGGTGCGATTACGGTCACCAACAACAGCGGAGGCAATGCGATGACGGTGAATGCTCCCCTCGTGCTGGAACCCCTCACGAATACGACTGCAGGAACGTATACTTTTAACAATGCTGCCGGCACCGCGACCCAAAACCTGATCATCGGCGGATCGGTCACCGGTGGCACAACGACACAGGGCATAACGCTCACGCTGACCGGCTCGAGCGGGCCGACTGGCAATGACGTCCAGGGGGTCATCAGTGACGGCGGCGCGGCGCT
>CAZRIL010000026.1:14538-48896 GCA_964600115.1 uncultured Chthoniobacter sp. | reverse complement strand
TTGGATCCACTCGCCGCGTCAGGGCCACATACGAGCTTCCCGCTCCGAACTCTGCCGACAGCCGCATGGCCCCTGGGGCTGTGTGGCCCTGATCCGGTTTCCGACTTGCGCGTCCTTGTGCACCTTTGAACTCCCATCCGCCGTTGTAGGTCCACCCGTCCAAGCCAGTCGTAAAATTTCCGATTGTCTCCTCGGATCCTCCGGCAGTTGCGAGGGTTGAAACTATTGGGAGAATAACGAAAACGAGCGCGCGAAAAGAACGAAGTGCCATGAAAGAAGCTTCACCAAAGCCGATGATTGGTTCAATGCCTCCAGCTTGACATTTTCCCCAAAGGGTTGCGCGTTTTTATCCACAACTACCGAGCTAAAAAAACGTATTGCCCGATTTCCTATAAAGTTGTGGATAGACGCCCTTCTTGCGATGGAACCAGGTGGAAAAGTGGGGGAGGGAGCCGAAGCCCAAGTCGAATGCGATCTGCTTGATCGGGGACGACGTGCCACTCAGGGCGGAGATTGCCTGCTCCATTCGCCTTTCCTCCAGCGAGCGCCGAACTGTCCGCCCAAACTGTTTAATGAAAAGCCGGTTGAGCTGGATTGTGCTCAATCCCACAGATGTTGCCGCCTCCCGCTCCTTGAAAGGCTCGTTGAGGGGGTGGTTGAGAACGAGATCATGGACCCGCTGCACTCGCGAGTCGAGCGTGCCGCCGTGCGTGGTCGGGAAGCCCAGCTTGTTCTGCACTTTCAAGTAGATGCGGAGCCAATCGTAAAATGCCGTTGTGATATCCAGATGGGCATCGAGTGAGCCGCATTGCTGCATCAGGAAGACGAGACTGCGCCGGAAGTGCCTCCGCACGGCGCGCAGCATCTTCAAAGCACTTCGCTCGAGCTGCGGAATATCGGCGGCGTTGATTACCGAACACTGCTTTCGCGCGAACATATCCTCACCCGACGGCCAATGCGCGCAGAAACGGATGGAGAGCATGTGGCAGTCCGGTGAGAACCGTTGCCATCTTTTTTCCTGCCCTAGAAAAATCCATTCCCCCTGTCGCACCGTCGTCTCTTTGTCGGCAACGCGCACAATCACTGAACCTTTTCGGACAAGCCATGCCGAGAGCTGCTCATTCACCGCCAGTCCCTCGCCGCCGGGAAAGCGGGCGCGTCCATCGTAAATCCAGAGGAGGTGGGCCTGAAGCGTGGCCCACTCGGATAAACGGACGCTCCGGGGCTCGTGCGGATTGGAGGGAGAAGATAACGGCATGATGATAAAAATATACAGCCTTCTGGACCGCGCCGACAAGCATTCAGCATTGTCGAGCGCGGTGGGTTGGTCTCAGAAATAAACCGAAACTCTCTCACCTTCCCTGATCACAACTCTTTCCATTTCGCGGTTTTTCTCATCCCACATGGTGCTGCAGCAGGGCATCCCGGTGAAAGTGTGGGGGCAGGCTCCGCCTTTCGAAACGATTCACGTTAGCCTAGCGGACGCAGAGGTTTCCGCCTGCACGGACTCTGCTGGCGATTGGGAGGCCGTTCTTCCGCAGTGCCGGGCTGGAGGACCTCATATTCTTCGGATTCGCGGCGCAAGCGGATTCATCGATTTTGAGGATGTATGGATCGGCGAAGTCTGGCTTCTTGCCGGACAGTCGAACATGGAGTGGACTGCATCGCAGTTCCCAGATGCCTCGGCTGACGCAGCGGAGGCTCATGCACCGATGGTGCGCCATTTTACCCTCGCAACCCACCGCTCGCCGGAGGTCTCTAACGACATCAAGGGCACCTGGAGAGTGATGAGTCCGGAGTCGGCTCCCGCATTCTCGGCTTTCGGAATGTATTTTGCCAAGTTCTGGGGAAACAGCCAATCCGTTGCCCTGGGACTCGTCGTTTCAGCTCTCGGCGATACATCGGCAGAGATGTGGCTGAGCCGATCTGCCATGATCGCGGATCCCATCCTCCGTCCGGCGGTCGAAGGATATGAGGCCGAACTGGCCAATCGCAGATTTGGACTCGCAACGGCAGCCGAACACTCCCTCGATGCTCTCCAACGCTATGCCCCCTGCTGCCTGTATAACGGGATGATCCATCCTCTGGCACGGTGCCGGTTCCGGGGAGTGATTTGGTATCAGGGGGAATCCAATGGCCGCCGTGCATCCACTTATCGCCGCCTTCTCAGCCACCTGATTTCCGAGTGGCGCTCCCTCTTCAAGTCTCCCGAACTGCCGGTCATCGTTATCCAACTCCCCCGCTTCCGCGAGCTTGAGGCAGTCGCGCAGGACAGCATGTGGGCCGACCTGCGCGAAGCCCAGTCGCAAGCCGTTACGGAGCTGCCTCACGCCTGGATGGTCTCGTGCATCGATCTGGGAGACCCCATCGACATACATCCGCCCAACAAGAGGGAATACGCCCGCCGTGCTCTGGCATGCGTGAACGCAAACGTTTATCATCAACAGGTGCCCTGGTGTGGGCCAGCTCCTCAGGAATGGCAAATCTCGGGCGTCGTCGTCCGGGTGGTATTCGACTGCCATGGGAGAGGCCTCCACCTACGGCAAAACCCACTCGGCTCCGGATTCACATTGGCTGGTGAAGACGGTGTCTTCCTTGCGGCCCAGGCACGCTTGGACAAGACAACGGTGCTGGTCTGGCACGCGGCCGTAAAACTGCCAGCAACTCTTCGCTATGCATGGGCGGACAACCCACCTGTCACGCTCTTCGATCAGGAAGGTTGGCCGGTTGCACCCTTTTGCATCGACATCAGGCTCCGATTGGCTTCGTCCAAAGTTGCGCTTGAGCTTTCTGAGTAATCATTTCCATGATTGAAATATGCAACCCAAATGTGAAATTGTTAAACGGGCGGCATTGATCCGGCCGGCAATGAGGTTGATGCTCATCCCATCAGCCTTAGTTCCAACCATCTCCTTCCCATGAAAATTACCTCCCACCTGACTTCCGCCAAGGCTTTTGGCGTTTTCACCATCATTGCAGTGCTCGGGTTGCTCTCGCGCGCCGAAGCCGCCACGCAATACTGGGACACGAACGGTGCCACCGCCGGCACAGGCACTGGCGCACAAGCCGGCACTTGGGATGCGGGAACGACATCGCTATGGACGTCCGATCCTGCCGGCAGCATCGCGACAGGAATCTGGACCAACGGGAATGAGGCGTCGTTCTCAGCAGGAACAAATGGCACAGGGCTGCAGACCGTCACCGTCTCTGGAAGCGTTTCGGCCAGCGGAATCGTGGTCAAGAACGGGACCTTGACGCTTGCGGGCACGTCATCCCCTTCACTAACGATTGGATCGGGAGGAATCAACGTGACGAGCACCAATGCAGGCAAGACCATATTCGATGGGACGTTGAGCAGAGTGAACCTTTCAGCAGATCAAACTTGGACAGCGGGTGGTTCCAGCACAGGATTTACAATCAATAGCGGAATCACCACCAACGCGGCTTCCGGCACAGTCACGCTGACCATCGCAGGCGGGGGGACTGGCACCGCAACCTCATCAAATGCTGGGGCGAATCTTGTTGATGGCACGAATGCCAAGCTCGCTTTCACATACAACAATTCTGGTCAATTAACCATGGCTGGTGCCAGCACTTATTCCGGCGGAACCTCGCTCAGTGGAACCACCGTTGGCGGAACCTCTTCTGCGGTCATTATTGTCAACTCCGCCAGCGTCGGCACCCCCGGGAATCCCACCAGCGGCGTTTTTGGTGTAGGCACGATCACGCTCAATGGCGGATCGGTGAAGTTGCGCGCCAATACAACATCAAACATGACACTCTACAATAATGTCACTCTTGCCGGAAATTTGCAGTTCGTCACGGCAAGCACAAATGACAAATCGCTCACACTCTCCGGCCCGCTCACAATCAGCGGCTCCAGCCGGACAATCAATACGGATGCCTCGCAGGCCATTGCCACTCCAGCCCTCGGCATCATCTCGGGGAACATCGGAGACGGAGGCAACAGCTTGGGGCTCACCAAATCCGGTGCCGGGATGCTTATCTTGACCGGAAGCAACACCTACACGGGCGACACGCGGATCGGGAGTGGCACATTGGCCATCGGTGCAGCCAGCGGCACCGGCACGTTGGCCCTCCAAAACACCACCGTGGACCTCAATGCAGCCGACTCTGGCAGCATCCAATTTGGGACCAGCAATGCCACGACAACGACCAGCGCGACGTTCGGAGGACTCAAAGGCTCGCGGAACCTTGCGCTGACAAACGCCAACACCTCTCCGGCAGCTGTGGCTCTCACGGTTGGCGGTAACGGAAGCAGCACAAACTACAGCGGGAACCTGAGCGGAACTGGCGGATCGTTGACAAAAACCGGCGCAGGTGCACTCACGCTTTCCGGCAACAACGATTACAGTGGCGCGACGCTGCTTACCACCGGCACGCTGATTGTCAGCGGTGCCTTGGTTAACACAAGTGGCATTACCGCCAGCGGGGGAACCCTCCAACTCGGCGCGTCCAATGTCATCAATAATACCGCAACGCTGACATTGTCCGGCGGCACCTTTGCTGCCCAAACGTTTTCCGATACCCTCGGCGCTCTGACCCTTGCCGGTAATTCGTTCATCACTCTTGGAACGGGAGCAACCATTGCATTTGCGGACAGCTCCGCGGCGACATGGGGGGATTTCACTCTTAATCTCACAGGTTTTGTTTCAGGCTCATCTCTCAAGTTTGGCTCAAATGCATTCGGCTTGGATGGAACTCAGCTTGCAAAATTCACAGCGACCGGTTTCAGCACATTTGGATTGGATTCGAACGGAAACCTGATCGCCACGGCCGTTCCCGAGCCTGCTACTTGGATTCTGCTTTTTTCCGGCTTCGCATTCGTTCTCGTCGCTCGCAGATTGCGGCATCGCTGCTGATCCATTATGATGCCGGCCGATCCTTGCTTGGAAAATGAAAACCACCGGCCGCATCGGGGACTGGCATCTGTTTAAGAAATCCGCAGGATTTTCAATCACGGAGCTTCTGGTGGTAATGGCCATCTTGGCGACGCTGGCCGGGCTGGTAGCCCCGGCATTCAACCAGATCGGGGGGGCGGGAGCGCTGGCTTCGGCAGGAAATCAGGTCGCAAACATGGTGAATCTGGCACGCACCCAGGCGCTCGCCCGGAACTCGATGACCGCACTGGTTGTGGCCACGGACAGCACGCTTGAGCAGGCCTACCGCGCGGTCGCGGTGTTTGAACTGGCTTCCCGACAGGACGGCCAAACATCGCAGACGACGGATTGGCGGCAGATTTCCAAGTGGGAAACTTTTCGCAACGGGGTGGTCGTCGATCCGGCCCTCACGCTCAACGAGAAGTCCGACTCCGCCGCGACACCCGGCGTTCCTGCCCCGGCGCTCCCATCCATGCAGATTTCCGGCAAGCCTGTCGCCTCCTTCCGATACCTTGTCTTCCTGCCGGGCGGCAGCCTCCTCAGCGGGCAGACCGAATCGCTGAAACTGAAGGAGGGGTATTTCCCTCCGAACTCCACGACTCCGATCTTTACGCATGCGGCCAACCACTACGGCATAACGATCCTGCCCGCCACAGGCCGGACGATCATCACCCGTCCATGAGATGGCCAAGCCGGACGAGAGAGGCGCCTGCGTTCTCCCTCATTGAGGTTGTCATTGCACTGGGTGTGATCACTTTTGCGATCACTGCGGTTACCGGGCTTCTCTCGGTTGCGTTGAAGAGCAGCCGCTCGTCCACCGACGAGACCCTTGTGGCTTCGTTTGCCGGGGATATAATGAGCGATCTACGCCGCCGGCAGTTCGACGCCGCATGGAATTCTCTGCAGGCCGGGTCAAACGTTTTCTTCGATGCCTCAGGACGTCCGATCAACAACGTCGGAGTCGCGATCACGCCGGAAACGGCTCGATTGCAGGGAGCGGTTTACCAGTGCGCGATCAGCGCGGTGCCCGACACCAACAAGACAGCAACCACGGGGGCCGAGAACCTGCACCTGGTCACTCTGGATTTCACCTGGCCCTTGGGGCCGGCGGCCCCCCCCAATCGACGCATCATCCATGCGAGTCTGGTCCGTTCGTATTAGCCTGGAAACCCCGATGACGAAACACGTTCCGTGTTCCGCTACGTGGAGGTTGCACCGCAGGGCGCGAAGCGTCCGAGGACGGGCTTTCCATTCTGAAAGAACTTCGATGCGGGCCGTTCTCAGGATTAGCCGCCATCCGTTCGGAAAGTGCGCCTTTAGCCTCATCGAGGTGCTCGTGAGCATGGTTGTCCTGCTCCTGATGGTTGTCCTGCTCCATGGGATTCTGAGCGGCGCGAGCGGTGCCTGGAAACTTGGTGAGGCCAACAAGGACCGCATGCAAAACGCACGGACGATAAGCGATTTCATCGCAAACGAGCTTGAGTCCGCACTGCTGCCCCTCAACAGAACCAGCACGAACAGCCTGCAGTTGGTTGTAAACCCTCCGGGCATCAGCACCCAGATATCCCACCGGGATTCCATCTTTTGGCAATCTCCGCTCGCGGTTGATCAGGTCTTGGGTGATGTGGCTGAAATCGGCTACTTCGTGCGCTGGGATACCCAAACCAACCCGCAGAACCCGCGTGCGGTTCTTTGCAGGTTTTTCGTCAATCTGACCTCCCGCGATCCCGCTACTGGTGCCATCACCGCCAATCCGAATTTTCTCATCTCCAGCCAGCCCAATACTTGGCTCTCAGACACTTTGCTTGATCGGGTAGCTCCCGCCAATGCTACGAACAATTATCTGGGTTTGTTCGCAGAGAACGTGATCGGCATGTGGGTCCGCTGCCTCGATTCGGGAGGGCAGGTTATCACAGCGAGCGGGACAACTTTTAATTCGCGGACAGGCTACACGGATTCTCTTCTCGGAGCGCGCGCGGCCTGCGCGCTCCCCACGATGATCGACCTGAGCCTCGTGCTCATTGACGCTCGCTCTGCAATCCGCGTAGGACCCGCTGAAATGGCCGCGATCACCGGGCTTGTGGACACAAGCACGAATGCCGACGCCTTCGTGGATGCGGCACTTCAAAACTCTGCTCTCGCATCGTTCGGCCCCGCCTTCCGCGCGCATCACGTCAGGATCCACCTGCGAAACTCGCAATGAAAAAGGCGAATCTCCAGCCCTCCGGCATCGCGCTCCTTGTCACCCTGGCGTTCGTGGTCATGATCAGCATCATCATCGTCGGGTTTGCTGTCAGCATGCGGACGGATCGGCCGGCCGCCAAATCCCACCTCGAAAAATCGCGGGCCCGGTTTCTGGCGCAACGCGGAGCGGACGAGGTGATTGCCACACTGAGAAAATCTACCGAGGACCCGGAACGCAACTGGATCAGCCAGCCCGGACAACTCGTTGCAGGAGCCGTTGCGGATGATCCCGCCACGCCGATTGATGATCGCAAAGGGCTGGCTGCCGTGGTCCCGCTTTCCTCGGGCTTGTCCACGGCGACACCTGCAGATCCTGTTTACCAAGCACCGAATTTGAATGTCCCGACCCTGCGCGACCCGGGCACGTGCCTGATTACCGACCGGCTCACTGATCCGGCCAACCCCAATTCCCAAAAAATCAAAATGCCGGTGAGGTGGATCTATGTGCGGAAGGATGGCACGACAGACACAAACGAGATGCCTCCATCATTAAATACGTCAAATTCGACCAACCCGCTTGTCGGGCGTTACGCCTACTGGGCCGACGACGAGAGCAGCAAGGTGAACTACAACCTCGCCTGGGGGCGCGGAGCCACGAACACAAACCCTCCCGCCCACCCCAGCAAGATCGACCTGACCGCGCTGACAAACCTGACACAGCCGATGGCGGACGCCATCCATGGATTCATTACCTCGGACATCAACTACGGCAGTATCCCACTGCATTTCTTCAACACGCCGGAGGAGGCCCGGCAAATCGAGCTGCAGCCGTCCGGCCCAGGAGCCGCCGCAGCGCTGGCGGCAAACAAGTTTGAGCTCACCCACTACAATCATGATCCGAACACGACGTTCTTTAATGAGCCGAGGATCGTCCTGACCACTCGTCCCGACCGGGCCGGGTGGACGAAGGCGACAAGTGGCCCTTACAACGGGCAGTGGGTGGGGACAAACGGGTTGCCCGGGAAGGACGGGAAGCCCTATTACATTCGCATCATTGTTGACGGCAAGGAAGGCATGAGTGGTGCGACCAACGGTCCCGGCCCCTATATCAATCTCGACTCGGTCAAGATTACCGACACGATCAACCGGCTCACCAGCTACATGCAGCGTTCCGATTGGCCCATGGTGGACGGCTCATCCAGTCTCCAAGACAAGTATTTCAGCGCCTATCCGGCATCAATCCGAGCCACTCGCCTCGCCCAGCTGGCGATCAACATCATTGATTATGTCCGTTGCAAGGAGGCCGCGCCATGGTCTCCCACCGGGCAGGATTACCAGGGCATGGTCCAACCCTTGCGGGTGATAAGTGACGGGCTCACTCCTCCAACATTTACCAAATCAGAAGCCCCTACAAATTACTCTCTGTCGTATTTCGGACAGACAAGGGCGCCTCTCATCACAGAAGTCGGAGTTTGGCTGAGCCCGGATTTCAAGACCATGACGTTCAAGGTGGAACTCTATTTGCCAGAGAATTACGGCATCGATCAGGTGGACGTCTCCAAGCTGTATCTCAGCTCGGAGTCCGGCGTGAACGGCTTTGGCATCGAGTCCTCGCCGCCGCAGCTCCTTGCCTCCCAAATCAGCAACCCCATTTTAACAAAAGGCAACTATACGGTGATCACCTACACGAGGACCACAGCGACGACGAATGTTGTTGCCAGGCCTACGACCGCAACCGCCCGCGTCGCGATAGCGTTGAGCGCCACCGCCGCCCGTTTGGATGTGGTCCCGGCATTCTCCGCTTATAAAATTTCCTGTCCGGTTGATCCTGTCGGGGTTGCCCCGGGAGCCATCACCTCTATGGAGGTGGACGATCCGCGAGTGAACAAGCATCCTGATGATTGGAAGCTGCGGACCAGCGGTAATACCTTTGGAGCTCCCAACTCGATTTCCGTGCTTAATGGGCCCAAGGCTCCAGATCCGGCAAAGAGCCCCCAGCAAGATACCGATGCGGGCGGGAATCTGAGCACAGCAAGTCTTTATATGCCGTCGCCCGCCGGATCTTCGAATAATACTCTCGGCATGGTTACGTCCGCCGGCGAGTTGGGATACGTCCACACGGGAGTGGAATGTTCCCCGAAAACCCCGGCGGCAACACCTCCCCAGCTGGATCTCCCCGCCGGCACTCCCTGGCGGACGATGCGACTCCAGCCAAACTCCCAGACAACCACTGTTGTGCCAGACTGGGCGTTCATGGACTTGTTCACCTCGCCCCTCAGTGTGAGCCCCAATGCCAAATATGTCTATAATCCCCGTGACACCGCAATCGGCGGCCGGGTGAACGTCAACGCCAAGGTGGAGCCCTTTGGATTGGACCGCATCCTTCCGCTTGCCGCCGTGCTGCAAGGCTGCGGAAATGACTCGACCAACTCCTCCTCCAAGGTCACCTCAGCGCAGGCGCTGACCCTTGCCGGAAACATTTATCGCAGGGTGCTCGCGGATGGAAGTCCGCATGGAAAAACCTACGGATACGGTTCCGGCTATGACTCCGCAGGCGAAATCGTGGAGATCAAAGGGATCGCCGACGGAGGGGAGCAAAGCGAGGCCCTCTATCGGGAGATCAGCAACTTGATCACCGCTCGAGGCAACGTTTTCTCGATCTACTCCATCGGCCAGGCCATCGAGCAGACACCCGACGGCCGGTTGCTGGTAACTGCCGAGCAGCGGACGAGGACAATCGTCGAACGATTCCTGAATCCAGCGAATAACAAAATTGAATTTGGCTCGGTCTATTTCCGCAGTCTCAACCAGTAAGCATGATTATCAGGCTTCCCGCTGTTGTCAGATCGGAGACAAAACCATGCAACTCGATGTCCGAGGGCGGCAAACTCTCCGGGTTGAATATCGGATATTAATCGCGTTGTCTCATTCTATGGTTACTGCAAATGTTGGAATGCCGGTCCGGGCGATCCTGATACTTTTCGCCACGCTCTGCGCAATCTCGCAAGGCCACTCCGCCGAGTCGATTCCCCCCGGTTCAGAAATCAACCTGGCGGGCACATGGCGTTTCTCTGTGGACAAGTCCGCGCAAGATGGAAGCGCCACCTTTGCGTCACAGGGGTTCGATGATGCCGCATGGTCAACACAGGAGGTGCCCGGCAAGTGGGTTTATCAAGGATTTCCCAACTATCAGGGCAAAGGCTGGTATCGGATCCGGTTTGTCATTCCTGAAACATGGCGGGGTCAGCCGCTCTTCTTGCAACTCCCTCCAGCCGACCAGTCCGACCGGACTTATCTTAACGGGAATGCTGTCGGAGCGATGACCAACAAGCCACGCAGCCCCAGATTCTATCCTATTTCTCCCGAATTCGTGAGATGGGGAGCGGAGAACTTGTTGGCCGTCGAAGTCACTAGCAAGGTGGGTAATGGGGGCTTCGCTTTTGGGAATGCACGCCTTATCAAGCCCGGACCCTTCATTCCAATTGCACGCACCCCCATATCGAGGCAACCGCTGGACCTACAGGCAGCCGTTGATCTTGAATCCCGCCTGAGGGAAGGAAAAACCTGGGTCACTGGGTGGCACGATCCTGGAACAACCGATACCCGTATCGGCATGAGTGTCCAGCAAGGTCCGGGCGAGGGAACTTCAGCTCTGGGGCTTGAAGTGCGTTTCCCGAATTCCAGTGGAGAATTTGTTGATTTCCGTCTCCCCGCAGAACTGAACGGATCCAAGTGGAGGGATCGCGGGGATGACTATTTGAGCTTCTTTTATCAAACCGATGACTTGGCTGGCGAAATGCGGATCCATCTGAACGCCGGAAACTTCCGCTTCGGAACCGGCGGCGGCGGGTGGTCCACCTCTTTCCGGGTGCAACCCGGCGGATGGACTCAAGTCGTGATTCCTTTTGCGGAGTTTGTCAAACGCACCCACAAAAGCCTGGCCTTCATGCCCGATACCAGTGCTGTCAACGCGATCTCCGTTGGTTACAACAACAACGAACTCCATGGGGGCGGCAAGATCCGTCTCGCCAGTTTCACAGTTGGCCGGTTGCCCGCCGGCATGCCATCCACGGTGCCGCTCGATGGCCTCTGGATGTTTTCACCCGAAGGTCCCGGACAAGGAGTGGCTGCCGGATGGGAAAAGCCTGGATTCGACACCTCGGCGTGGACTCCCATGATGTCCGGGCAAACGTGGCAAGCTCAGGGATTTCGCGGACACAACGGTCCGGGGTGGTTTATTCAGCAGGCTTTTATACCTGCGGATTGGGATGGACTTTCCCTGCGCCTTCAGGCGGGCAAGGTGTTGAACAGTCAGGATAACGGCGAGGTATTCTTCAACGGAACCTCACTGGGGAAAACAACAAAATGGGATAAAGACATGGACTTCATCATCCCAAAGGAACTTGTGCATTACGCGGCACTTAACGTCATTGCTATCCGCCTCACTGGCACGGAAAACAGCAATGGTAATGGGCTAAATGGTAGCCCCTTTGTTCTCGAGCCACTCAATGCATGGGTGGAACTGAGAGAGGCGGGGACGGATCACGCCTTCTCTTTACCGCAGCAATTCGATCCCGGTGCGAACGTCGGGAAACGTTTGGAGGTAGCGATCCGCATTCCAAAAATTGCGGTGGCAGACAGCGATTCGACGGTCGCTTTCGAATTGATGGATTGCTTCTTTCGGCAGATTGCCGAGGGTAATGCAACACTTCGCACCGAGAGGGATAAACCATTCCTGCAGGCCACGGCCACGCTCACGCCGGAACAGTCTCGTAAACTTTACTACTCAGAGTTTTTTGACCTGCGTCTCCAGGTGCGCAATGCAAAAGGTGCTGTGGTTTACGCTGCGACGCAGCGCAATGTGACGCTGAGCTATCAGCAGCGTGACAATCTTCAACTGCCGTCACTCGCAGAAACCAGTGAGGATACTCCCTATGGGCGTCTCAAACTCGTGGATGTAGTAGATGCCACGCTTGACCCGTCGGAATCCCCCCAGCCATACAAGGAGGGTGGGGTCCGTGGAAGCTGGGTCGGACGGGTTAGTTACGCCACATGGGAAAACGGAATCAAGATCAGGGAGTTTCAAGGGAAGCGCTACCGCGAGGCCAACAATAGCGAGTGGTTCGGTTACCGTGTAGGACGCAACATTCGACCGGGCACCGCATACCTCGTGCGAATCGAATACCCGGAGGACAAGACGCGCTACTTCCCGGTGAACATAGACGCGGGACGAAACTACCAGGGGCTCGGATTCAAGACTGGTGTCTCGTCGGACAATCCTTTTGACAATTACCCGCTGCGAAAAGGCTTCGCCTTCTATGATGTGCTCGTGATTCCCGACCAGCTAACTTACGGGAGTCCCGGAAGCCGTTCCGTTTCCGCCGACAAAGGCTTCTGGATCTTTTTTCACGACATCGGTCGAGCCTATGCGTCGCAATACGACTCCGGACCTGCCGTCAGCCAAATCCGTGTTTACGAGATTCCGGATCTAGCGGCGCACTATCCTGCTATCCGATTCCCGGAGGGACTTCCCCAGAGGACCTTTCTGGCCGATTGGGAACGCGAACCGGAAACAGTGCCAAAAGATCTGGTCGCTCACGCCCGTTTCTCCGGCTACAACGCGATTTCGCCCGAAACTCTCAAGTGGGGAAACCTAGCCTTTTGGCGTGCCAAAGATCTTCCTTTTAAAGTCACGAAACCGATTCGAGATCCCTTGCCCGAGGGAGAAACCAGCACCTATGAGCAGTTTCTGGAGGCCACGCGCGATGGCGGCATCAAACTGTTTCCCCGGCTGGAATACGGCGGCTCGGATAATATTCCTCGCGAGTTCCAAGCAGTGGCAGCAAGCGGAAAACCAGCCAAGCCTAACAGGTTTCACACATGGTGCTCGGATCTCCTTCAGCCGATTGTAACACAGGAAATCACGACGATATTCCAAGAGGTGGTCGGAGCGAATATATCCAAGAATCCGCAGCTGGGTGGCGTTATGTTCAGAATCCGCAGTGACCGGCTGCCCATCAGCTACAGCCGCTTCGATGTGGAGATGTTTTCGAAAGAGGTGAAGATTGACATCCCTGATGGCTTGGATGATACCGCATTGGCCACATGGGCATCGTCGGGGGCTGTGGGCAAGAGCTATGTCGCCTGGTGGCACGGCAAGCGGCGTGATTTTCATCAAGGGCTTGCGCAGGCGCTGCAAACAATCCGCCCGGATCTGAAGCTGCTCTACTACAATTGGGATTCCGACAACTGGAATCTAGGTAAGTTCAATCGTGGAGCGCAGGACTTCACAGATGCCTATAACGTCCACACGAGCCGCAAGGTTTACGAACGCGAAGCCGCTGCTCAGGCAAAAACTCCTCCAGAGGTCTATGTGGATAAGATGCGGAACAGTAAAGATGCTGACCATCAAGTTTGGCCTGAACTCTACTCAGATGTGAAGGGATTCGCCCTCCTCGGTCCGCTCAACTGGCGTTACCTTGCCGACAATCCAGCGTATATAAACTATTTTCGGACCGGAGAGCAACTGGCCCTCACAAAGATCTTCAACTACGAGGAAAAGGGAAGGTGGAACGTGCAGGGAGACAATTATGAATCAAGCGAAATGTCCACGGGCGGGCCGGACTTTGCCATGGCCGAGCAGGTCCTGAGTGTCTTTCACGGTGATCCTTGGATTCTGACTGAAACGACATATACCTACGGTCAGGGTTTTCTTGATGCGCACCGGCGATTTGCTCAGGCATACCTCGCGCTCCCAGCTTTGCCGGGTGAGATTGTGGTAAAGCCGACTGGGCGGGAAGAGCCAGATCTGCGGGTCCGCGTTTACCGGACCGGCAGGGGTTCATTTCTTTCCGTTGTCCACCGGGGGCTTGAAAGCGCGGACTTCAAACTGCAGGTTGCAGGGGCTTGGACAGGGAAGGAATCTGTCACTGATCTGGTGACAGGGAAGCCTCTTCCAACAAAAGTTGAAAACGGGGTTCTGGTTTTCGATCTTTCTGCTCCTCCGATGAGCCTTCAGAGTTTCCGGGTCGAATGACGTTTATGCCTTCGGGAAATTGGGTTGAGGATACGCTGGCTCGCTGGAGTTGGCGGGATGCGATTGCACAGTTCTTGCATTCTTCGCTCACCTTTTGAGACAGCTGGATTCCGTCCTCCCGACTGGTTGGGCAAATTATTAAAGTACAGACCGGCGGCGCCTTGCTGCCTGGACGGCACTACCGCCCGGAGTTACGGAGACGATCCTCAGCGCATCAACCTCTGTGCGGTCGCCTATCTCCGGGGACTTCAGGATCACGGAGTCGCAGCAACGCTCAAGCACTTCCCTTGAGATGGCATTGATGAGCCGAGCCTGACTGTCGGTGATCAACCTGTTAACCTTTTGTCCTCTCCCGCTTAACCTTCTGAGTGGCAGACTTATTATCGGCGAAACAGGGTGAATAGCAGCCATGTTTCATAAAAACCTTTCATACTACACACCAACTGCAACCAAACAGGGAACCGAGCCGCTTCAGGTGGATATTTGTGTCTATGGAGGTTCTGCGTCGGGTGTTGTTGCTGCGTTGGCAGCCCGCCGGAGAGGCCGGTCCGTTGCCCTGCTGGTCAATGGTCTCCACCTCGGTGGCCTAACCACAGGAGGACTAGGCGCAACCGATTTCGGTGACAAACAAGCGATCGGAGGCATCTCGCGGCAGTTCTACCGTGAGCTCGGGCGGCACTACGGATGCGAGGAGCGTTGGTATTTCGAACCGCACGTGGCAGCCAGAGTTATCGCCGACTGGCTGAACGCCGCTGGCATTGAACCTCGGTATCAGGCGTGGCTCGACAGGGTCGAACTTGACGGATCGGACATTCGCTCGCTGCATTGTGAAAACGGGCTTTCAGTTCAGGCGGACGTTTATATCGATGCCACCTACGAGGGGGACCTCCTTGCTGCTTCGGGCATTTCTCATGTGATCGGGCGCGAGTGTTCCGAAACCTACGACGAGCTCTTTAACGGAGTGTTTTTCGGCCATCCGAACCACAACTTTCAAGTCGCCATCGATCCCTACCGCATTCCGGGAGATCCGTCGTCCGGCCTGATCCCAGAGATCTCGGAGGAACCACCCGGGCACCATGGTGATGGCGATCATCGCATCCAGGCCTACAACTTCAGGTTGTGCCTGACCGCCACGGAGAACAACCGCGTGCCGTTCACCGCACCGCCGGACTACGATCCCTATCGCTATGAACTCCTTCGCCGCTATCTGGAAGCCGGCTACTTCGACGCCCTTTCTCTATCTGTCAGCCTACCCAACAGCAAGACCGACACCAATAACTGCGGGGCTTTCAGCACCGACTACATCGGAGGAAATTACCGCTGGCCCCAAGCGGGATATGAGGAACGGGAACGCATTTTCCAGGAGCATGTGAACTATGTGGCCGGGCTTTTGTTCTATCTGCAAAACGATGCGCCGGATCCGGTGCGCGAAAAAGTCGCATGCCTCGGCTATGCGGCCGACGAGTTCCTCGCGACGGGACATTTTCCTCCCCAGTTGTATATCCGCGAGGCGCGGCGCATGGTATCAGACTATGTGATCACCGAGCACGACTGTCTCGGAGCGGTCCGTGCACCCGACCCCATCGGGCTTGGTGCCTATGGAATGGACTCCCACAACTGTCAGCGGGTGGTGAGGCATGGAAGGGTTCTGAACGAGGGCAACGTCGAAATCAAAGGATTCCCTCCCTATCCGATCTCCTTCAAGACCATCGTTCCTCGTCGTGGCGAGTGTGGAAACCTCCTGGTGCCGGTCTGCTTGTCGGCTTCTCACATTGCATACGGTTCATTGAGAATGGAGCCGGTCTTCATGGTGCTCGGGGAGTCAGCTGCAGTGGCGGCGGATCTCGCCCTGAAACTGCGCTGCGACGTTCAGGATGTGCCTTACCAGAATTTGCGGGAATGCCTGCTCAAAGCCGGGCAGGTTCTGGATCATGACGGCCGGCTTGACGAGGCGGGGGTTGCCGTGCCCGCATGAAATGTCGATGTGCTCACGGGTGAGGCTCATCGTTGGCAGCGACGAGCCGCAACCAGCCGAGGGAGCCGGGAGAGATTTGCGGACAGCCTTGACGGACGACGGACCAGTTCGACGAAACAAGCGAGGGTTTCCCCCGTGCACCGACCCATTCATATCGCAAAAAATTTGCACGGAGCCAGCCCGGTCGCAGGTCCGTCTCCGCCGAATTACGGATGATTTCCCGCGCCGGGATGGCTATATCAACAACCCATAATCCGCCTGATACCCGGCTGGCGGTCCGCAGCTTCGCGAAATTCCACGAGCGATCCTTCTGAAGAATATGAAGCGAGTAGTCTTTTGTTAGCACCCCGTCGCTTTGAAAGTCCGGGGCCTCAGGCATAGCGAAACGGAGATCGAGAACGTCGTTCGCCGGGGAGACCTGGATTTCAAAGTATTCGCGCACATCGGAGAAGCGGCTCAGGAACACCTCCACCACATCGCCCAGATAAAGGTCAGCATCCCGGCCCGCCTGAGCATTTCGGGGCGGCCGCCCCCCACAAAGAAACCGCACATAGAGAAAGGAGCGATCCCAAAGCAAGAGAACCTTTGTAGGAGACGGGCGGGTGGACGATTGAGAGGCGTAGCTTGGGAGCAATGAAGCAATCACTGCCGCCGGCGTCCACGCGGGATCCCGGAAATCTGCTGAGATCAGGGGTCGCTTGTCGGCATGGGGCACCAGGATTCCAGGACGTCCGTCAACCGGAGGAAAGGCGGAGTCCCGACCATGCACAAGGCCGGCGCACGTCAGCACGCAAGGAAGGCATAGGAGAAAGGCGGCGAGTGGTGTGATTGCTTTCCGCATAGAATGGATTTTCTTCATGCCCGCTGATCAATCCCGAAAGACAACCAGCAATGTGATGATTTTCTTAGGAGTCGCAAGAACGGTGATCGTGTTTCCTTGGCGCTCCAACACACCAGGAACCTCATGAGGGTCCTCGTTGAGAAGCACGGGTGTCGCCTCAACAACCTCCCTCGAAAAAACGATCTCCTCCTTCAGCGTTTGGCCGGTAGGATTCCAAAGCCGCACGATCAGCCCCTCCGCGCTCTCGGGGGTCTTGATGGCTGAAACCACCAGGTTGCCGGAGAGGCAGTCCATGAATCCCTGCGTCGCAGGCTCATCGCCCGCCATCTTCGGGTATCCCGACGGACGGGGGCCCGTCTGTCGCGTGAGGAGCCCGCTCTGCAGCTTGGCTAACTCTGCAAGGGCTTCGGCGCGGGGAAGCGTGTTGGCAAAGGGGAGCAGGCGGAACCGAAATGTCGTGGCGCCGGATTCTAATCCGTCGCTCTCGCCGCCTGTGCCGACCGTTTTGCGAAAGGAGCGAATGAGCGTCACGAGCATCGTCCGTCGCAAGTCATCAACAATGCCGCCCTCGTGCGGGCCGGATGCCGACAGAACCGCCAAGCCGCGAGCGCCTTCGCCGATGGTTTGCATTCCAAGAAACGGCTTTTCAGCCTGCTCCATCTCCTGCCATGTGACCGTTCCTGGATCAAGCGCCACAGCCCGCTCCACGAAGTCAAACGCCTGATGTGCAAAATAGGATTTCGCGCCAGGGCAATCCGTCGGAAGAAGCATGCGCAGCCGATGGTCCTCCGCCCGCGTATCCACGCGAACCTCAACATCCACCGTGCGCGACTCCCTCCGCAGTGTGAAAACCGAACTGATGACAACGGGGGTCAGCTCGGGCGCAGGGCGCTGGGATAACCCGTCGTAACGCGCTGGAACCTGAAGGGTCACCGTGGAGCGGAACGCCACAAGCTCCGGCCCGTCATGCACGACAGATGTCTGCGCAGAACATGCCGTTGACAGGATCTGCTCATCGTTCAGACCATGCGCGTGGAACCAGCCGTCCGCAAGCTCGCTGCGGTCCTCGAAGGTGAACAAATCCCGATAAATCTCACCTGTTCCCTCGTCCTTGAGGATGAGGGTTCCATTGGGGGCGATCTCGATTGAGAGAAACCCGTTGGCGGCGGATGCGGGACCAGTCCGGAGTGAACCGAGCGTGCGGACCGGAGTCTCCGACGGCACGACGCGCACGGATCGGAACCCCAGCCCCGGAAGATCCAGCCTGGCGGCGATCCGGTAGCGGGAGAATTCGCCGTCGTTCTGAAAGCAGAACTTCGCGAACCGCGATCTCTCGCTGGTGCGGGGTTCATACGAAAGCCGCTGGTAGGGGATCAACTTCCCATCGCCATCCTCGAGGGCGAACGCCTTGAGTGCCGGGGAAGAGAACGACTCCCGGAACTCAGCGGGAAAGTCAACCGGCAGATCCACGTCAAAGACGACGACTTCCGTCCGGGCAAACGGAAGCGGGTTGACGACTGTGAGGGTGAACTCGTTCCGGGTGCGCGCAAGGTCGACGCAGGAACGCGTCAGAAATCCAATCGCCTGCGAGCGGAGCTGTTCGCCAAGCACGCGGGCCTGCTCGAACCGATACATCATGTCACGGTGGACCTGGTCGATCGAACACCCGCAGATCGAGTCGTGCGCATGGTTGGTGAGCAGAAATTTCCACGCAATTCCAAGATGCTGCAGGGGAATCCCGGCCCCGCGCAGGTTCGCAATCGCCACAAAGGGATCGGTCCACTTTTCCAGCAGCGTCTGACATTCATCGTTGGCGGCCTTCATTCGCACGCGCGCGGATGGGCAGTTGGGAATCAACCAAAGGTAAGATGACCGGTTGCGGCTGGGCTCGCGGAGTTCCCCGACTCGCACGGGCGGATCCTGCACCGTCGCCCGCGCCTCGCGGAAAAACTCCGGCAGCGTCGAGTGCTTCGGCTCGACGCCCGGGCACGTCTCGCGAATCAGGCGCAGGTAGGCAGGAACAGCACCTGCGGGCAAGGTGTGGTCCATGGAATCCATGAGGCACAACACGCGCCCGTCTCCTCCGCGCGCGATCTCATGGTCCATGTATTTTTTCAGCTCAATCCGGAAGTGTTTTTCCCGGACATGCCGCTGTCGCGCCGGATCGTCTCCGGCGGTCTCCATGTCCGCGCTAAAGGCTTTCAGGGAGCTCCCTTCAAAAGGTTTTTCCCTTTCCATGACCACGCGCGGCAGGGCAAAGGCTCCATACCCTTCTGCATCCTGCAGTTTGAAGGTGAAAACGCGGGAGCCATCCGGCGCATCCCAATAAAAGAACGGCGGGGTCGTTGACTCATTGGTGCCGCGCCCAAGAACGCAGTCATGGTATCCGAATCCCGCAAAAATCTGCGGCATCTGCGATGGATGCCCGAACATGTCGCACACGAATCCTACGGGCATCGGATCAACTCCCCAGTCCCGTGAGATCCTGCGCCCGAGAAGCAGATTGCGAACCAAAGCTTCGTCACCCACACAGAATAGATCCGGCATCGTGAACCACGGGCCGACAAGAATCCGTCCGGCTTGGATCAACTTGGCCAGACGTGCCCGGTTTTCCGGTCTCACCTCCAGGTAGTCGTCAAGCATGCACGTCTGACCATCAAGTTGAAAATAGCGAAATTCTTCACCGGATTCCATCAGATCGAGGAGCCCATCCATCAGTTGGACAAGCAGAAAGCGGAATTCTTGAAAGGGCCGATACCATTCGCGGTCCCAATGGGTTCCCGAGATATAATGTGCGGAGAGCGCCTGCATCAGGACATATTCTTTGCCGAGGGTTGCTCAGGGCCGGGACCCAAAGCGGTTTCGTCAAGATTCTGATGATTGATGACCGTCCCGTCATCCAAATGATTGATCTTCTGCTCACGCAGCCGACGGAACAGAGCCCGTATGTCACGCAGACCTCCCCAGGTGAACCAGACTGCTGTGATCAGGGCAAAAATGATGGGGATGCCGATTCCCACAACATGCCAGTAGGAGGCCCAGACGGATTCCGGCCATGGAGCAAGTAAATTCCAGATCGAGCCTGCGATGAATACCGTAAACCAAAACAGGCTCCACCCTAAAAGAAGTCCAGCGATCCATTTGTCACCACGCGAAAAGCACTCATCAACGCCGGCGAGCCGTCTGATCCATCCCCTCCGCACCGGTTGCACGTCCTGCCTGTTCTCCACTCCGGCTTGGCTGACAGTTGCATACAAGCCACGGTGTAGCATGCGGTCCATATTGAAGTCCTCTTTATGGGTTAACAGCGAGACGACAGCATACAGCAGGATGGCGGTCAGCGTTGCGAAAAAGGAAATCTCAACACCGTTGAGAGGAAAATTATTGCCGACGTGATCGAGCAGAAATTCGATCCAGCGGTGAGTATCGAATCCCGACATCGAAAGCAGGTCGTTTCCCCACTGCAACGCCTGCCCGCACAGAGGCTGGCGGGCTACGATCCCGCCAAGAGAAAGCCCTGAGCCTGCGATAAGCCCGGCCCAGGCACCAGCCGTTGTACCCTTTTTCCAATACAAACCGCCGATAATGGCGGAACCCGCCCCGCCGACAAACACGGCCATCGTCACGCTCCACCACATCATGATGTATTCCGTCTGCTGAAACAGGCTCCCGAAAATAAACGCGAATATCGCTACCCCGGCCATAGAGAGTCTCAGCAGGCGGACGTGTTGCTTGGGGCCGAATGGCGTTTTCCGCAGCGGCACCAGCACGTCCTGAATGAAAAGCCCTCCCCAAGAGTGAAGGTGGGTTGAATCGCCACCGAAGACTCCCATGAGTAGAATGACACACAGCGCCCCTTTCACTCCGGCCGGCAGAAGATGCGACAAGGCGATCGGAATTGTCATCTGTTGCTGGATCTGTGGATTGGAAATCCCGGAAATTTCCTGATGCACGGTGAGGGATTGGGCAGTGAAATCCGGGTGTGACAAATAGGTCATCGCGCAAACCGCCAGAAGGACCACCACAGCACCTTTCCCCATTCCCCGCCAGAAGCCCAAAATTCCAGCCATCCGGGATTCATGAGGAGAACTCGCTGCGGAATTGTAGGACCCCGAGTTCTGCCAGGCCATGGTTCCATACACACCGACAAAAAGGCCCATTAACACATAGTAAATATTGAAATCTTTCAGTCCGCTGGAATCAAACGGGTTCAGTAGGGAATGTCCGGGTTGTTGGTTCCCCAAAACATCTGTGATCTGCGCCCAGCTGAACATGGAGATCAGGGCAAAAATGATGACGAGGTACAACACCTGTGAAATGATCCCCTCAATGCAATCGGTCATCATCACCGTGAGCAGCCCGCCGCTGGTCGCGATCAGCAAAGTGACCGTGAGGAGCAAGCCCATGAGTGGAATGTATGTCGGGATGGAGAAGGAAAAGAGCGTGATTGTCGGCGGTAGCCCGAGGAAATAGACAAAAAACCTCGATCCGACGGCAGGAATGATGCCAAAGTTGAGCATCCCCGCGAAAAAGCCTAGAAGGCCAGTGAAGAGGCGGAAGGACTTACTGTAGCGGATCTCAAAGAACTGGGCCAAGGTCATCGCCCGGGTTTCCCGGTAGCGATAGATTACAAAACCGCTGATCCCGACTAGCACCCCCACGGGAACACCAATCCAGTTCCACCAATTCAGGGTAAATCCCGATTTGGAAATCACTTCAAACGCAGCTACGAATACCACCGCTCCCGCCTGCATCTCCCCTCGCGAAACTGCGAGAAGGTATCGCCCGGCCAATCGTCCACCGGAGAGAAAGTCCGACACGCTCTTCATATACCGCTGAGTATAAGTGCCGACCGCAAAAACAATCAGCAGAGGGATTACAACGAAGATCCAATCAATAGTGCTCATTCGTGAAAGAATGGCGATGCCGGGAAGATAGAAATGCTTAGTCTGAAACCATAGCTAAAGCCACATGCCTGAAGCGCTGATTGACTTCGTGCTCGGATGATATTCCGTACGCGAGCTAAGCCTATGTCATATGGAAGGGGTGCGGCGTGTGGATGTCTGTGAAAATGCATGATGCTTGCGGCCATCTTTCGTTTTGCTGACCATTGCCGAATGCTGGCTACAATCTGCCCGCATGAAGACGCATGAGCCTGTTCTCTGGGATTCGCTCGATCAATGTTCTCAGTTTAACGTTTCACTGTTTATGTTGTATAATTTATGCGCGCTATTGCTTACCGCTTCCTGCCATTCTGTGCTGATGTTTGGCCGCTATCGCCCCGAGTTGGCTGAAAATGGAACGAAATGGTCTCCTTGGTGTTTCTGATTCGGAGCTCCCCCAATTCTATGGCAGGTAAAAATGCCCGCCCCGCATAGAGACAGGCTTTCTCAGACCATACACAGTTCAGTGCAAGGTCTGGCATATCTGTTCGATGAGCTCAACGATAGGAACAGCCTCCCGCTTGGGGTCACCGGTGCCGGTGGAGATGTTCTCTGATCGGGCTACGGGCAACCTTGAGAAGCGCCAAAATCGGGGACCGGCCGTTTCAAGTCAGCATACTTGGAGTTTCCAGTGGCGTGATAGGTCAGGCGCTCAACGCATTCAAATGTTCCGGAGTCTTCGATCCCGGCCAAATGGTCCAGGTGTTCGGGCGTTGAGTTGGCCCCGGGGATAATTGGACATCGCAGACGGATTCTGGCTCCGACCGCCTGGAGTGCGGCGAGATTTGTCCCGATGAGTTCGCCATCGACCCCCGTCCATTTTGCATGCTCCGCCATGCCGGTGGCTTTTATGTCATAGTGCCAGAGGTCCACGAGTGGCAGGAGAGACGGGAGGTATGATGTCGGGAAGTGGCCGCAGGTGTCCAGGCATGTGTGGATGCCTTGGGTCCTTGCGGCTTGCAGCAATGCCAGACAGAAGCTCCGTTGCACCGTGGGTTCGCCGCCGGATATGGTCAGACCGCCGCCAGACGCATGGTAGAACCGCCGGTCTGCGAGCACGGCCTCCATCACCTCCTCCAAGGACATCTCGCGACCATACACCTTCCCGCTGGCTCCGACCTCGGGGTTGAGGTTCTGCGACTCAGGATTGTGGCACCATTTGCAGCGCAACGGACAGCCCTTCAAGAAGACCGTTGTCCGCAGTCCGGGGCCGTCATGCAGCGAGGCCCGCTGGATATCGAAGACAATGCCGGTCACACTCAATGCAACGTCCTCCCGAGCACTTCGAGTTGCGCCTCGCGTGGAAGTTCGACGAATCGAATGCTGAATCCCCCGACGCGCACCATGAGGTGGCCCCATTTTTCCGGTTCGTCCATAGCCGCTTCGAGGTCATCGCGCGAAACGACGGTGATCATGGCCTGGGTTCCGCCGGCATCGAAATAGGCCCGCAGCAGGGCGTCGAATTTCGGGCGAAGAGATCCGAACCAGTCTTTGGTGAACTTCATGTTCTGGACCGTTCCCGCGTGGATCGAAGAATCGAGTTTCACAAGCGAATTGAGAAATGCCGTGGCCCCGGAAATATCCGCACCCGGGGCCGGGTTGTTGGCATTCGCCATCGGTTGGCCCGACAAACGGCCATCGGCGCTCGCGCCGGAATTTTTTCCGAGAACCGTATTCGCCCAGTTGTTGATGATGACGACGAGATAGGAATCCAGTCCAGCAAGTTTCGCCCGGCTGAGGGCTTTCAGGCAGATGTGCCGATGCACCCGCTGAGCCATCGCGTCGGCGGTGGCTTCATCGTTTCCGTATTTGCGGACCGCCAGACATTTGCTGCGCAGGTCGTCGTGCCCGTCGAAATTTGCATCGAGTGCCGCAACGAGGGCGGGAAGAGAGACTTCTCGACGCCGGTAAACGAGTTCGTCAATGACGTGCAGGCTGTCGGCGGTGTTGGTGTTGCCGTAGGTTTCAAGGGTGCCTCCGAGATAACGGACCCCGCCCTCCAGCAGAGGTCTGCCCTTTTCCAGACAGTCGGAGGTGAGCATGCTGAGGTAGAGGAAGGAGGCTTCGCGCCCGGCCACCTCATATTCGATTTTTTGCTGGAGTGCGAGGGCCTCGACATGCGGATCGACGACCCGTGTATAGGCCTGCCAGAGATCCTCGAAGCATTCCAGATCCGAGACCTCAGGGATGCCCTCCACCACTGTCCGGCCGGTGAAAGGGTCCTTCCCTCCGTGCAGCGCAACCTCAAGTCCCTTGAGCAAATTGACCACGCCGCTTGGCGTGCCGACACCGAAATGGGAGAGCGTGTATTCACCGCAGCCGAACGGGGTGTATTGGGCGGCCATCTCCGGACAGACACCGAATGCTTTTTCCACTGCGGGGATGTTCACGTCGTCGTTGTAGAGCATCGGGAATGTGCAGCCTTCGCCGATGGCGTCGAGCGCACGATCCCAAAGCCCGGGATTCTGACCGGCATAAAACCTGAGGGAAAGCTGCGGCTGGTTCAGCCGGCCCCTTCGAGTAGCCTCAATAGCCATGAGCGCAAAGCGGTCCGCCGCCGCCTCATCGGGGCGGCCCTTCCCGCCGATGAAGACCCGGTTGTTGTATTGATTGCTGTAGCCATGAATAAGGGTCCAAAGCGAACAGACCATCTCCTGCGCCGACGCCTCTGTTATTGTGCCGGTGTCAATGTCACGCGCCAGGTAAGGGCCTAGCACAACATCCAAACGCCCGTAGTTCCATGACCCGCTCTGAAGCGCCCAAAGCCAGAAAAGCTGGATCGCCTGGCGGAATGTGCGGGGCGGTTCGTGCCGGATCGCAAGCAGGATGCCCTCCATCTCCAATTGGCCCGCGCTGCGGCATTGCGTGGCATAGTGGTCCAGTGTGGATCGAAAGGTTCCGATGGCCGATTGGCAGGATTCGCGGAATGAACTCCCGGACCTCATGGTTTCAATCTCCGCAGAAATCCCGTCCAGGCCGAGCAGGAGGAGTTTGCCGTAGTCGAGCACGGTGCCGGCCAACCGGTAAAGCGGGAAGCCGACACCGCTCTCCCCGCACCAGTCGTCGATCGGGAGGCGTGCGGTCAAGGATTCCGGATACGCCGCACGCGTTCTTGCCTGCGTGACCCGCGTTGCCCAGAAACTCATCAACTCCTGCCACTCGGCTGTTTCCCCGAGCCCGGCTTTCCCACTGGCAAGCCACTGGTTGACACCGCCAAAATCAAAGTAATATCCGAGTCCACAGGCTTCCGGGCCGAACCCAACGCACGGGTAGCGGATTCGCCCAACAAACCAATCTCCCGGCTGGAGGTCCTGGAAAATTGCCGGAAACTGGATGCGGAGCATCTCCGCTTCGCGCGCTGAGGCAGGCAGGTGCTCGACCTCCTGGAACCTCGCCGTGAAGCGGCGGGCGTAGGCCAGCGATGCCCTCGCCGCGTCGGGAGTGGCAAAGTTGGCCTGCGAGCTGGATTCCGAGAGCGTTTGCATGGTGACGGGATCCGGTTAGTGGGCCCTGAACCCCAGGCGTTTCCTCTCCTCGATCACATGGCTGTAATTTTTTTGCGGATCCGCCAGGTCCTGGTTCAGGGTGTTCTTTCCGCGGGCGAGATACATCAGCTGACGATCCGCGTAGTCCGGATTAAGCCGGGTTGTTGCCGGGATGAACCGCAGCGTCCACCCGCAACGGCGGATGTCCGATGTATTCGCCGCGCTGCCGTGCTGAGTGCGGGCATCGTGGAGCGAGCAGTGGTTGGGTTGCAACTCGCAGGGCACCGCCAGCTCGTCCCGACGGTCGGCTGTCACGATTTCCGTCTCGAACACGCACGTTGTCGGATCAACGCGTTCATAGTCCGAGAACCCCATCTTGCCCGTATTGTGGCTCCTCGGAATCACAAACATGCAACCGTTTTTCACCGTGGAGGGATCCAGCGCGAGCCAGACGGTTGCCACCTCCATTGGATCGAGCAGATTCCGCCAGTAGGCGCTATCCTCATGCCATGGCACCCGGCGACCGTCGCCCTTCGGTTTACAAATGAAGTGGGTCGAAAAAAGCAGGATATCCGGACCGAGCAGCGGCTCGACAAGGTCCACAACCTCGGGAGCCAGCGCCCATTCGTTGAGGGCCGGATCGCCGAAGTGGGGGGTATCCATCGCTTCCGGTCGCTGGTCTTTCGGCCAGTCCGCGAGCTTTTCCTCAAAGTGCCCCAGCAGGCGCTGGAACTTATCGTCAGAATAAACCTTCCCTGCGGGCAGGCAGTAACCACCGGTGCGATATTGTTCGATTTCCCGGGGAGTGAGACGGGAGGGGGTTTTGGATTTCATGGTCCGATCACACTACGGAAAACTTTGGCGTCCGTCTTGCGCTGGATGCGCAAAAAAGTATACTATTGTGACATGACCAAAATCCGCTGGTCCGACATTTGTCCCTCCGGCGAGGCGCTTCACGTCTCGTATGTCGTGCGTCCGGAGTCCGGATCATGGAAGTCTCACACGCATGATTACTACGAAGTATTTCTTGTGGATTCCGGACGTGGCACCCATCTCGTCGGGGAGGCCTCCCGTCCTTTTCCGCTCCTCCCCGGGCAGATCCATTTCATCCGGATGCGGGACATCCATGGTTTCCGGGCCGAGCCATCGACCGAGCCATTTGCGCTGATCAATGTGGCATTTTCCCGGGAAGCGTGGCTTGACCTCCGCCGCAGGTATCACCTGGGCGCGCACCCGTTTTTTGCTGAAGCGCCTGCAGATCCCCCGATGGTCCATCTTCCGGGCGAGACCTGGCGGGAGCTGGCCACCCAGTTTCGTGAGCTCGTTCATGAGAAGCGGTCCGCACTCACGCGGGACGGATTTCTTCTCACCCTGGCGCGGCGGCTCGGAAGCGGAACCCCGATGCCGGGCCTGGCCGCAGCACCGGCCTGGCTGCGAAAATGCCTTCTGGGTTTCTCGCGCGACCCCGGCTCTTGGAGCGGTGGGGCATCCGGACTCGCCAAACAGGCCGGATGCAGCACTGGACACCTCTCCCGAACCATGCGCGCATCACTTGGAATGACGCCCTCGGAGTGGATTCTGGAGGCCCGGCTCCGGCGGGCGGCGCAGTTGCTGGAGGCCACCGGTCTCGGCGTTTCGGATGTTTCCCTGGAGGCCGGCTTCAATAACCTGAGCCATTTTCACCGCTGCTTCCGCTCCCAATATGGAAAAACTCCGCTGCAATATCGAAAAGAGCGGATGAGAGAGGTTGTGTAGCTTGCCGGCAGGTGGTGGCTAAAGGAGCTAGGAGCGATGACGGGGCACCGCGCACGCGGGCGCCGGATTACTGAAGTTTCGCTTCGGCGGAACTGAGGAGTGCGACGAATTGTTCAGGTTCCTGAACGGTAAGCAGCTTGTTCAGGAGCGCCTTGTCACTGCAGAGACGTGCAATCGCTCCGACGACCCGCAGGTATTCGGAATGGAAGGCAGCGGGAATGCCGGCGACAAAGATGAGGCGGACCGGTTCGGTGACGCTTGTCGAAGCGAGCCCTTCGGCGGACCGGCCGGCCGCCATGACAAGCGACTGGACGGCGTTGGTTCTCGCGTGTGCGATGCAGATTCCGCACGCCCCGCAGGAGATCGCAGGGGCGTTCCGCTCGTCGATTGCCAGCTTCAGCGCCCCCCAGTCCAGAACGCGCGGGTCGCCGTTCAATTTTGAGACCACTTCGTCAACACCCTCGGCCTGGCTCGTTGCCGCGAGCGCGAGGTTGATATGCGGAGGGGTGAGGATTTCGGAAATGGGAATCATATATTGCTTCCCGACCATTTCAGTTTTTGACGCAGGACCTCGCTGAACGAGCGCTCCGGAAGCATTGCGAGGGGGAGGGTGCGGGAGCTTTTTGCGATGACCAGAGAATCGCCGAGTCCCATTGCGCAGGATTCCTGACCATCGACATTCACAAAAACGACGTGTCCCCGTTCGGAGATTTCCACATGGATCTCGGAGGCGTCGCTCACGACTACCGATCGGTTTGTCAGCACATGGGGGCAGATGGGCGTAATGACAAACCCACCGGAATCCGGCATGAGGATCGGGCCGCCTGCGGACAGGGAATAGGCGGTCGAGCCTGTCGGAGTGGATACGACAAGGCCGTCGGCGTTGTATTCGGTCAGGGGAATCTCCCCGAGCCGCACGCGGATTTTCACCAGCTCCGAACGTTCTCCGCGGCTTATCACCGCGTCGTTCAAGCCATGAAAGATGCGGGGAGCTCCATCGCAAACCGTCAGCCTGGCCTCGAGGAGCGGACGTTTGCTGAGAATGTAGTCGCGGTCCCGTATGCTCGCGACGGCCCGGGAAATTTCTCCGGGGCCAAGGCACGTCAAAAATCCGAGGGAGCCGATATTGATCCCGAAGATCGGGGGGAGCAGTCCCCGCAATTTATGCACGATGCGGAGGATTGTTCCGTCGCCTCCCATGGCAACGAGGAGCTCACATCTTTCGGCCAGATCCTGAACATCAAGGCCGGACGTCAGGCCAGCCAGCGGAGCGGTGTTGTGCTCGGCGAGGAAGGGGATCCCGTGCTTTTTCAACTCCGAGGCCATCGCCTGCACAACGCTGGCCGCGGCCGGTTTTTCGGAGTGGGCGAGGAGGCCGATCATGGCTTCAAGTGGGCGAGGTATTCTACATTGCCATCCCTGCCCGTGATCGGGGATGTGATCAAGGATATCCACCTGCGGCCGGAGTTCTCAATGTAGGTGCGGATCCTGTCCACAGCGCGGAGCCGGTCCGACTCCTCACGGACGATTCCCCCACGCCCGACATCTGCCTTGCTGAGCTCGAACTGCGGTTTGATAAGTACGACCATGTCGGATTCCGGTGGCAGTAAGGCAAAGACGGCGGGAAAAATCAATGTCAACGAGATGAAGCTCACATCGGCAACCGCGAGATCGGGGAGGGGGTCGAGATCGTCTGGCTTGATGTGTCGCACGTTCACTCCCTCGCGCACATCGACTCTGGGATCCTGCCTCAGGCGCCAGTCGAGCTGTCCGTGCCCGACATCCAGCGCAAAGACTTTGGCGGCTCCGCGCTGCAGGAGGCAATCTGTGAAGCCGCCTGTCGATGCCCCGAAATCCGCGCAGATCCGGCCGGCAGGATCGATATGGAAAGAATCCAGCGCCGCCTCGAGTTTGTAGCCGCCCCGGCCCACATACTTTTCTTTTGCGGTGACCTCCAGCCTGGCATCCGCGGGGATCAGGGTGCCCGGCTTCGTCGACGGGTGTCCATCCAGGAGGACCTGGGCGGCCATGATTGCGCGACGCGCCTTCTCGCGCGAATCAAAAAGACCGCGCTCGACCAGCGCCACATCCAAGCGGGACTTGCCAGAACTCATGCAGTCCTGTCAGTCTTGTCGATTCCAAGCGATTCGTAACGATTTTTTATGTCCGAAGAAAATTTGAACACGCGCATCAAGCAAATGCTTGTTTCCAGCCTCATGCTCAAAGTCAGCCCCGACTCGATCGGGGACGAGACACCGCTTTTCAGTCCCGAAGGGCTCGCGCTCGATTCCATCGACGCGCTCGAACTGGCGGTTGCCATCGAGAAGAATTTCGGGGTAGCCACTCCAAGTGCCGAGGTGGCAAGAAACGCGTTTGTCAGCGTTACAACGATCGCCGACTACATTTCCGCGCAGAAGCCCTCCGCCTGAGCGGCCTGGCTCTGGCGCGGAATTTGCTAACCTGGAACCCGATTTCATGACAACCGAAGATCCACACAAACTGCCGATCGATCACTTTATCCTCAACCAGCTGAAATTCACCCTGGCCCGGGACGCGGAGTCCGCGACGGCCCGGGACTGGTGGATAGCAACGTCCAAGGCGGTCCAGAGCATCATCATCGAGCGGATGATCGCCACGCAGAGCGTGCATCATCACAGCAACGTGAAGCGGGTCTATTATCTCTCTCTCGAGTTTTTGATGGGACGGCTTTTCCTCAACAGCATGTATAGCGCGGGAATTTTTCAAGAGGTCCAGGATGCGCTCGACAAACTCGGTCTCGATATGGATGAGCTGCGGAAAGAGGAATACGACATGGCGCTCGGCAACGGCGGCCTAGGCCGTCTCGCCGCCTGCTTCCTCGATTCGCTCGCAACCCTCGATCTTCCTGCGGTCGGATACGGAATTCACTACCAATACGGCCTGTTCAAGCAGGAGTTCCGGAACGGATACCAGGTCGAGCTACCCGACGCCTGGATGCAATACGGGACCCCCTGGGAGATTGTTCGGCCCGAGTATACAATCGAGATCCCGATCTACGGTCATGTGGAGAATATTTTCGACGACCTTGGCAACTACGTTTCAAAGTGGGTGGGCTGGAAGAAACTTCTGGGGGTCCCATATGATATCCCGATTCCCGGATTCGGAACCAAAACCGTCAATTTCCTGCGCCTGTGGGAGTCCCGCGCTTCCGAGGAGTTCGACTTCGAGGCCTTCAACAGCGGCGGCTACGAGCAGGCGGTGCATGAGAAAAACAGAAGTGAAACGGTCTCGAAGGTTCTTTACCCGAACGACAAGACCGAGAGCGGGAAGGAACTCCGGCTCGTCCAGCAATACTTCTTTGTGGCCTGCTCGCTGCGCGACATCATCAGGCGCTTTCACAAGAGCAACACCGATTGGGAGACATTTCCGGACAAGGTGGCCGTCCAGCTCAACGACACCCACCCGGCCATCGCCATCGTGGAGCTCATGCACCTGCTGCATGACGAATACAAGATGCCGTGGGACAAGGCCTGGGGCATCGTCACGCGCACCTTCGCCTACACGAACCACACGCTTCTTCCGGAGGCTCTCGAGAAGTGGAGCGTCGGGCTGTTTCAGAAGGTCCTTCCCCGGCACCTCCAGATCATTTTTGAAATCAACAAGCGCTTCCTCGAAACCGTCGAGGCCAGGTGGCCGGGGGACATTGAGAAGAAGCGAGTGCTCTCGTTGATCGAGGAGGGAGGCAGCCAGATGGTGAGAATGGCGAACTTGTCGGTGGTGGGCAGCCACTCGGTGAACGGCGTGGCGGCCCTTCACACCCGCCTGCTCAAGAGCGAGCTCTTCCCGGAATTCGACGCGCTTTATCCCGGGAAATTCAACAACAAAACGAACGGCATCACCCCCCGCCGGTGGCTGCTCGCCTGCAATCCGCTTCTGAGCCGCCTGATCACATCGAAAATCGGGCATGGATGGGAACGGGATCTGGACAAGCTCCGCGGGCTGGAGGCCTTTGCCGATGACCCCGGGTTCCAGAGCGAGTTCATGGCGGTGAAGCATGCCAACAAGGTCGATCTTGCAAAACTCATTCTGAAGGAATGCAACGTCGAGGTCGATCCCTCGGCCCTGTTCGATGTGCAGATCAAACGTCTCCACGAATACAAGCGCCAGCATCTGAACCTGCTCCACATCCTCGCTCTCTACCGGAGGATTCTTCAGAATCCGGAGGCTGAGGTCACGCCGCGGGTGTTCATCTTTGCCGCGAAGGCGGCCCCCGGATATGACATGGCGAAGCTGATCATCAAAGCTATCAACGCAGTCGGCGCGAAGATCAACTCGGATCCGAGAATCGACGGCAAGCTCAAGGTCATCTTCCTGCCGAACTACCGGGTTTCACTTGCCCAGCGTATCGTTCCGGCGGCGGACCTCTCGGAGCAGATTTCCACCGCGGGCAAGGAAGCCTCCGGGACAGGAAACATGAAGCTCGCCCTCAACGGAGCCCTCACGATCGGAACACTTGACGGCGCAAATGTGGAAATTCTCGAAGAGGTCGGAAGCGAGAACATCTTCATCTTCGGCAACACTGTTGAAGAAGTGAAAGCCCTCGTGGCGAAAGGATACAAGCCCGGGGACTTCTACAATGCGAGCGAGGAATTGCGGGCGGTCGTTGACTGGGCCGGGTCGAACTATTTTACAACCGAGGAACCTCCCGGAATCCTGCAGCCCCTTCGGGACAACCTCCTGTATCACGATCCTTTCCTCTGCCTTGCGGATTTCGAGTCCTACAGCCTCGCCCAGGAGGAAGTTTCGCGCGCCTTCAAGGACAAGGCCCGCTGGGCGAAGATGGCGATCCTGAATACAGCCCGCGTTGGAAAATTCTCAAGCGACAGGACCATCTCCGAATACGCAAGCGAGATCTGGAAGCTGCCCGCGGTTGCCATTCCATGATCTGCCTTCGGGAGGCGGGGCACGGGTGGACAGAGGCGGGTCTCCGGCATATTGTCCCGGCATGTTGAGCTTGAGACAGAACGGGCGGTTGTCGGTGCTGAGGGTTCTTGTCGGTCTGAATGTTCTGATATTTCTTTTCAGTTTGCTCCTGACTCCGATGGGGCATATCCGCTTCGATGGGATCTTCGGGCTGAGCATGCGGGGAATTTCGGACGGGATGATCTGGCAGTTCGTCACGCACCAGTTTCTCCATGGCAGCCTGCTTCATCTGCTGGTCAACATGCTCGGGCTGTGGTTCGCCGGACGGGTCCTGGAAAATCTGCTGGGAGGCTGGAAGTTCCTCCTGTTTTACCTGACGTGCGGAATCATCGGCGGGATCTTTCAACTTGTGATCGATCCGGGGCCGATCCTGATCGGCGCCTCTGGAGCCGTCTGCGGAGTGGTTGCGGCATTTTCGGCATTGTATCCGGAAATGCAGATCACAGCGCTCCTCTTCTTTGTCCTGCCGGTCCGGATGCGCGCAAAATGGCTGGGAAGGCTCATCGTGATTGTCTCGGTGTTTCTCATTCTCACCGGTTTGATGGGGAATGTGGGAAATGCCGCCCACCTCGGAGGTGCACTGGCCGGGTATGCGTTTGTCTGGCTTGGGAAGGCCCGTTGGGCCCGGAGCAGGTGACCCGGTTTCGCGGCCTCGCTGCCCGGTTTACGCTGCGCTAAACCCGGATCCGGGTTTAGCGCAGCGTAAACCGGGATCCGGCGATTGAGAAATTCTTTCAGAATGGAAAGCCCGGCCTCGGACGCTTCGCGTCCTGCGTTGCATCCTCTACAAGAATCGTCGCTTTCGGGCTAAATTCCTTGCAGGAAATCGCGGGCCAGAATCAAGCCGCGCTTCTCACCGTCCTCCGTGCCATTGAAGTTTTCGTCTTCCAGTTCGATGCATACCATTCCGGAATATCCCGCGGCATCCAGAATCCGGAACGCCTCGCCCCACCGGGTGACCCCGTGTCCGGGAATCGTGTAGCGCCAGTAGGTGGATCCGAATCCATGCGCCTTTGCCAGGATCGGCGGCAGTGTCCACCCGAACTCATACACCGCTTCGGGTATGATTTCCGTGTCCTTGCCGTGCACATGAAAAATCCGGCTTGAAAACTCGCGGAGGAACCGGATCGGGTCGATCCCCATCCGGAGCAGATGCGAGGGGTCGTAGTTCACGCCCATCGATGTCGACGGACATTCCTCGAAGAAGGCACGGTATCCCTCGGGATTGCAGCAGAGCGCACCCGGCCCCGGCCAGCCTTCGATGACGAGCTTCGCATGGTGCCGTTCCATGACGGGTGCAAGGCGGCTGAACGAATCCACCATGAACCGGAAGTTTTCCGCCGGAGCTTTTCCGGGGTCTTCGGGCAGCATGACAACAAAATGGATGAGGGCTCCGAACCCGGCGCATTTTTCGATGTAGGCGGAGTTTTTCGCCACCGCGGCATCCCTAGTGGCCGGATCCGACGAGATCATGCCTTTCCACTCCGGGAGATCGACCGAGCCGACACGTCCACCCGCACTGATCAGTTCCGGTCCTGTCACGTCCGCATCGTTGCCCAGATCGAGCGCCGCAAATGCGTTGTCGCCCGCCCATTTGGCCAAACCGTTTAAATCACGCTGCCACGGCGACCAGCCCCGGCGGAATCCGATTTTGAATCCTCCTGTCGAGGTTTTTGCCGGTGTCATTTTGTGCTCGTTGCCGGTTTCGTTTTATTTTTGACCGGCTGGCCTTTTGCCGCTGATTCGTAAATGGCGTCCATCAACTCGCTGTGTAGGATGCCGTTGAGCGGTGTGGTTGCAGGCTCGGCACGTCCGAGGATGCAATCGACAAGATTGTTGATCGGGCCGTCCATGCCGGATGGCAACTCGGGTTCGATGGCCGTCCCATTCTTGAAAGGTTTGACCCATGAGCCGCCCCAGCCGTCGATCTCGACACGTCCGCCATCAAAGATGAAGACCATGTGGCTTCCGGATGACGGGCAGTCCCCGCTGACGCAGATGCTGCCCATCACGTTGTTTTGAAAGCGGATCGAGATCACGCTGTTGATATCCACGGGGGAACCGCAATTATCAATGAGGGCGTAGACCTCCGCCACGGGCGATTCCACCGACCACATCATGCTGTTCAAAATATGTGCGCCGCTGTCATAGGCTTGCCCGCCGCCGGAGAGTTCCGGGTTTTGCCGCCACAGGCCTATCGTTCCTTTCAGCCAGCCCTGGCTCAGGTAGCCGTTCACCATCTGCAGCCTGCCAAAGGTTCCAGCCCGGATTTCGCG
>CAZRIL010000026.1:0-14438 GCA_964600115.1 uncultured Chthoniobacter sp. | reverse complement strand
GATGGGTTGGGAAATGTTTCGTGTGCAGGAGGGGAACAAAACAGGCAGAACCTATCGGGCGCGTCTGCAGAGGGGAATGGCGATCCCTGCAAGAGACTTACCCCGGACTGCAACTCCGCCGCCAGATGGCAGGCGCTTTTGCGAAGGCCCGTTTGAAGGCCCTTGTGAAATGGGCGGGTTCGTCGAATCCGAGGTGAGCCGCAATCTCCTTGCACGACATCGCGGTATTTTCGAGAAGCTCGCGGGCATGCTCCATTTTGCAGCGCTGGAACGCCCGTATTGGCGAAACGCCCAGGGCCTCCTTGCATTTGTGGGCGAGGGAACTTTCGCTCATGCCGAGATCCCGGGCCATCCCGGAGACGGTCAGCGCCGAGTCGATCCTGCCGTGAAAATACCGCATCAGCTGCCGGGCGAGGCCCTGCTCGCGGACCGCATCGAGAAATTGCACTGTGACCCCGTCCTGTGGCAGAGCGCGCAGCACCTGCCAGAATATGCTCCGCAGCAATGCCGTCTGGATCGGGAAGGCGAACGGATCGTTGCGCGCGATTTCTTCACCGAGTTCCCTGATCGATTGGCGGATGCGGGGTGAGGATTTGAAAAGCTGGCGGCTCACGGAGTGAGGATGCTGAAAAACCGGAGGTGGAACCCCGCCCCATGCGCTCACGATATCAAACCGCAGAACAAACAGGGCAACCGGCCACTCGCAGGTATCCTCATGCCAGTCCCCGGGCTTGATCATCACTCCTTCCCACTGGCGGAGATTCACGGGAACTCCATTGAGTTTGCACCGGTATTTTCCAGCAACCACGAGCATCAACTCGTAGTCCGGATGTTGATGCGGCGGGACAAGATGGGATTCCGCCTGCCTGAGGATTGTTGCCGCAGAGAGGCGGGGCGTGATACCCCGGGCCTCGCCTGTGAACGCCTGCCATGCGGTTTGCCGGTTCGGGGAAATTGCTGCCAGCGAAGTTGCTTTGCGTTTCAAGGCTCCCCGGCTTTGCATTGTTTTGCGCTCCGATGCAGGCGGCATTCCCGGCTCAGGCGAAAATGTCCTGCCCGTTCGCGCGGTCCTGCCAGCGTCGGATCCGGAGGACATGGGCCGGGCGAGTGTGCGGGTTGAGGGCGACAAAATTCCTCCTCCCCCGCCACGTGAAGCGTTCTCCGGTCAGGAGATCCTCGGCAACATAGGCATCGTTTTCACCTATCCCGAAATCCGCGAGCGGCAGGTGGACGAATGCTGTCTGCGGCTGCCACGGATCGACCGTGACGATCACGACGATGACGTTGTCGAGCGAAGCCGTGGCCTTGCTGAAGCAGAGGATATTGTCATTTTCCGCAGGCTGGATCCGGAGGTTCGCATATTCCTGCAGGGCGCGGTTCTGACGCCGGATCGTGTTAAGGCGCGTGAGATATTCCTTGATGTTGCCAGGGCTGTTCCAGTCCCGTCCCTTGAACTGGTATTTCTCCGAGTCCGTGTATTCCTCGCGGCCGGGGACCGGCGAATTCTCGCAGAGTTCGAACCCGCTGTAGATCCCGTAGACCGGGCAGGCCATCGTCGCCAGCACGGCACGGATCAGGAATGCCGGCCGACCGCCCTTTTGGAGGAATTCCGGAAGGATGTCCGGGGTATTCGTGAAGAAGTTCGCGCGGAAGTATTCCTTGAGATCCGTCTGGGTGAGTTCTGTGAGATACTCGGCGAGTTCGGCCTTCGAGTTTCGCCAGGTGAAATACGTGTAGCTCTGGTTGAAGCCCGCTTTGGCAAGCTCCTGCATCATCTTCGGCCGGGTGAAGGCCTCGCTGAGGAAAACCGTGCCGGGATATTTCGCATTGACCTCGGCGATGACCCATTCCCAGAACGAGACCGGTTTTGTATGCGGGTTGTCGACGCGGAAGATCCGGACTCCGTGCCCGCACCAGAAGAGGATGACGTCGCGGAGTTCATCCCAAAGACCGCGCCAGTCGTCATTATGGAAGTTCAGCGGATACACATCCTCATACTTCTTCGGAGGATTTTCCGCATACTTGATCGTGCCGTCCGGGCGTTTGAAGAACCATCCGGGATGAGCCTTGACGTAGGGATGGTCGGGCGAGCAGTTGATCGCAAAGTCGAGAGCGATCTCCATCCCGCGGGCGTTGATTTCGCCGACCAGCCAGTCGAAATCCGCGAGGGTTCCGAGCTCCGGCGCGACATCCTTGTGGCCCCCGCCGTTGACTCCCTGCTTGCTGTTGCCGATCGCGTATGGCACGCCGGGCTCGCCGGGTTCGCACTTCAACGAATTGTTGCGGCCTTTCCGGTTCGTGGTCCCGATCGGGTGGATCGGTGGAAAATAGATCACGTCGAATCCCATCGCCTTCGCGTCATCGATCCGGCCGAGGCAATCCCGGAATTTTGATCCGGAGTCCGGCTTCCCTTCTGCCGAGCGCGGGAAAAATTCATACCATGCGGCGAACGTCGAGCGTTCCCGTTCGACCGAGATCGGATGCGGAGGCTCGGCTGTTGTGGCTAGCGAACGGTCGGCATAGACGGTCATCAGCCCGCAGAGCGCAGGATCATGGGCGATCGCATGCGCCTCCTCCGCAGTTGCACCCCGCAGGGCCGCAGAAAACTTTTTCAAGGCGGCGGCGTCCTTTTTGGGCGCGCGTGCGGCGGCGGCCTCAACGAAACCGGCCCCTTCGAGGATCTCGCTTTGGAGGTCCCGGAGCCCGGCGGAGACCTTTTTTTCCAGCTCATGCTGCCAGGAGAAGAAAACATCTCCCCAGGCCTCGATCGTGAATTCCCACACGCCGGCCGCCGGCACGCACAGCGATCCGGTCCAGCGGTCGTTGATCAATGGCTTCATCGGCGTCTCCCGCCATGCTGGAGCCCCGGCCTGCCGCCATTTGAGGACCGCAGTCACCTCGTCATGGCCTTCTTTGAAGATATCAGCCTCGACCACGATCTCTTCTCCGATGGCACGCTTGAGGGCGTAGCGTGCGTTGTCGAGCGAGGGGGTGATGCGCCGGATAATGGCGGTTTCTGGCTGCTTGGTCATGGGAGTGAATCCAATACCCGGACAAATTCATCAAGCCCGTCGAGTTGGGTGGCTGTCTCGCGCAGGGACTGTCTGGCAGCCGGGATGTGTGCCAGGAAATCCGTACGGCCTTTTTGCAGCCCCAGAAATCCGTAAGCGCCGAGCGCCTGCATCAGGCGCTGCAGGCAGCACCAGTGGTAGATTTCCTCGAAATTATCGGCCACCTCGACTCCCGAGCGCCTGGCAAGCCGCTGGTAGAATCCCAAAAGTTCGTTCCGCTCGGATGACTCCAGGGAGACATACGGATCCATGAGCAGCGAGGCGACATCGTATTGGGCCAGGCCGGGACGCATTCCCTGGAAATCGATCAGCCAGGCCGTGCCGTTGCGGATCAGGATATTTTGCGACTGGAAATCCCGGTGGACCAGCACGCGGGGGAGGGCGGCCAACCGAACCGCGGCGGAGTGCAGGGCGGCCAGGCCGGAAAGGCGGGTCACCTCGGCCGGCGGAAGTTTGAAATAATTCCCGAGGCAGTGTTCAAAAAAATACCCCTGCTCCCACAGGTAGAGCTGCTCATTGAATTCGCGCTCGAGCGTGAGCCCGCAGCCGGGCAGCTTCCGGGTCGCTGCGGAGTGGATTTTGAAAACCTCGATCAGGGCGGATTCATAGAGCGGACGCCGCGTGGCCCAGGGGTCTGAGCGATGGGCCCAGAGGTCATCCTCCCCCAGATCCTGCATCCAGATCAGCCCTTCCTCGGGATCGTGCAGATACATGTGGGGCGCCTGCACGCCCGCCGAGGCCAGGAATCTTGCGATATCCACGTAGTGCCGGTTCTCTTCCTTGTGGCCGGAATATTTCACCAGGATCATCGAACGGTCTGCCGCGCGGATCCGGTAAAACTTTCTGTCCGAACCGCCTTTTTCGACGGCGGTGACTTCAAAGTCTCCGGGCTCGTAACCGGGAAAATTTTCCATCGTGTGATCTATGACTTCGTGAACGGCCAGCATGAATGAACCCGCACAGTGAACACATTGTCCCCCACAGAGGCAATGAGGAAGTCCCTACCTGAGCCCGAACAGGCGGACGAGCTGGTTTTTTCCTTTGAGCTGGTGCTCGCCCAGGTCGTCAAAATCCGGTTTGACCGGGTCGGGAAGGAGCGAGTGAAAATCTCCCGAGGTGGTGAGCCGCTGGCCGAGTTGCTTCATGAGGCCCTCCATTCGGAAGACCGTGTTGACGGCATCGCCGATGATCGTGGCATCGCGCTGCGCGACGAGGCCGATGTTGCCGCAGGTTACGGTGCCATGGTGGAGCGCCACCGCGATCTGGAAATTTTTTTCGGGATGGTCCGGCCAGCGCTGGGCTTGCGCCTTCTCCAGCAGGCTCGTTCCCGTTCGGAACGCCTTGTAGACCTCTTCGCCAGGTTCAACTCCTCCCACCCAGTATGCCAGTATTGCGTCGCCGATAAACTTGTCGATGGTTCCCCCGCTGTCCTGGACATGGTTTCCCGCCACCCGGAACCACTCTCCCAGCGTGCGGGCCAGGGTGTCCTCGGGCAGAATCTCGGACATGGTCGAGAATCCGCGGATATCGCAGACCATGATCGCCACGATCGCCGACTCCTCATGGTGGGCATCGGTTCCAGTCGCAAGCGTGACGTCGTAGGTCGAGTCCGGCGTGCTCCCCTCGGTTTGCTCGAAGACCAGTTCGTTGTTGCTGATGCGGATCACCGCGCCGTGCTCGAGAAGCACCGGCGTGATGACGCGGCGGCCGTTGACGAACGTGCCGTTGCGGCTGCCGAGGTCCATGATCTGGTATTGCCAGGCATTGTGGCAGCGGACGATCGCATGCTGCCGTGAGACGTGGGGATTCGTGGGCAGGGAGACCGAGTTATCCTTGCCCCGTCCGATCGTGGCGGTATTCCCCACTTCGACCTCGAAAGGTTCCCCCTCCGATGGGCGGACTTTGAGTTTTGCTTGCATGCCGGTCGATCCTAGTTCGCAGGCATTCCGGGATCAAGAAACTCCGCTTCCGCTTTGTGCGGCAAGCCGGTTTCTGGGAGGGAGGCCCGCATTATCTCAAGGCATTCCTGAACGCTTCGTGGATGTCGTCGTTCGTGGCGCTGCTTTCTTTTTTCCATGCGATGAAGCCATCGGGGCGGACAAGCACGGCTCCGGACGGGCTGCAATCGATTCCTTCGGGAAATGACTGCAAAATCTCGACGCGCGGCAGGTTCGCGCCGCCCGCCGGGCAATCCGGGCCGGCGACTACAACAAATCCGCCTCCAAAAAAATCCAGCGTGGATTTCCCGTTGTTGCCGACCGGCATGTGGGGGAACCTCGTGCAGTTCCCGTAGAAGGTGCCGACATCGAAACGCATGTCCTCCTCTCTGCGGTGGGAGCGGGAAATCAGTGCTTTCAGGCCCTCCACATCGCCGCTCAACGCGCAATTGACCTGCTGGAATACCTCTCCGGAATTCTCATTCGTATGCCGCATGACCGCGACGGACAGGCCGCGGCGTTCCTTCTCATAGCTATCAAGCAGCGATTCCTGTGCGGTCCCCTGGATCACCGCGGCAAGCTTCCAAGCCAGGTTGTGGGCGGATTGTAGGCCGGTGTTCATGCCCATTCCTCCGGCCGGACTCAGGCGTGCGGCAGCGTCGCCTGTGAAAAATATTCTGCCCGCACGGAAGCGGGCCGCGACCTTCGGGCTCATCACCCACGGGGCCACACCAAGGATTTCGACGCGCTGGTCCGGCACTCCCGCAGCCGAGCGGATGATCTCCACAAACTCCTCCTCCTTGCGCGACTCATTGTCCGATTGCAAAAAGTGGTGCATCAGCCAGAGATCCTTGCCGTTGACCGAGACAAAAAACTCCACGAGATCCTCGCGGAGAACATTGTAGAGAAGGGAGGATTTTCCTTTGAGATGATTTCCGAAGTCCGCGTGGAAAAAGACATTGAGGAAATGCCCGAGATCGCCGGGCCCGTCGGCTTCGATCCCTTGGGATTTTCTCGTCTGGCTTCCGGCCCCATCGGCCGCTACGACCCACTCGGCCCGCGCCATCACGGCCCCGCCGGGCGTATCAATATCGATCTCCACCCCCTGGTTGAGCGGGTGGATCTGGCGCACGCGGTGTTCGAAACAAACTTTCGCCAGCGGCTCCGCCATCAAGGCGTTGAGCAGCACTTTTTCGGTATGGGTTTGCGGCGAGTGAAACGGCCGGCACGGGCTCAGTTGCGGGTTCGGCCCCGGGAGGGGGGCCCGCCCGTATTCCTCGCCGCAGAGCGTCCGGCTCCAGATCATGAGTTGGGTCTCCGGCGTGGCGAACTCCAGCGCCATCATCCCGTCCAGCAGTCCGCACTGCCGGAAGATCTCCGCCGTGCGTCTCGTGACCCCCATCGCCTTCGGATGCGTCGAGATCCCGCCATGCTGCTCGCAAAGCATGCAGGGAACCCCGGCCCGTGCCAACAGCAGGGCGGTCAGCATTCCGGTGGGGCCACCGCCAATAATCAAAACCGATGTCTCAATATTTGCCGGCACAGCCACAGTCTTTCCGATCCGCTCTGAAATGCCAAGTGCGCTTATGGATTGTTGCCTTTCGCGACACCCCCTGCTAAACAGGCACCCCCCCCCCTCGAAACATGGAAATTGACACCCCGCCGCAGGAGACGATCAGCACCGCGGAGCAAAAGTTCGAGGATATACGGAGGAGATCCGGCTTCTTTCTTGCGCCGGCAGGTTTTTTTATCACATGGTGGCTGGCCGCTCCGGTCCTGGCCCCGGAGGCAGCCAGGCTGAGCGCGGTGCTGGTGATGATGGTGCTCTTCTGGCTCACGGAATCGATTCCCCTGCCGGTCACCGCGCTACTGGGGGCGGTGCTCAATATCGTGCTCGGCGTTGCCGATGCGAAGGCGGTGCTCTCGCCGTTTGCCGATCCGATCATTTTCATTTTTATCGGAGGGTTCATGTTGGCGCGCGCGATGACCCGGCATGGTCTGGATCGCCGGATCGCTCTGAGCGTGCTTTCGCTGCCGGGCGTGAGCAAAAGTCCCGGGCGCATCCTCGCCGCCATGGGCCTCGTGACCGCGCTCGTCTCGATGTGGGTGAGCAACACCGCCACCACGGCCATCTTTCTGCCGATCGCCATCGGGGTGCTCGGCAGCCTGACAGACGGGGCCTCCCTGCGCTCCCGGACGTATGCGACCGGAATGATGCTCATGCTCGCCTACGCGGCCTCCATCGGCGGGATCGTCACCCCTGTCGGTTCACCCCCGAATCTCATCGCTCTCGGACAACTCGAAAAACTGGCCGGCATCCGGATTGGATTTCTTACGTGGGTCATGGTGTGCCTCCCGATCTTTGCCGCCATGATGTTTGTGCTCTGGGGCATGCTCCGCATTCTTCATCCGGCTGGAAATGATATCGCACGGCACACCGGCAACCTCGCCGGTTTTCTGGCGGCTCAGCGCAATGTCCTTGGCCAATGGACTGCCGGCCAGGTTAGCACATCCGTTGCCTTCGCCGTGGCCGTGACGCTCTGGATCATTCCGGGTATCGCCCAGGCTGCGCTGGGAAAGGATGCCGCTCTGGTCGGTTTTCTGAACCGGCATTTCCCGGAGTCCATCGTGGCGCTCCTCGCCGCCTCCCTTCTTTTCTTCCTGCCTGGCCGGAAGGGGGAGCGGGCCTTGAATTGGGAGGAAGCGTCGAAGATCGACTGGGGGATTATCCTGCTCTTCGGTGGAGGGCTTTCGCTTGGATCCCTGATGTTCAGCACGGGGGTGGCCAGGGCACTGGGGGAATTCGCCGCAGGATTTTTCGGCGTGGGGTCCGGTCTCTGGGCTCTCACCGCCCTGGCGATCGTGGTGGGAATCATCATTTCCGAAACAACCTCCAACACCTCTTCCGCCACCATGCTCTGTCCGGTCGTGATCGCTCTCGCGGCGGCCATGGAGGTCAATCCCACAGCCCCGACGCTTGGCGCCTGCCTCGGTGCCAGCATGGGCTTTATGCTCCCGGTGTCCACGCCGCCCAATGCCATCGTTTACGGATCAGGGCTCGTTCCTCTCCCGGCCATGCTTCGGGCCGGATTTCTTTTCGACGTCCTCGGCTTCGTCGTGATCTGGTGCGGGTTGCGCATCATGTGCCCGCTGCTTGGGCTTGTCTGAGAACGTCAGCGCGGGCGCAGGGAGATTTTCTTGCCAATTATTTTAAATGACGGAAACTGATCATATCTTTTCCGTGTGAAAATCACCCTCTTCATTCCTTGTTTTATCGACCAGTATTATCCCGGTGCCGGGATCGGGATGGTGAGGATCTTGGAGAAGCTCGGGCATTCGGTCGAGTATCCGGAATCCCAGACCTGCTGCGGACAGCCGGCCTTCAATTCCGGGTATTGGGACGAGGCGCGTTCGGTGGCGGAGACGATGCTGGATGCTTTTCGTAACGCCGAGGTGGTCGTCGGGGTTTCGGGATCATGCGGGGCGATGTTGAAGGTATTTTATCCGGAGTTGTTCCATGGCCAGCCGCGCGAGGCGGAGGCGAAAGCGCTCGCCGCAAAAACACATGAGTTTTCCTCATTTCTCGTGAATGTGCTCGGGGTGGGGGATGTGGGGGCGAGTCTTCCTGCGAAGGCGACATTTCACGACGGGTGTCACGGTCTGCGCGAGCTGGGCATTAAGAAAGAACCGCGGGAGTTGTTGAAACATGTGCGGGGCCTTGAGCTGGTGGAGATGAAGGAAGCGGAGACGTGCTGTGGATTTGGCGGCACATTTTCCGTGAAGTTCCCGGAAATCTCGACGGCGATGGGCGAGGTGAAGTGCGCTTCAATCATCGAAACCGGGGCCGATCTGGTAATCTCGAATGACTCAAGCTGCCTGATGCAGATCCAGGGGCTGTTCGACCGGCAGGGTCGAAAAATCAAAAGCATGCACCTGGCGGAGGTGCTGGCTCAGTTCTAGAGAATGTCCACGGAATCTGTCCAGTTCCACCACGACGCGGATCGTCTCACCCACGATCTGCGGCACCGGGCCCTGATCCAGAAAGCGCTTGGCGGATACTACATCAAGCGGGACGAGCAAAAGTCCAAATACACGGACTGGCAGCAGGCGCGGGCCTCGGCCGCCGCCGCAAAATACGAGGCGGTCAACCATCTCGACAAATATCTGATCGAGCTATCTGATAAGCTCGCCGCAAGGGGGACGAAGGTTTTCTGGGCAGCGGACGGTCCCGAGGCAGCGGGCTACATTGCCTCGGTGGCCCGAGATGCCGGCGTGAAACGGATCATCAAATCGAAGACGATGACCGGCGAGGAAATCCACCTGCCCAAGGCGCTGGAGGCGGCGGGGCTTGAAGTTGTCGAGAGCGATCTCGGCGAGTTCATCGTCCAGCTGCGCGATGAGCCGCCCTACCACATCGTCTTTCCTTCGATGCACCTCACGCGCGGCGAAATCGACGCCACCTTCCAGGAGAAGCTCGGATCTCCGCATGCCGACACTCCGGAGGAATTGACCATGATTGCCCGGAACGTCATGCGGCAGAAATACTGCGGGGCCGACATGGGGATCAGCGGCGCGAATTTTGCGGTCGCCGAAACCGGGCATATTTCGATCACCGAAAACGAGGGCAACGCCCGGCTCAGCACATCGCTGCCCCGGGTGCTTGTGAGTATTGTGGGAATTGAAAAGGTCATCCCCAAACTCGAGGATCTGGCCGTCCTCCTCCCGATGCTGGCCACTGCCGGCGCGGGCCAAAACATGACGTGCTACAACACGCTTCTCGGCGGACCGCGCCAGCCGGGCGAGACTGATGGACCCCAGGAGTTTCATGTGGTCCTTTTGGATAACAGGCGGACCTCCCTGCTCGCGGATGCCGAGCAGCGGGATGCGCTCCACTGCATCCGCTGCGGGGCCTGCCTGAATGTCTGCCCGATCTTCAAGAATATCGGCGGACATTCCTACGGAACCACCTATCAGGGACCGATCGGATCGGTGATCACCCCGCACCTGCGCGGCCTTCAAGACTGGAAACACCTCTCGTTTTCCTCATCGCTCTGCGGGGCCTGCACGGAGACCTGCCCGGTCAAAATCGACCTGCATCACCATCTCCTCCAGAACCGCCGCAATGCGATCGCGGAGAAACCGGTGTGGTGGGAGAAGCCTGTCTTTGCCGGCTTTGCCTGGTTCATGTGCCGCCCAGCGCTCTACCGTTTCGCCGCACCTCTCCTCCGCCTCGGCTCGCCAATCCTGCACGCAATCCGCGGGAGGATTTTTGATCCCGCCAGGATGTGGACCGGCACTCGCGACCTGCCGCCCGCACCGGCGCAATCGTTCAAAGAATACTGGAGATCACGCCATGCCGGACGATAGCCGCGAGAAAATTCTTCGAAGGATCCGCGAAGCCTTGTCGGTCAAGGCTCCCGCGCGCCATCTCGTGGGGGCGGTTTCTTCCGGGCACCAAGCGAAGGATTGGCTTCCCCCGGTCCCGGCATCGGAGGCGGACCTCGTTGCGCTTTTTGAAAAAAACTCTCTGGACCTGAAGACCGAGGTGCGGCGCTGTGCGGATGCCGCCGCAGCGGCCGCGGAACTCGCAGGCCTCGCCAGGGAGAACGCCTGGCAATCTATTGGCTCGCATCATTTCCCTCTCGGAGATGATCCCGTCTCCAAGCTGGGCCTGCCTGTGGTCTTCACGGATTCCCCTTACGAGACCGAGGCCCTCGAGCGGTGCGACGCGGGAGTGAGCGGATGCGATTGCCTTGTCGCGCAGACCGGAGGAATCCTGGTCACATCGGCTTCTGCGGGGGGACGCGTTCTGTCCGTCCTGCCTCCGCATCATGTGGTGATCGCCTCGACGGCCCAACTCGTCGGCGACCTTTCCGATGCGTTTTCCCATCTGCGGAAATCCCACGGCGAGGTTCCGGCCTTCGCCTCATTTATCACGGGACCCAGCCGGACCGGCGACATCGAGAGGATCCTCGTTCTCGGAGCCCACGGGCCGAAAAAACTGACGGTTCTGCTCCTTCAGGCTTGATAATTTTCTCCCGGCACTGCCTTGTCAGGAAAAGCCATGAGACGATTCCTACCGATTTTCCTCCTGCTTGTTCTCCCGGTCGCCTTCTCTGCATGCGCCTCCAAAAAGGAAGCCCCTCGAAATCCCTACGCCTCCACCGCCGCCACCCCTCCGAAACCCTCATTTGTCCAAGTCTGGCTCGGAAAGCTCCTCGACCTCATCCCTAGAAAAAAGAATCCTCCTGCCGCCATGAGCCCCCAGTGGACCGGCGTGATCCGCATGGTCAACTCCGCAGAGAACTTCGTCCTCATCGAGTCCAGCGCGATCTCCACAGCAATCCCGGGAGAAACCTACCTCGCGGTCGGCAATGGTGTTGAGACGGCTGCCTTGAAAATGACCTCGCTGAAGAATCCCCCGTTCCTCATCGCCGACATCCTGTCGGGAACCCCTTCGGCCGGTGACAAGATCTACCTCCCGAAATCTTCGACTGCCGCTCCATCCCCTGCGCCAACACCGGAGGCCAAACCGACTCCAAAACCGAAGCCAACCCCAAAACCGAAGCCGACTCCCAAGCCGAAGCCAACTCCCAAACCAGAACCAACTTCCAAGCCTTCCACAAAAGCCCCCACTCCGGCAGCTTCACCAACTCCAACTCCCTGAAAACCGGATGTTGACATTTGATTCACGGGAATTAATAGTCAACGGCATTAACTAATGGATGCGCAATCTGCCGGTCTCTCCCGCTCGGAAATCGAACGCTTGGCGGACATCATCATGTCGATGCAGAGGTGCTTTGTTCAGCATCTCTCCGAAGAGCTTGCACGCGGTCAGGTCTCGTTCTCCCAGTTTTTCCTTCTCGGTCACATCTCCTCAACCATCTCGCTGTCCATGACAGAAATTGCCGAGAAGATGACCCACACGACGGCCGCCGCGACCGGACTCGTCGACAGGCTTGAAAATCTTGGATACGTCCAACGCATGCACGCCTCGGACGACCGCCGGAAGGTTCTTGTCCGCATCACCCCCAAGGGCCTCGACCTCGTCGGGAGAATCCGTCAGGATATTGTTGCAAAGCTCTCGGTTCTTACCGGCATTCTGGAACCGGATGAGCAAATCACCTGGCTCAAGATTTACGAAAAGATTCACGCCCACATCACATGTTCACATTGAAGAAACTTTCCATCCTCGGCGGGGTTTTTCTCGCACTCGGCGTTCTGGTCAACGGTCAGGATAGCTCGCTTTCCAAGTTTCCCACTCCCGGGGCGATGCCCTCGATCGCGCCGATTGGCACTCCGGCTCCGCTGCCCACGCTTGCACCGTTCCCTACTCCTTCTGCGATGCCGACTCTGCCGACTTCAGGCCCAAGTCCTGCACCCGCGCCAACAACTAGTCCGACCCCGCTTCCGGACGGAAGCATGCCATTGGCTTTGCCGGCAATGCCGACTCCGGTCCCGCTGATGAACGCTCCATCGCTGTCATCGCCGACCCCCGCCTCAAGCGCGACTCCGATGCCGGATGGCAGCATGCCGCTGCCTCTGCCGCCGATGCCGACTCCGGTTCCGCTTCCGGATGCCCAGACGCTCTCGGAGGAACTGAATCTGCCGACACCGCCACAGATGACCGAACCGCTCGCTCCCGGCCAGGAGACCAGCAAACTGAAGGATAGCGAGAACATGGCCATGAAGCAGAAAATGGCGCAGGCCGACTTCCTCAAGTCTCTCGACAAACTGATCGCCCAGCAAAGGAACCCCGCCGTTGCGGACATGACCCTGGAGGATGCCGAGCGGATTGCCCTGAAGCAAAATCCCACGATTCTTAACGCCGCTCAGCAGATCCGCTTCACTCAGGGCCAGGTGGTCACCGTCCGGGCGCAGGCCATTCCGCAGCTGAACCTCTCATCCGCCTACAACCAGCAGGGAATGAATCTCGCCAACAACGGCCGTGGAGGGGGGACCATCACCATCCCGAATCCCAACGGGAAACCCATCGTGATCCAATCCGGCGGCGGCGAGGTGCAAAACAAAACCTGGAACATCCAGCTCACCGCCTCCCAGCTGATCTACGACGGCGGCGCGGTAGTCTCGGGAATCCGCTCGGCAATCGCCGGCGAGAACAGCGCATTTTACTCTCTGCGCGCCTCGATCGATTCGATCATCGCGCAGGTGAAGACAAATTTTTTCCAGGTGGTTCTCAACCGCGCGCTGATCGTCGCCCAGGAACAATCGGTCACGCTTCTCCAACAGCAACTGAAGGACCAGCAGAACCGCTACGAGGCCGGGACTGTTCCCCGCTTCAACGTCCTGCAGGCGGAAGTCGCCCTGGCCAATGCCAAGCCGCCGCTTATCCAGGCCCAGAACGCCTACCGCATTTCGCTCTACACCTTGGTTAAGCTGCTTGGCATGGATTATCCGCGCGGCCACCCGAGCGAGGTTCCATTCAATATCGTCGGTCAGCTCGCCTACAACCCGCGGAAGATTGACACCGACCAATCGATTCGCGTGGCCGTGGCGCGCAACCCGTCCCTCAAGGCGCAAAGGCAGCTGATTCTCTCGCAGGCGGCCAACGTCAACGCGCAGTTCGCGGGATACCTTCCGACCATCAGCGCAACTGTCGGAGGCGAGACCACCAACAATCTGAATTCCATGGACCTCTCGAATACGTTGGACGACTGGTTCTTCGGTGCCACCGGAAGCTGGGCGATCTGGGACGGACTCGCGACGGCCGGCAAGGTCCAGCAGGCGAAGGCCCAGCTCCAGCAGGCGAGCATCAATTACGACAACTCGGTCCGTCAGATCATCCTCGATGTCCAGCAGGCGATATCCAACCTCCAGCAGGCCAAGGAAACCATCGACAGCCAGGAAGCCAGCGTCGTCCAGGGTATGGAGGCACTGCGCCTCGCCCAGGAACGCCTCGATGCCGGAGCCGGGACCCAGCTCGATGTCTTGAATGCCCAGGTGTCGCTCCTGCAATCCCAGACATTTGTGCTGCAGGCTCGTTACGATTATATCACCGCCTTGGCGCAATACGACCAGGCCCTCTCGCTCGATACGCAGTATCAGGACAGCTTTGCGGACCCGCTCACCGCTTCTCAGGCCAAAAAATTTGCCAAGCTCAACGAGCCCGGCAAACCCCAGCCGCCGCTCCCGAGAGCCCTCCGCGCATCTGATCCCATCAAGCCGATTCTCGATCCCAATGCCAAGCCGGAGAAATCCGCGAAGAAAGCGCCGAAGCCCACTCCTACGCCGAAGCCCACTCCGAAGAAAAAAGCCAATCCCTGATTGCACTCATGTGGCGCTCGCGTCCCGCCTGCGCCACAACGAAAGGTCTGCTTGAGCAAAAAACCGGTGGCCTGCGAATCCTTCCCAGCCCTTGACGCAATTCCCGGAATCAGGGGCGCCTTCACCCGCCGGGTTCCCGGTCTGG
>CAZRIL010000025.1:2135-49196 GCA_964600115.1 uncultured Chthoniobacter sp. | reverse complement strand
GAATGGAGACGGTGTCTCCCGATGGCTGATACCGGCCTCCAGAATGGAGGCAGTTGGCGTTCCCTACGGGTGCCGGCACCGAGTAGTGCATCCCTTGTGGGGAATGCCGGGGGGACGGAGGCAGGCAGATAGCCTGCCTCTCCTATAGATTATGGGTGAAAAACGGACGAAAGAGAAGTTGGTGATAGCCACCAAAACCTTATGGATACAGGTTTTCTTGCTGATTAACTACCCCTGAGCTTTGTAACCCGATTTTGTAACCTTGCCCCGTATTAATGGGCTTTATTGAGATCATGTGGGATGCGCCACAGATTTACCTATTTCGTTAATTTACAGCATTTTGATCACTTTGGATCAATCAAGATCAAATGGGAGAAAACGACAATTTCTCAATGCCATTGAGGCGCTCTACCAACTGAGCTAAGACCCCGAAAATCGAGGAAGGGTATTATGCACCTGAAACTGATGAGGGCAAACAAAAACCAGAGAGCTTAAATTTTGCACCACGAAGGCGAACAGTGGTTCCAAACCGACGGAGTGCGGGGGTTACTGCCAGCGATCAAGTATCCTTTCCGGCGACCTGCGGAACCGCTGCATGCCGGGATTGGCCCGGTTGCCAAGTCCAGGATAGGGTTTCACCCCATGGAACGCGTCGGTCGCTTGGAATAGGTTTCGCACAGCTGCAATGGGAGAAGGGTTTTCCTTTGCGAAGAACACTTGCTCCCACGACCCACACATCACCACTCCATCATGCGCCTGTCTCCATTTGTCCCAAAAACGTCATCTCCCGTAGCGGAGCGGGGAACCCGTTTCGCAAGAGCGGTTTCCAGGTTTATTCGCCCCGCAGCCTCGTCAATCCTGCCGGCCCTCCTCGCGCTTGGCTTTTCGGGGTGCGGCACCATGTCCGATTCTCACTCGACAAGCATTTCGGGTTCCCGCGAGGAGGAGGTCTCAATTATTGTCGGGCTGCAGGAACAGAAAGCCTATCTCTACAGAGGCAAAACCCGCGTCGCCTCCTCGAAGATCTCTACCGGACGGGAAGGGCACAATACTCCGGTCGGCCGGTTCAGCGTTCTGCAAAAGGATCGCGACCATCGCTCCAGCGTCTATGGATACTATGCAGACTCCTCCGGACGCCCGGTGAGGGAGGGCATCGACATCCGGAAACATGCCAAACCGGAAAATGCCCATTTCGTTGGAGCCTCGATGCCATTCTACTTGGAGTTCAAACCCGGCTACGGACTGCATCAAGGCTTCCTCCCGGGCTATCCGGCGTCCCACGGATGCGTGCGAATGCCCTATTGGAAGGCGCGTCAGTTCTTTAACGCTGCGGGTGTCGGGACGCCGGTGACTGTGAGACAGTAAAAGTCAGGATAAATTTCAGGCTGGATCGTTTGGCAGGAGGGCTCGCGCGATTTCCTCCCACTCGGTCTCCAGGCTTCCGGAAAAATGGTTCTTTCCTGCACGCGCATACCAATACCCGGCGTTGGATGCGTCGCCTTCCTTGCGATGAAGATACGCGTGCACCCATGAGGCTTGCGCCGAGTTGTCATCCTGAACGCAGGCATGGGCGGCCTCCCAATTTCCCGCGGCATCCTGCCAGAGAGCCCGCAGCGGAGCGCCGAGACCGGCGGGCTCATCGGGGGCGGAGCGGAATTCGTCAAATGTCATATCTCCGGAAGCCTGGCACAGAATTTAAAATATGGACACCATTGAGAGCGCGTGCGCGGGATCTCCTGCCGCATTTGTTCTGCTCAGACACCTGAAAAAAGGCAAACGGCCATTGTGAGCCCGACAATTCCAAGAAGAATGACCCAGCCCGCAAGCTCGGTCCGCCAGGTTGCACCCGGGCCCGGACGCAGCCAGAAATTCATGAGGAGCGTAAAGCGAGGCATCACGATATAAGTCAACACGGCCATGTCGACAGTCAGCAGGACAAGAAATGCCGCCGGCATCGGCAGCACTGCAAATACCGGAAAAAGGACCTGCCGGAGTGTCATGATCACGGGATACAAGGCGGTCAGAATCACCATCGCCTGACGCCAGGAAGCCGGGGAATTTTTGCTCTCCGGGTTCTCAAACCAGCCTTCGAAACCGCTGCCGATCCTCCTCAGCGCGTAGTGATCAACATACTTGCGCACTTCCGCCATGAATGTTTTCCGGATTTCCGACTGGAGCCAGGCATCAAGGTGGGTCCGATTATCAAACCGCACCACGACGACGAATTCCGGGTGGGCACTGTCCAAAGTGTCGAAGGATTCGGTGCCGAGGAAACCGTCCCACCTTCGCGCTTCCTCCAGGATGCGCCGCCGCCAATCCTGAAAATCCGCCTCGCGGTCCGGGCGGATCCGGTAGGCGAATACGGACGAGGCCGTTCCGGCCTGGCGCCGGCTGTGGGCAAAAAAGAACTCGTGCGCCGGCTCGAGCAAAAGACCGTCAATCTTCCGGAGCATTTCCAGGCGCAGACTCGATTTGAGCCAGTGCCGGAGATTGCTTCCGCGATTGAACCGGTAGAGCACGACATAGGCATCCTGAACGCCGGGGATCGGGGGGAAAATCTCCGACCCGAGGCAGCCCTCGTATTGCCGGGCAAGAGCCATGATTTTGCGCATGACATCTTCCGCAGCAGCCTCCTGCCCGGGAGCAACTCGCCGCCAGACAATCCCGGTGACCCCCGCCGAATCAAACGCTTCCATGCCGGACACTCAACCCCCGGCAGCTCAGAAAGGAAAGCGGGATAATCAGGCTCCGGATGAGATTCGACGGCCGGATATTCTTCGCAGATGCACAGGACTGCCTGATCCCGATGTGCTGAAAACGGAGCGCGGGCATCCTGCCCGCCATCGAATATCAACCAAATCCACGCTCTCACTTTGCGCAATCGTGCGGATTGCCGGCATTTCCGCAGGAGCCGCCATCAGCGACACAAGGTTGACAGATTTGCCTCTGCAAAACCATATACTCGGGAGACATCATGAATGTCACGGCCTCCGAGAACAGGGTTCCCCGCAAAACCACAACCTCCAGCCGCGCATCCAGGGACGACGTTCTTGGCGGGCATGCGACGATCGATGGCGAGCCTTACGTGCGCATCACAAACGTGGACGCGCTGCCGCCGTTCCTGATGAGCGTCGTGAGCAATGGGGACCAGTGGTTGTTTGTTGGAAGCAACACTCCGTTCACTGCGGGCCGCATCAATCCGGATGGAGGGCTATTCCCGTATCAGACCGTTGATAAAATACTGAAGCATTCCGACAGCAGCGGTGCAGTCACAGTGTTCCAGGTGAGACGCAAGAAGGCCTGGGTTCTCTGGGAGCCTTGGAAGCCCGGTGTATCCGCCCACCGCCTCAGCAGGAATCTCTACAAGCATGTCCTCGGAACAGATGTCCTGTTTGAAGAGCTCAACCATGACCTCGGCCTGCGCTTCACCTGGAGCCTTTCCTTCTCCGATGAATATGGCTTGGTGAGGCATTGCCGGCTGGAGAACCTCGCCGGCGATGATGTCGGGATCCGCTACCTCGACGGATTGCACAACATCATTCCGCCCGGGTTGAATCACGAGGTGTATGCGCGCTTCAGCAATCTCGGCCAGGCCTACATGCGCCACGAGTGCATCCGGGAGAAGGCGCTCGGGATTTTCACGATGAACTCCGGCTTTGCCGACCGGGCCGAGCCGTGCGAGTCCCTGCGTGCGGCTGCCGCATGGTCGATCGGCCACAAGAATCCGACCATCTTGCTCTCCACCCGCCAGCTTGACGGGTTCCGCTACGGCGAGGTGCCGACAGCGGAGAATGAGATCCGCGGCGATTTCGGGGCCTATCTGGTCGCCGATGCCGCAGATCTTCCGCCGGGGGCATCAAACGACTGGTTTGTCGTTGCCGATACGAGACTCGATCACTCCGCGCTGGTGAGCCTGGAGTCTGAGCTTGGCGACCCTGCAAGGATCAAATCCGCGCTGCTGGAAAGTGTGGACGCCAACCGCCGGGGGCTCCGAAGAAAAATGGCCGGTGCGGACGGCCTTCAGCAAACCGCTGCCAGCACCACCTGCGCCCACCATTTCGCCAATGCGCTGTTCAACTGCATGCGCGGCGGGACACTGGAAAATTCCTACCGTTTTCCATCTGCGGATTTCGCCGGTTTTCTCCAGTCGCGGAATACCGCGCTCCGCACGAAACACCTCGCCTGGCTCGATTCGCTCCCCGCGCAAATGACACTGGATGAGTTGCGGGACCTTGCCGCGAGGACGAATGATGTCCATCTGCTGCGGCTCGCCGGAGAATATCTGCCGCTGACATTCAGCCGGCGGCACGGCGATCCGAGCCGGCCGTGGAACTATTTTTCGATCAATGTGAAGGATGCCGGCGGAAACCCGATCTATGCCTATCAGGGGAACTGGCGCGACATCTTTCAAAACTGGGAAGGCCTCGCGCAGAGCTATCCGGGCTGCATCGAGTCGATGGTTGCAGTATTTCTAAATGCCTCGACAGCGGACGGTTATAATCCGCTTCACATCACGCGCGAAGGCCTCGCGTGGGATACGTGGGAGCCGGATAACGTGTGGAGCTACATCGGCTACTGGGGCGATCACCAGATCATCTACCTCCTGCGCCTGCTCGAATGCTGGGAGCGGTTCCAACCGGGCCGGCTTCCCTCCGGGCTGGGGAGCAGGATGTTCACCTACGCGCAGGTTCCGTATGTGATCAAGGATTTTGCCGAGCTGGAAAAGGATCCGCGCAACTCGGTCACGTTCGACCGCGAACTGCACACGAGGCTGATGAAACGCGCGGGGGAGATCGGGAATGACGGCAAGCTGATGGCCGGAAAAGAGGGTGGAGTCCACCTCGTTTCTCTCGCCGAGAAACTCCTCGTGCCTCTGCTCGCAAAGCTGAGCAACCTGGTTCCCGGAGGCGGGATCTGGATGAACACGCAGCGCCCAGAATGGAACGACGGCAACAACGCACTGGCGGGTTGGGGCCTCTCGATGGTCACGGTTTTCCACCTCCGCCGCTATCTTGTGTTCCTTGACGGGATCTTCGAAAAATCCGCCATCGAATCCGTGGAGGTTTCCGCACCTCTGGCCGCATTTGCCGGGGAATTATCACAAGCGTTGCAGGCCGTCGTTTCGAATCCAGCGAAGCGGCTTGATGATTCCGGGCGCTATCGCGCACTGGCCGCGCTCGGAAGGGCCGGGGAGAAATATCGCGCCGCGGTCTATGGAGAAAAGCTCGAGGATCAAGCGCCGTTGAGCGTTGCGGCGGTCAGGAATTTGCTGGCTACCGCACTCGCGGTCACCGATGAGACCATCCGCGCAAACCGGCGCGAAGACGGGATGTTCCACAGCTACAACAACCTCTCGGTTTCCGGGGGCAAAGCGTCGGTTCAACACCTTACGCTAATGCTCGAAGGCCAGGTCGCAGTGCTGGGAAGCAGCTTTTTGTCGCCGACCGGAACCCTTGAACTCCTCAAGGCAATGCGGGCGAGCAAACTCTACCGCGCCGATCAGAACAGCTACCTGCTCAACCCCGACCGCGACATTGCTCCCCTGCTTTCCCGGAACAAACTGCCGGCGACCGCGACAGCGGCCGCACCGGTGCTCGCGGAACTCGTGGCGGCGGACGAACTCACCGTTGTAGTGGCCGACAAAAACGGCGACCTGCACTTCCAGGCGGATCTCACAAATGCGGCAGATCTGGCAAAGAGACTCGACCGCCTCGCGGTGCAGGAGAAGTGGGGTGCGGATATCGGGCGGGATCGTCAGGCGATTCTCGATCTCTGGGAGGAAGTGTTCCATCACAGCGAATTCACAGGACGAAGCGGCACGATGTTCGGCTTCGAGGGCCTCGGGTGCATCTACTGGCACATGGTTGCGAAGCTGCTGCTTGCTGTGCAGGAGTCACACCGCCAGGCCATCGCTGCAAATGCGGAGGACGCTGTCGTCAGGGAACTTGCGGATGCCTACTACGACGTGCGGAGCGGTCTTGGTTTCACCAAGACGCCCGCGGTTTACGGCGCCTTTCCGACTGATCCCTATTCCCATACCCCCGCAGACCGCGGAGCGCAGCAGCCCGGGATGACCGGCCAGGTCAAGGAGGAACTCCTCACGCGCATGGGAGAACTCGGATTGGCTGTGGAGGCTGGCAGGATTTGCTTTTTGCCATGTCTGCTGCGGATCGATGAGTTCATGACGGAAAATCATTCCTTCGACTTCATCGATATCGACGGGTGCGGACAAAGCTGGCCCCTGCCCGCCGGAAGCCTTGCGTTCACATTCTGCCAAACGCCGGTTGCCTATCTTCTGGGCGGCAATAGCGCCGGGCCGGTCACGATCACCATCGAGCGCAAAGGGTGCGGTTGGGAAACCGTTCCGGGAAATTCCCTCTCCCCGGCCGACAGCCGCTCCATTTTCAACCGCACGGGCGGCATATCAAAAATCACAGTCCAACTTCCCCCCAATTTTGCCCGGGTGGGTTGATCGAGGAAACGTCTATTCCTGCGGCGGAACACGGAATGTGTTTCGCAAATCCTGTTTTCGGGTTGAGCGATCGTTCTGCGAACTTCGAAAATCCTCAAGGCACTTGCCGATAGCCGCATCCAGAACCGCCTCGTGGGCGGCGACCCTCGCGTCGATCGCGAACTCCGATGGAGTCTCGATCGTGAACGTGCGGGCGGCATGCGAAAAATGCAGCACGAAAGCCTCCGGCCAGTCCGGCATCAGGTCGGGCGTGATTTTCCGTCTGACCAGACCATTTCTGGCCCGTCGGCCTTCAATGCTTTTGCGGGTATCGTGGGACATGTGGCTGAGGGCTCCCTTGAGAAGGTCCTCGGCCCAGTAGGGGCGCTTTCCGGGCACTTCGTAAATATACAAGCCATGAGCGTCGTAGTCCTCATGCAGGGTGAGGGCGAGGTCGAATCGCGCTTTTCCCAGGATCTTCAGCTGGGCACGGACCTGCGGCACACGGAGATTGTTGTAGCAGCGGTTCAGATCCCGCCCACGAAAATCCAGCCGGCAGTTGTTCACCAGCCCCCAGGGATTCAGACAGGGAAATATCAGCGCCCGGAAATTGCGCATCAGCCGCGGATTCTTCTCCACCCAGCCGACCAGCGCCTCGGTCGCGGCCGCTTCATCGCCGTGAATGCCTGCGGAAATATAAAGCGAAGGAAGCTCACGGCGGGCCGGAGGGGAGGCAAGAAAGTAGATCGGGTATCCGCCGCTCTCCGCATATTCCTGCATTGTCAGGCCGGCCGGTGCAGCGGCCTGTCTCCACCGCCGGATCAGGCCGGAATAGTTGTGCGCTCCGACGTGCAGCATGGATGTCAGTCCGCCCCGGTTTTCACCTCGATGACATCATGCGGAGCGCTTTCCTTGAGGCCCGCGGCCGTGATCCGGGTGTAGCGGGCATTTGCCCGGAGATCCTCAAGGGTTGCTGCTCCCAGGTATCCCATCCCGCTCTGGAGACCTCCGGCAAGCTGCGCGAGGACAGCATCCGCCGAAGCGGAAACCTCCTTCAAGGCTTCGACTCCCTCGGCTGCGGATTTCCGGGCGGTATCCTTCGCATGTCCGTAGCGCGCGGCGCTGCCCGCCTTCATGGCGGCGTGGCTTCCCATCCCGCGGTATTGTTTATAGAATTTTCCGTTGATCTCCATGATCTGCCCCGGAGCCTCAGGGCAGCCGGCCAGCAGGCTTCCGCAGACGACCGCGTGCGACAAAGTCAGCGCCTTCACGATGTCGCCGGATTTCGTGATGCCACCGTCGGCAAGAATTGTGACCCCGCAATGGGCGGCGGCTTTCGAGCAGACATAGAGGGCGGTGAGCTGGGGGATTCCCACGCCCGCAACCACCCGTGTCGTGCAGATCGAACCCGGCCCCTGCCCGACCTTGATGGTGTTCGCGCCGCAGCCGGCAAGGAACTCCACCCCGGCAGCGCTCGTGACGTTTCCGGCAATGATCGGAAGGTCCGGGAAGGCGTCGCGGATCATCCGGACGGAATCGCCGACCCCCTTCGTGTGCCCGTGTGCGGTCGAGACTGCCACGGCATCCAGGCCTCGCTCGACCATGGCTTCCGTGTGCTCGAGGAGCACTTTGCGATCGATTTCACCTGTGGCCATGCGGGGGGCCCCGATTGCAGCGCCGCAGAGCAAACGGAATTTGCCGTCGCGCGCCGGCTTCGTCTGGAGGAGCCGCTCCTGGGTGATGCGCTCGATGTCGCTCAAGGTGAACAGCCCGCGCAGGCGGTCGTTCGAATCGACCACGAGCAGTTTGTGAATCCCGATGTGCTCGGTAAAGAACCGGTCCGCCCTTGCAATCGGATCATCGCCGAGCTCATCCTCGCGGATTGTCAGGACGAGCGAGCGCGCAACCATCGCCTCTGTCACCGCCCTCGGCGCAAAGCGGGTTCGCACGCAGTGGCCGGGCAGGAGGCCGAGAAGTACCTCGGATTCATCAACAACAGGAAAGGTGCTGAACGAATATTTTTTCTCCTCGATCAGATCCAGGATATCTCCGATGCGCTGGTCGGGGGCGACCTTGATCGGTTCGCGGATCAGCCCATGGACGTGGTTCTTCACGCGGGAGACCTCGGAGAGTTGCTGACGGGCCGGCATGTTGTAGTGGATGAGGCCAAGCCCGCCGTTCAAGGCGAGCGCGATCGCCATGCGCGACTCGGTAACCGTGTCCATATCGGCCGAGACGACAGGAAGGTGAAGCGAAAGGCCCGGCGAGAGCGAGGTCTCGTAGTTCGCATCCCTCGGGAGGATTTCAGAATACAGCGTCGCCAGCGAAACGTCGTCGTAGGTCAGCGCAAATCCGGAATGTCCGGAGAAAAATTCGTCGGACGGACGATAGAATAGCCGGTCCAATTCCGCCGGCAGATGAGGCGCAGTGGGTTCCATGAGATATCATGCGGGCGGGCGCAGGAGAAAATCAAGCGGGAATTTACATGCCTGCCGGGCTAAAAAGAACCGGGATATTCTGTTGTCGGAGACTGCGGGCGGCTGTATTGTGATGGGTGCGATGAGCGAGACAGATACCATGGATCCCCGCGCCTCCCGGGACCTTGTCCTTTCGCAAGCCCGCAAGATCGCGGACTGGACAGAGATCCGGAACCTGATCGATGTGATCCCCGATGTGCTTCTGGCCGTCAACTCGTCGCGCCAGATCGTTTTTGCAAACCAGGCCGCAGTGGATTTTTTCCGGATCCGGAGCGCGGAGGACTTGTGGGGCAAACGGCCGGGGGAAGCCGCAGGGTGCATCCACAGTCACGAGGCGCCGGGGGGATGCGGCAATTCGGAATCCTGCCGGGTCTGCGGGGCTTTCCTGGCGATCTACCGCGGACTGGATGGCGAATCTCCTGTCGAGGAATGCCGGATGGTTCTGGCGGGAGGCACGCCGCTGGATCTCCGGATCTGGGCTCGTCCGTTTCAGCTCGATGGGGAGCCGTTCGTCTTTCTGTCGATTCAGGACATCAGCGATGAGAAGCGCCGCAAGGTGCTCGAGAATCTTTTCTTCCATGATCTTCTCAACACCGCCGGCGGTCTGCAGTCGATCAGCGAGATTATCGAGGACTCCGCGCCCGGAGAGCTCAGCGAGTTGAGAGATGTCATTGTCAGCCTCTCGGAGCAGCTCGTGAATGAAATCCAATTCCACAGGGATCTTCTCTCCGCCGAGCGCGGCGAACTGCATCCCCAGATACGGAAGACCAACAGCCGGGAAATGGTGGCGAGGACCATCTCGATGTATTTGAAAAACCAGGCGTGCGACGGGAGAACGATCCAGGCCTCGGAGATCTGTGAGGAGATCCCGCTCTCAACCGACATCACGCTCCTGCAGCGCGTGCTGGGCAATCTGGCGAAGAACGCGCTCGAGGCGTCTCCGCCCGGTGGAACCGTCACGATCGGCTGCCATGCGCCAACCAATGGTGTTGCCGAGTTTTTTGTCCACAACGCGGCCTGCATCCCGCGCGAGGTCCAGCTCCAGATATTCAACCGTTCGTTCAGCACAAAGGGCCCCGGCCGCGGGCTCGGGACATACAGCGTTAAACTCCTCACCGAACGGTTTCTGGATGGGAAGACGGAGTTCACATCGACTCCGGGCGAAGGAACTATTTTCTACGTGAGGCTGCCGGGAACTCCGCGCGCCGATGCGAGGCATCTAACCGGGATTATGGACCCGGAAGCGGGTTCGGCTTCCGCATCCGCCGGGACATCAGAACCTCTGGCAGCGGAAATTTGTTGATCAGCACTGCCTGAACCACAGATTCTCATCCGGCCGGATGATTTCCTGAACCGGCAACATATTTCGTATGCCAGAAGAAAATAATTCCGAAAACAAACTCCGTCTTCCGCCGGCCGGATCTGAAGAAACGCCAAAGGCCGCGGAGGGCAGACCAGCCTCGCCCAGGAGGTCCGACCAGCAGGGAGGGCAGGGCGGATTCTTCTCCGCCATGGCGCTCAAGACCGCTCACCGGAAAGGCCCTGATGCACAGGCCGCTCCGCCCTCCGGCTTGAGGGAAGCCGCGCCGGCAAAACCATCACCCCAGAGCTGGGAGCCAGAAGGTTGGGAATCCGGGCCGCCGTCCCCTCCCCCCGCTGAGGCCTCCGGAGAAGAAAGCAAAGATCCCGGACCGGACCTGACAGGATTTTTCCGCAGGATCGCCTGGAAAACATACAGGGGCGACCATGTCTTTGTTGCGCTCTGTTTGACGGCATTGCTTGCCGGGCTCCTCTCCGCGGTGTCCGCCTGGAGGTTGGGCAGCGACTCCGGAAAAAGTCAGCTGATCGAGCAACAGACTGCCTCAGATGTCACGATGAGCGCCGAGAACCATGAACGGCTGAACAAGGCTTTTGATGACCTTCGGGCCGGCAGGCCGGCCGATGCCCTGGCGGCGTTTCAGCAGGTACAGACCACGAATCCCGGGGTGGCATCCATGGCTTATCTCACGGCCCTCGCCGCCATGCGGAGCAAAAATTTCGCGCTGGCAGAGGAACAGGCAGCCCTCAGCATCCGCAAGAAAGAACGCGTTTCCGACTCTATGGCCATCCAGGCCCTTCTCCAGATCCAAAAGAGCGAGGATCCGAACAGCAGGAAATTCGGAGACCAGATGTTGCGGGCGGAGCTGATTCTCCGCCGCGCCGCGCTAGCGGATCCGGCAAATCCGGTGCCGATGATCGAGTTGGCCGCCCTCCTCCGGCAGCAGAGAAAATTCGATGAGGCGATCGATCTGCTGAAAGCAGCGCGCTCGAGGGTCCAGCCATTCGACCTGCCTCCATTTCTCGAAGCGGCCATTGTGCTGACAACCCTGCAGAACAAGGCCGATCCGGATCTGCCGGGGATCGGCGATCCGGAAAAGGACCTGCCATCCGGAATCTCCGCGGCTTATGTCTCATTGCGGCGGGGCCAGTTCACCGAAGCGGCAGAAATCCTGAAAGGCATAAAGAGCCGAACCGCCCCGGGATACTTCCGCTACCTGATGAACGACCCGGCCATCCGGCCGTTCTCGAACCAACGCGAACTGCGAGGGATACTCCTGTAGCCCGGCAGACCGGAATTCAAAGCGAGGTCACCGGTGCCCGGCACGTGAAATTCTCGCATTCATAAAGCGCCGGATTCCCGTCGATCGTTTTCATCCCGCGAATGGCGGGCGACTCCTGAGAAAAAAATTCAACAGCCTCCGGCGAGTCGAGGAGAAGACTCACTGCGTGGGGCCGGAACCTGCCCTGCAGCCCGCGGAGCAGGGCCAGCGCCGCTTCCCGGCCGCCCGCAACAACGGACTGGGCCGGCGGCTTGAGCGCAAGGTCCAGGGCAACGAGCATCTGCGGAACGGCGGCGGGCACTCGATCCATCTGGAACGCATGCCCGGCTAGAATAGCCCGCGCCGCCTCTTCCATCGATTCGCTGTGGAGCATCCGTCCAAGCCGCAGAAGGTTCAATGCACTCACGGAGTTCGCGGATGGTTCGGCGCCATCGTAATCGTCCTTCATGCGGAGGGGCACCAGCGGATCCCCGGCCCTGCTGCTGAAGTAGGAACCGCCATCCTTGAACAACACGTCCTGACGCTTTTGCAGCGACAGGGCAAGCTGCACCCAGCGCAACTCAAAACCGGCCTCATAAAGATCCAGCAGGCCCTGGATAACGAATGCGTAATCCTCTGCAAACCCTGGAATGTCCGACGCGGAACCCCGCCACGAGCGAATCAGATCGCCGTCGCGCATGAGTTCCTCCTGCACAAACTCAGCAGCTCTGGTCGCGGCATGCAGGTAGCGGGGCTCGTTCAGGGCCGCTCCCGCCTTCGCAAATGCGGAAATCATCAGCCCGTTCCAAGCCGCTAGAATTTTATCGTCCAAATGCGGGCGCGGCCGCTGCTTCCGCAGTTCAAAGAGAATCCGCCGGCTTTCCACGAGCGATGGGGTTTCCTCTTCGCCGGTTCCATGCAGGATGTTCTTTCCTGTGAACTCCCCGTGCGGATCGCTCCCCTCCGGCGAATTCCCATCCTCCAGGACGCTGTAGCGGGCGCAGAATTCTGACGCAGCCACGGCTCCGAGCGCCTCCTCGATCTCAGATTTGGTCCAGACGTAGAAGGCCCCCTCCGCATGGGCTTCCAAACCATGGGCGATCACGCTGTCGGCATCCTCCGCGGAAAAAAAGCCTCCCTCGGCATGCGTCATGTCGCGCAGCACATAATCGAGCGTGCTCCGGAGGGTCGATTCGAAAAACGGATCCTTCGTGATCTGCCAGGCCTCGACGAGTGAAATCGCGATCTGCGCCTGATCGTAGAGCATCTTCTCGAAATGCGGCACGTGCCAAAACCGATCGACCGAATACCTGTGGAACCCGCCGCCGAGCTGATCCCGCATCCCCCCGCGCGACATCGCACGGAGAGTCTCCAGCGCCATCCCCCGCTCCTCCTCCCCGCCGCGCAGCAGGAGATTCAGAACCGACGGACGTGGAAATTTCGGCGCGCCGCCAAATCCCCCGTGCGCCTTGTCATAGGTCCCTGCGAACGCGTTCTGGGCGCCATCAATCCACGCGCGCTGCAATCCTCCGGTCAACACTTCCGGACTTGAGGCCTCCCGCAGTTCGCCGATGACACGCCCGGCCTCCGAATCGATTTTCGCACGGTCCTCGCGCCATAGTTTTTCAATCTGCTGAATGATCCGGGGAAATCCCGCGCGACCGTAGCGGTCATCCGGTGGAAAATAGGTGCCGCCAAAGAACGGATTCCCTTCCGGAGTCAGCCAGACGCTCATCGGCCAGCCCCCGCCGCCGCTCGTTGCCTGAATAAACGCCATATACACCCGGTCCACATCCGGCCTCTCCTCGCGGTCCACCTTGATATTCACAAAAGCCCGGTTCATGAGTGCTGCAGTCTCCGGGTTCTCAAACGACTCGTGGGCCATCACATGGCACCAGTGACACGTCGAATAGCCGATCGACAAAAACACCGGCTTCCCCTCCGCCTTTGCCTTCGCGAAGGCCGCCTCACCCCACGGCATCCAATCGACCGGGTTGTTCTTGTGCTGAATAAGATAAGGAGACTTCTCGCCAGCCAGCGCGTTACCGGAATTCATGCCTAGCCATACGCCGGCCCCGCACGACGCGCAATCGATCGTTGCAGCGAAGATGCCCCCCCGGCCTCAAGACGCCGGAAACAGCAATTTGGAATTGACACCGGAATTGCGGTTCCCCAATTTTACGCCATTGCGGGATTTGTGACTCCGGTCAAAAAAACGGCGCGAAATCTGCTGGAAAAATCAAATCTGAGGCTCAAAGACTATGAAACGATACCGATCCAACCTAAGGCAGAGATTCCTGAGGAGCCTTCTTCTCCCATTTCTGGCGTTGAGTTTCTGCAGCCAAGAAAGCCGGGCGCAGACCCTGAATTTGAAGCTGGTGAACTCATCGACGTATCTTGATTCCGACGTGTGGTTCACATTCACCGCAAAAGGGGCCGGAAGCGGGACAACCGCACCGGCTGCGGCGATCAATGCCACCTACGCGGGCGGTGCGAATATCGGGCAGGCTGTGCCGATGCTCTGGTCGAACTCCTACACCTACGTCAGCGGCGGGACGACCTACAACAGCAATCAAAACACCTGGTGGAGCGAATCGATCAGCCTGGCGACTTTGAACAGCGGATCCGGATTTGCAGGGTTCCAGATCACGCAGGCGACCAGCCCCCGTGTCTATGTCTCGCTTGGCGCGCCATTGGCCGTGGTGGGGAGCGGCACTCTTCAGGACCGGGGAGCACTCACCTATGGAACCCCTTCCCTTTCCGGCACCTCCGACCCGAACTTCAACACGCGCTGGGACCAGTTTGAAATCACCGTCACCCCGGCACCCGGTGACCAGGGCGACATCACCGCGATCAACGCAATCGCGATTCCGATGAGCATGCAGAGCTTCAAGAGCGGGACCGTCGTGCAATCCACCCAGAATACGACGGACTGGAATGCACTGGCCACGAATTTGACCACGTTTGTGAATTCCAACTCGGCGAACAATGTCTACACCTCGGCAGGAAACACCTCCGCTCCTGTCATCTACAACGGCTCCGGCACAACTGTGAACGACCTCCTGAGGATCATCGGAGTTAATAACGGGGCCCACTCGGGATACACGCCTACGACGGTCGGAGCCGGAACTGTCTTCACGCCGGCAGGCGGTGCCGGAGACATCGCGGCAATCGGAGCGCAGCCGGGCTTCCAGGACTATGTGAACCATGTGGCCAGCGGGACCTTTGTCACGCCGGTGGAGGACGGTCATATCAACCCCTACAATGGAACCGCCGCCAACGCTTTCTATGGGTTCTCGGGATCAACCTACGGCCAATCCTGGACCTCCAGCGCGGTGATCTCCGCCTCCTGGTTGGCCCCGACGGCGGGCAACACCACCGTGTATAACTCGGGAACCCTCACAGCCGACGTGACCGGCGGCACCGGCAATGCGCTTGTGATGGAGGGCTATCTCATCACCTCGACCGTGGCAGCGAATGGCGTGTTCCCGGCAACCGGGACGCTGGGAAAATACAAGATGATCATGCCTCCGGACGGCGGCGTCAGCGGGTCGTCATTTTTGCTGTCGTCGTTCCTCTATGCCTCGGATGCCTCCGCAAATTACGGAGGGATCTTCGAGTTCACCCCGATGTCCGCGGCTTCCGGCGGCACCTTGATGACCACCTCGACCTATCTGCACTATCAGGATTTCACGTCCGCCATCCAACTGGTCTCGGGCAGCCTGGTCCCTGACATTGCAGCAAACGCTCCGACCGCCGGGCAAAGCATGATCTCACAGGTCGTCCACGATGTGGCCGCCGGATACAATCTCGGCATGGTTTCCAGCACGGTGATCGACCCTGCGACCGGGATGTCATTCAACAATGAAGGCAGTCTTATTTGGACGAGCGTCTGGGAGGCCATCAAGGGCGGGGGATCGGTCAACTACAATGGCATGATGTATGTCAGCGGGACCGGAGTCTCGTCGGGAACAGTCGTCTATGTCGGAGAGATGCCTCTCTACAGCGCGCTGCAGCCGGGAGGCTCCTATTACAACCAGTGGGCCTACCAGATCTACCAGTCTTCGACCTCGGGCTACGGCAACCCTTACTCCGACTATCTCCAGTCTGTGGATGTCAATCTGCTCTCCTCGCCGAATGGCGGCGGCAGCTATGACATCGATGAGGTCGTGGTGACGATCCTTCCCTTCAGCGTTCCGGAGGCCTCCACTTGGATGTTGCTCGTCCTGGCAGGAGCCGTATACGTAATGATGAAATACAGGAAGAAACAAAAAACCGCCAAGTGAGCAGTGCGGAGCAGGGGTCTCCGAGATTCTTCCATTTCATTCTGAGGGAGGTCCGGCTGCACGGCATTTCCCTCGCCGGGCTGCTGGCCCTGGCATTGGCATCGATCGGACATCCGCTGGTGGATTCGAGCGTGGTTCTCTCCAGCGAATCGGGCGATGTGGCGGCCCAGTTCCTCTACACCAGGTCGTTTGCGGTCCATGAAATCCTCGGGGGATCGTTCCCGCTCTGGAATCCCTTTCTTTACAGCGGAGTTCCATTTTTCGGTGACTTCCAGTCTGCACTGCTCTACCCCCCGAACCTGATTTTTCTGTTTTTGCCGCTCGCGCTGGCCATTTCGTGGAGCTTCGCCCTTCATGTCTTCCTGTTCGGGGCATTCACATACGCCTGGGCTTGCGGCCGCGGCTTGCTCAGGTTTCCTGCTTTCGTTGCCGGTGCGGCGGCGATGTTCGGTGCCGGATTCTTTTTGCACATCCACGCGGGACACCTCTCGAACATCTGCACGATGGCCTGGATGCCTCTGGTGTTTTTGGGGATTGACCGCTGGAGACGAACAAGGCGGTTCTCATGGGTCCTCCTGGCAGCCTCGGCTGCGGCTCTCCAGGTCTTTGCCGGACACATCCAGTATTTCTATTTCGGAGCGCTTGTGGCGGCGGCATATGCGCTTGGATTGTTGATCGTCCATCGGGAAAAGCGGCTGGAGGCAGCGCTGGGATATGCTGCAGTCTACCCGGCGGCATTCGTCTTGTCGGCGGTGCAACTGCTGCCAGGCATGGATGCAGCGGCGGAATCCGTGCGCAGTGGCGGAGCCCCCTATGAGTTTTCTGCAATGTTTTCGTTCCCCCCTGAAAATGCCGCGACATTTTTGGTCCCCTGGTTTTTTGGAAGAATTCCGGACGGATGGTATTGGGGGCGCTGTTTCCTTTGGGAAATGGATGTGTTCGCAGGCCTTGGCCTGACGCTGCTTGCAATTTACGGGCTTGCGGGATTCGGATCGCGGGCGTGGCGCTGGATCGCGATGCTCGCGCTTGTCTACCTGCTCGCCATCGGCAGCCACTCCCCGCTGCACAAATTGCTCTACGACCTTTTGCCGGGCTTCGACTCCTTCAGGGGCTCGTCCAAATTTGCCTTCTTCGGCGGGATGTTTCTCGCCCTGCTGTCAGGAATCGGAGCTCAGAGGCTGATAGTATCCGGGCGCCCGCACCTCTGGATTGCCGTGATCGCAGGAGCCGTCTCGGCGTTCCTCGCGGCTTTTGCCTGGTGGTTGAACACTGCAGCCGGCGGGGAGTGGTTTGGAGGAGCGGTTCATTTGATCAGCACGACACGCGAGATTTATTACCCGGCTTCGATGGCGGACAATCCGGCGGCGCTGGCCATGGCTTTGGAGAGGTCCGCAGGAGCGATCCGGGAATCCGCCCTTGCGCTGGCCCTGATGGCGGCATTATGGGTGGGCAGCCGCCATCGCGCAGCCACCAAATGGATTTTCCTGGCGGCCTCTGTGGCGGAGTTGTTTGTCGTGGCCAAGTCCACAACTGTCACGTTCCCGCTCCAGACCGCCACATTCGTCCCGCTCCGGGATACCCTGAAAAAAATTCCCGGTGATTTCCGGATTCTTAATCTCTTCAACCCGAATGCCAACACGATGCTCGTGCGTGAGGGGATCTGGGGTTACGATCCCTCGCGGCTCCGGAGGTATTCCCGGCTCATGCTCTCGTCGCAGGGCGTCAGCCCGGATGAGGTGGATGCTCCGCTCCCGCTCAACAACCCGCATCCCGTGCTCGATCTTTTCCGCTGCCAGTTTGCCGCTATTCCGGCAAAAGGAGGCATCGAACTGCTTCCCGTCGGCAAACCCTTTCCGCGTTTTTTTGTTGTCGGCGATTACGCCGTGCTGACGCAGGCGGAGATTCTCGCCGCGTTGACAAATCCCGATTTCGATCTTCACAAAAAGGTCCTCCTCGAAACCGAGCCGAACCCCCGCCCCCGCGCGTCAGGAAAGCCGCCGAAAGCCTCTGTCCGGATTCTGAAAGTCACGGTAAACTCGTATGATCTTGAAGTGGTCGTCGATACCGAAGCGCTTCTCCTGATCACGGACAGCTATTCGCGGGATTGGCGGGCGTCACCTCTGCCGGGGAATGCCCAGCTCTCTTACGATCTGCTGCCGGCAAACTACGCAATGCGGGCGGTTCCCCTCATTGCCGGCCACCACCGCATCCGGGTCGAATACCGGCCGGCCGGCCTTTTCCCGGGAATGCTGATCAGCGGATTCGGCCTGCTCGGTATTGCCCTCTATTTCTGCCATCCCTGGCTGCTGCGACGCATAGGGTTGGAGGAAGAGGATCAGCCGCGACTTGAGGAGGAAATCTCATGACACCGGAGTTGCGCGGAACGTCTCTGCGCACCGACCCGCACCGCCTGCTTCTCTGCCTCCTGATTGTTTTTGCAGGCCTCTTCGTCTATGCGCCGGTTTTTCACGGGGATTGGCTTTGGGATGATGACAGCGAAATCACAGAGCATGCCGCCCTGCGGACTCTGCCCGGTTTGATTGATATCTGGGCGGCCAGAGGAAGTCCGGACTACCTGCCTGTCAAATCCACGGTGCAGTGGCTTTACTACCGGTTTGTCCAGGACACGCCGACGGCCTGGCACCTGCTCAATGTGACGCTCCACCTGTGCGCCGCATTTTTAATCTGGCGCCTGCTGAGCCGGTTGGGGATTCCCCAGGGATGGATCGGCGCTCTCATCTGGGTCGTCCACCCGTTCGCAGTCTGCTCGGTAGCCTGGATCTCCGAATTGAAGAACACCCTGTCGCTGCCGCTTTATCTGCTCGCGTGCCTGCGCTTCATGGATTTTTACGAGAAGCGGCAACCGTGGGATTACCTGATCGCCTGGCTGTTTTTCGTCGCCTCGTTGTTGAGCAAGAGCAGCGGTGTCATGCTGCCCTTCGTTCTGCTGCTTTACATGTGGTGGAAGCAGAGCGGTGAGGGATTCCATGCGGGCGGGAGGAAGGGCGGTGCGCTGGGCCGCCTCCTCGCAGGATTTCCGCAATGGCTCTCCGGCAGCCTTTATGCCGCAGCGATCACCGCCCCATTTTTTCTCGCCTCGCTGGCATCCGGGCTTTCGACGATCCATTTTCAGCAAAGCCGGGCGATCGGTCCGGAAAGCCTTCCGCTGGGCGGGGCGTTCCAACGGATCGTTCTGTCGGGAGAAGCCGCTTGGTTCTATCTCTATAAATCACTTTTCCCCTTTGAACTCCTGCCCAACTACCCACGCTGGAATATCGAAAACGCCGGTCTGCTGCCTCTGCTGGCGTGGCCGGCCCTGCTGGCGGTTTTCGTCTATTGCTGGATTCACCGACGGGGCTGGGGCCGGCACGCGCTGCTCGGCCTCGGCTTTTTCTTCCTGAACCTGATTCCTGTCCTCGGGTTTTTCCGGATGTCCTACATGAGGATCACCTGGGTATCCGACCACCTTGCCTACCTTTCACTCGTCGGCGTGATCGGGCTGGTGACCGCCGCGATCACCTGGCTGTTTCATGATGCGGAGCCGAAAGTCCGGCCATTTTTCCTGACGATCGGAACAGCCCTGCTGATGGTTTATGCCGTCTCCGCGCACCGCTACTCCGCAGTCTTCACCAGCGAGGAAACCATGTGGAAATACACCTTGCGGAAGAATCCGGGAGCCTGGCAGGCCCACAGCCGCCTGGCCCGTGTGCTGGGCTTGCGCGGCCAGCACGGAGTCGCGGCATTTCACGTCACGGAATCGGTGCGCCTTCGGCCGGATCTCCCCGAGACCCATCACAATTACGCGGCCGTCCTCATGGCAAAAGGCGACATTGACGAAGGGATCGCCCAATACCGGAAGGCCATCGCGATGGCTCCTTACGCCGACATGTTCAAAATGAACATGGCCAATGCCTGCGTTCGTGTCGGCCGCTACCTCGAGGCGGAAAAGATTTACACCGAACTGATGGAGACGCGCCCCGAGCATCCGCTCCTCCTCAACAACTACGGGGGCGTGCTTTTCCACGAAGGCAGGCTTACCGAATCCGTGCGCTATTTTCAGAAGGCCCTGGATGTCCATGCCAATATGCCCAATGCCCGGGCAAATCTGGAGCTCGTCCTCAGCATCCTGAGACGTGGCGGCGGGCCGCCGCCGCCGGGTGCCGGACCGGAAAAAGTCAGCCTGCTGGACTCGGATGTCCCCCTGCAGATTTCCCAGCCCAACCCGGGCCGCGGCAGCGAAACCACGTTGCGCCCGTAAGAAGGACACCTTCGGCCCCGGTCCCTGAATTCCCCGCCTCCGTGCAGATCCCCGCATCTGGCATGCGGATTGCTCTCGTGCTCTGTCGTTATTACGACATCAACAAAAAGTAATACCAACCAAAAGGAGGCAGGACATATGAGAACAGGGAAACTATTGGCGGGGCTCATCCTCGGGATGGCAGGCATGCTCCACGCGGAGCCGTTGAAAATCGCTTACAGCGACTGGCCGGGCTGGGTGGCCTGGCAGGTGGGGATCGAGAAGGGCTGGTTCAAGGAAGCCGGGGTCGATGTGGATTTCGAGTGGTTTGAGTATGTGCCATCGATGGAAGCATTCTCCGCCGGAAAGGTTGACGCAGTCACGATGACAAATGGCGATGCCCTGGTGACCGGCGCCACCGGCGCACCAAGCAAGGCGATCATCATCAACGATTACAGCAATGGAAACGACATGATCGTTGCCAAGCCCGGCATCAGCTCTGTCAAAGATCTCAAGGGGAAAAAGATCGGGGTCGAAGTCGGCTTTGTCGACCACCTGCTTCTGCTGAAGGCGCTGGAGGCAAACGGCCTCAAGGAGGAGGATGTCACACTGGTTAATGTTCCGACCGCAGAGACTCCGAAAGCCCTCGCCTCGGGAGATGTGGATGCCATCGCGGCCTGGCAGCCAAACTCCGGCCAGGCGCTCAAGGCGGTCCCCGGATCAAAGGCAATCTACTCGAGCGCGGACGTCCCGGGTTTGATCTACGACGTGTTGGCGGTCAGCCCGTCGAGCCTCTCCGCCCGCGAGGACGACTGGAAAAAAATCGCCAGGGTCTGGTATAAAATTGTCGACTACCTATCCGACCCGGCAACCAAAGCGGATGCCATCAAGATCATGTCCGCCCGCGTGAATCTTCCGCCTGAGGAATACACCGCATTCGTCGGGGGTACCAAAATCCTGACTCTGGATGAAGCGAAAAAGGCGTTCAAACAGGGTGCCAGCCTGGATTCGATCTACGGGTCGGGCGAAGTCGTCAACAAGTTCAATGTTGACAACAAAGTTTACGAAAAGTCCCAGGTGGTCGGCGATTACATCGCTCCCGGCATCACGGACGGGCTTTGAAATCTGAGCGGATGCCGCCCCGTGGATCCTTTATCCATCAGGGTGCTTCCACGGATCATGAAAACCTGGAATCCATCCGGATGGCTGAAGCCATTCGGTGACCTGCAGCCGGGTTCGCAGCTCCTGCTGGTCTGGCTGTCATTCCTGACTCCATTGGTCGTGTGGTGCGTGGTGAGCTATGTGCCATTTGTCTGGCACCCGCTCATGCGCATCACCGACCCCGGGGATGTGTCCTACTTCAAGCAGGACACGCTGGTCGAGAAACGGGTGTTCCGGGAGGAGAATGAAAAGCTGGCATCGCTGGGCAAAAATATCGCAACCGGGGTCCCGGCAAATCCTGTCTTTCTCCCCGCCCCGCATGAGGTTGGCAGCGCCCTCTACAAAAGCTTCACAACCCCGCCCCGCCGCAAGGGCGAACCGTGGCTTCACGAAAGCCTCTGGCACAGCATCCGGATCATCTTCTGGGGATTTTTCTGGAGTTCCATCTTCGGGGTTCCGCTCGGGATCCTCTGCGGGACATTCAAGTTTTTCGCGCGAATTAGCGAGCCGGCAGTGGACTTTTTCCGCTATATGCCGGCTCCGGTTTTCGGGGCCCTCGCGGTCGCTGTGCTCGGAATTTACGACGGCCCGAAGATTGCCATCATTTTTATCGGCACATTTTTCCAGCAGGTCCTGGTGATTGCCAACACCACGCGGAAGCTCGACCCGTCGCTGGTTGAGGCGGCCCAGACACTGGGAGCCGGACGCGTCCAGGTTCTCTTTCAGGTTGTCCTGCCGGGCATCGCCGTCGACCTCTACAACGACATGAGGATCCTGCTCGGCTGTGCGTGGACATTTCTCATCGTTGCGGAATATATCGGCGCAAGTTCGGGCATCACATTTTTTATCAACCAGCAGGCAAAATACCGGATCTACGACAACGTCTTCGCCGCGATCATCATCATCGGAATCATCGGATTCGGGACCGACCGGCTGCTCGACCGCCTCGGCCACAAGCTCTTTCCGTGGCAAAAATCCCCGCGCCCCGGCCTCCTTAAATCCCTGCGGGAATCCCGCAGAAACGGCCTGCCCGCATGAACGGCAGCTACAAGGTCCAGTCCCCGGCGGTTGCCGGCCGGTTTGCAAAATTGCGGGAACGTCCGGTCGTGCTCGATGTCCGGAACCTGACCAAAACGTTCTGGTCGCACGGTCTGGAGCACACCACGCTGGACAGAATTTCGTTCCAGGTTCACCGCCGCGAATTCCTCAGCGTGCTCGGGCCGTCGGGCTGCGGCAAATCGACCCTGATCCGCATCATCGCGGGCCTCGATACCCCGACCTCGGGCGGGGTCCTGCTGGATGGAACGGCCGTGGAGGGCCCCGGACCGGACCGGGGAATGGTCTTCCAGAGCTACACGCTCTTCCCATGGCTCACGGTTAAGAAAAACGTCATGTTCGGACTCCGTATGGCGGGGCAGAGCTCGAGCGTCGCGGAGTCGAGCGCCCGTGAGTGGATCGACCTCGTCGGCCTGTCGAAGTTTGAGAACTCCTACCCACACCAACTCTCGGGCGGAATGAAACAGCGCGTCGCCATCGCCCGGGCCCTCGCGAACCGCCCCCGCATCCTCCTCATGGATGAACCGTTCGGGGCCCTCGATGCCCAAACACGCGCGCAGATGCAGTCTTACCTTCTGGAGATCTGGAAAAATGTCGATATCACGATCCTTTTCATCACGCATGACCTTGATGAGGCGGTCTACCTCTCCGACCGCATCCTCGTCCTCGGCACGAACCCCAGCCGCGTGGCGGAGGTGATCGAGGACCCGGTCCCCCGCCCTCGCGACCGTTCCCAGTTCGTCTCCCCCCCGTTCCTCGCCGCCTACCACCGCCTCGCCGAACTCATCCATCCACCGGTGTCCGATCCCCAGGACCGGCTCCCCATCACACGCATGACCATGGTCGGCGACGATGTCGAATGACCTCCCCGCCGGTTGGCACGGAAATCGCTTTCCGGAATGATATTACGATTTAGTATTTTCCTCATACTATATGCCAAAGACCAGAAAATCACGCGAGCCGGTCTCCCGAATCAGCATCTCGCTTCCGCCTGATGTCTCGCGGGGACTGGACAAGCTCGTGGAAACCCGCGGATTTGAAAACCGTTCGCAGGCTGTGGCCTCTATCATCAACGAGAGCCTGCTCGAACACCGGCGCGAGACAAAGGACGGGATCATGGCCGGCACGATCACCCTCTTCTACAACCAGGGCCGGAAAAACATCCTTGGCGAGCTCGCCGCCCTCAAGCGCCGGTTTCTCAACGAGGTCATCGGTTCCCTGCAGGTCCAGTTGGAGAACAACCACGTGATGGATGTCATCCTGGTTCAGGGACCGGTCGGCATCCTCCAAAAGATCACGGATCGCCTCGTTGCCTGCAAGGGAGTGAAGGCCGGCAAGCTCGCCCTCACCAGCACGATCATGCCACCGCTTCATCCATTGAAAAAATCATGAGTCCCCTCTACGAAGAAATCCTGCTCGGCGCGGCGATGTGGTCGATGCGCATCCAGGGAGCCCGCTCGCTCAGACTGACCGCGCTCGCCCCCGGTGCCAACATTTCCGCCCTTTTTTTCAATGCCCTCAACCCGATCGACAGGCTGAACATTCCCGACACGCTCAAGGCCCTGCACACGGCAAGGCTCACCCGGGGACACATCCTCATGAGCGACATGGGAAACGCCCTGGTTTCGATTACCGACGACTCTCTGGGCTGGCATGATCCGCTGGGTGGCCACTCCACCGCCGCCATGGTCAGAGCCGTATTTGGAACAAAAACCTACCAGTCCGCACGCAACGACTTTTACCGGAATGCGCACGATAATTTTCTCATCGAACTGGCTAAATGGGGGCTCGGGCTCCCCGACCTCGTCGCGAATGTGAACTTCTTCAGCAAGGTCGTGGCCGACGACAACGGACGTCTCACCCTCCTCCCGGATCACTGCCCTGAAGGAGCTTCCCTCACACTCCGGACGGAGATTCCAATCATTGCCGTAATGGTCAACTGCCCCCACCCGATGCACCCCGGCGGCGACTTCCCCCGCGTTCCTGTCCGATTGGAGATTTTCCCGACCGGCCGGCCGGGACCTGATGACTTTTGCCGGAACTTCCGTCCCGAGTGCGGCCGGGCACTCGAGCTCAGCGCCCGCCAGTTCATTTAGCAAAAGCCCTGTCCCTATGAGCACCCTCAACTACAACGAAAGCCCGCTCGCAAAAGAATCCTGCGTCTATTCCGAAATCATCCCGGCCGGCGAGGGTTGGATGCACAGGATTCTGGCAGGACAAACCTTGCGGATCGTGGACCTTGAAGGCAATCAGGCGGCTGACACGTTTTTCTTCAATTCCGATGATCTGCAAGAGCGCTACAGCGCGCAGGATACGATACGTGAGCAGGGAGGAATCTACCTCACGACCGGCACCCGCCTCATGTCGAACCTCAACAGGCCGATGCTCACGATCACTGCGGACACGTGCGGCCGGCACGACACGATCGGCGGTGCCTGCGCCGCCGAGAGCAACATGGTCCGCTACGCGCTCGACAAGCGCTTCATGCACAACTGCCGGGACACATTCCTCCTCCAAATCGTGCTCTCCGGACTTCCCCTCACAAAGCGCGACCTCGCGCACAACATCAACTTCTTCATGAACGTTCCGGTCACCCCGGAGGGCGGCCTCAAATTCGACGACGGCGTCTCCGAGCCCGGGAAATACGTCGAGATGACAGCCGGAATGAATACCTGGTGCCTCATCTCGAACTGCCCGCAGCTCAACAACCCGTGCAATGCGTATAATCCCACGCCGATCGAGGTGATCGTTTGGGATTAGTCATTGGTCATCTGGCATTGGTCATTGGGGTTATGAAAAGTGAGCCTTTTGAGAATTTGCGGGTTTACCGTGCGGCGGAGGCTGTTGGGGATCTTGTTTGGGAGGTCGTTTCGGCTTGGGACGGCTTTGCGCGTGATACGATTGGCAGGCAGGTGACTCGGGCGGCGGACAGCATCGGGGCCAACATCGCGGAGGGATATGGCCGCAAATCCTACGCGGACAACAAGCGATTCGTCGCCATCGCCCGTGGCTCCCTCATGGAAACCCGCCACTGGCTCCGACGCGCCCACAAGCGCGGTCTGCTCACAAACGACCAAACCACCTCGCTACAATCCCTCCTCGAACCCCTCCCAAAATCCCTGAACGCCTACCTGAAATCCATCGGCCCCACAAACACCCCCAATGACCAATGACAGCTGACCAATGACCAAAGTATTAATCGCCAACCGCGGAGCCATCGCGTGCCGGATCATCCGCACGGTGAAAAGGATGAATTTGTCATCCGTCGCGGTCTATTCCGATGCGGATTCAGACTCACTGCACGTGCGCCAGGCCGATCAGTCCGTGGCACTGGGCACATCGGCACCGTCAACAAGTTATCTTGATGCCGCGAAGATTCTCAATGCCGCCAAGCATTCGGGAGCAGCGGTTATTCATCCCGGATACGGATTTCTCAGCGAAAACGCCGGATTTGCCGAGGCCTGCGAGCGCGAGGGATTGGTGTTTGCGGGACCGACTCCGGACCAGATCCGGAAATTCGGATTGAAGAATACCGCCCGCGATCTGGCGAAGGCATGCGGGCTTCCGCTGCTGCCGGGGACGGATGTTCTCGAGAGCGTCGAGGAGGCGGAGACCGCAGCAGAGGCGATCGGATTTCCGGTGATGTTGAAGAGCACAGCCGGCGGCGGCGGGATCGGAATGCAGATCTGCCGGCATGAGGGGGAACTGCGCGGTGCGTATGAGAGCGTCCGGAGACTGGGCGAGGCCAATTTCCGTGACGGCGGGCTCTTCCTGGAAAAATTTGTCGAGCACGCACGCCACATCGAGGTTCAGATCTTCGGGGACGGCGATGGTCGTGTCGTCGCGCTCGGAGAACGCGATTGCTCAGCCCAGCGGCGGAATCAGAAAGTCCTTGAGGAAACCCCCGCTCCCGCGCTTCCGGAATCCGTTCGGGATGCCCTCTGCAAGGCTGCGGTCTCGCTGGGGAAAGCGGTGGCGTATCGTTCGGCAGGAACCGTGGAATTCCTCTACGATTCGACGTCGGAGAGCTTCTTTTTTCTCGAAGTGAACACCCGTCTCCAGGTTGAGCACGGGGTCACCGAAGAGGTGTTCGGCGTTGATCTGGTCGAATGGATGATCCGCCTCGCGCTCGGCGACGCCACATTCCTTGACGGCTTCGACCGGAAAGCGAAAGGGGCCTCGATCGAAGCCCGGGTCTATGCGGAAATGCCGGCGCGGAACTTTCAGCCGGGCACCGGCACGGTCACCTATGCGAAATTCCCTTCGGGCATCCGGGTGGAAACCTGGATTGAAACAGGCTCCGAGGTTTCGGGATTCTATGACCCGATGATCGCGAAGGTCATCGCCACCGGAGACACGCGGGAGGACGCATTGGAACGTCTCCGCCGCGGCCTTGCGGATCTCGATATCTACGGGGTGGAAACGAATATCGAATACCTCCGGCATATTCTCGAAACAGAGGCCTTCACATCCGGGGACATCACGACCGGATTTCTCAACGCCATGGAATTCCGTCCCGCCGGGATTGATGTCCTGGACGGCGGGATTGAAACCCTCGTTGTCGATTACCCCGGACGTGTCGGATACTGGCATGTCGGGGTTCCTCCTTCGGGTCCGTTCGATGATCTCAGCTTCCGGCTCGCCAACCGTCTGCTCGGAAATGACGAGGGCTGCGCGGGTCTCGAAATGACAGTCCGTGGACCGAATCTTAAGTTCCAGACCACAGCCTGGATCGCACTCACGGGGGCGGATATGGGAGCCACTCTCGATGGCTCCGCAATCGGGCTCGGAACCCCGGCTCTGGTGAAAGCCGGACAGACACTGTGCATCGGAGAGGCGAAAGGCCCCGGACTGCGCGGATACCTTGCTGTGCGCGGAGGTATCGATGAGGCCCCGTATCTCGGCAGCCGGACCACATTCCGCCTCGGCCAGTTCGGTGGTCACTCCGGCCGCGCACTGCGCACGGGGGATGCTCTCCGGCTGTTTCCCGGAAGCGGCGAAGCAAACCTGCCAAAAATTGAAGAACCGCTTCCGGCGCTGGCCACTCACTGGACGATCGGCGTTTCGTATGGCCCGCATGGCGCTCCAGATTTCTTCACCCCGGCGGACATCGATCAATTCTTCGCGACAGCTTGGGAAGTCCACTACAACTCGTCCCGCACGGGTGTCCGCCTTCTCGGACCCAAACCGGCGTGGGCCCGCACAGACGGCGGTGAAGCCGGCCTCCATCCCTCGAATATTCACGACAACGCCTACCAGGTCGGGGCAATCGATTTTACCGGCGACATGCCGATCATCCTCGGCCCGGATGGCCCGAGTCTGGGCGGCTTCGTGTGCCCGGCGACGATCCTGCAATCGGAATTCTGGAAAGTCGGCCAACTCCGGCCCGGCGACAGAATCACGTTCCATCCGGTTAAGTTGGATAATTCTCCGGCGGTCTCAGGTGACTCCTCGGCAATCACGCGGATCCCGGCCGAACTGGAATCCGTCTACGACGGGCCGGGAGGCGACCCGGTTTACCGGCGGCAGGGCGACAGCGGAATCCTCGTGGAATACGGGGAGATGGTCCTCGACCTGCATCTTCGTTTCCGTGTGCAGGCACTCTATGAAGCGCTGATGGCTGAAGGGGTGAACGGTCTCCTCGACCTCACGCCGGGCATCCGTTCCCTGCAGGTCCGTTACGACAAACGCCGCATTTCCCACCGGGACGTGCTGGCGCTGCTGCGGAGAATCGAAAAGTCGCTCCTGCCGGTCTCAAGCATGGTTGTCCCGACAAGGATCGTCCACCTTCCGCTCTCATGGGATGACGAAGCCACGCGCCTCGCGATCGAGAAATACATCCAGTCAGTCCGCAAGGATGCCCCTTGGTGCCCGAGCAACATCGAATTCATCCGCCGCATCAATGGCCTCACTTCGCAAGAGGAGGTAAAGGAAATTGTCTTCTCCGCGAGCTACCTTGTCATGGGGCTCGGTGATGTTTATCTCGGTGCCCCGGTAGCCACCCCGCTTGATCCCCGCCACAGGCTCGTCACCACGAAATATAATCCCGCACGCACATGGACCCCGGAGAACGCGGTCGGTATCGGCGGGGCTTACATGTGCATTTACGGAATGGAGGGGCCCGGCGGATATCAGTTCGTGGGCCGAACGGTTCCGGTCTGGAACCGCTACCGGAAAACTCAAAGTTTCCGCAATCCCTGGCTCCTCCGGTTCTTTGATCAGATCCGGTTCTATCCGGTTGAGCATTCCGAGCTCATGCAACTCCGGCACGACATCCTCTCCGGACGATTCGAACCGAGGATTGAGGAATCGGAATTCCGCCTTGCCGACTACGACCGGTTTCTTGCGGACGAATCCCCGTCGATCGAAGCCTTCCGCCTCACCCAGCGCCGGGCGTTTGCGGAAGAGCGCGAGCGCTGGCGGGCTGCAGGCGTCGACACCACATTCGAGGAAGCAGTCGCTGCGCCGGAGCCATCCCCGGTTCCGGACGGATGCCTCGCGGTGGTCAGCCCGACCGCGGGCGCACTCTGGAAAATTCTGGTAAGGACCGGCCAGCGCGTGGAAGCGGGTGAAACAGTCGCCATCGTCGAGAGCATGAAAATGGAACTGGCCTGCACAGCTCCCGCCAGCGGCACCGTCGAGAGCCTCCTCGCTCTGGAAGGCAACCCGCTCACCCCGGGCCAAAACATCCTCGCACTCAAACCAGACAAATGAAAATACCACCACTGCTCGCCGCTTACGCCGACGGCTCATCGACTCCCAAGGCGGTTATCCAGGCGCTGCTGCCGCACCTCGACAATGACCCGGCGATCTGGATCGCCCGCTTCACGGATGCAGTGCTTTTGGCACGCGCAGAGGAACTGGAGAGCGTAGGCCCATCAAGCCTTCCGCTTTACGGGATTCCCTTCGCGGTGAAGGACAACATCGATGTTGCCGGTCTCCCCACGTCCGCAGCCTGTCCGGATTTTGCGTATACGCCGGGCGACAATGCGCCGGTCGTCCAACTCCTGCTCGACGCCGGAGCAATCTGCATCGGAAAAACCAATCTCGACCAGTTTGCCACAGGACTCGTTGGAGTTCGTTCACCGCACGGGGTCCCGCAGAATCCCTACGGCCCGGACTACATCCCCGGAGGATCAAGCGCGGGTTCCGCGGTCGCCGTGGCCCGCGGACTGGCAGCCTTCTCGCTGGGAACCGATACCGCCGGCTCCGGCCGCATCCCGGCAGCATTCAACAACCTCTTCGGATGGAAGCCGACGCGCGGACTGCTGAGCACGCGCGGCGTCGTGCCGGCCTGCCGGAGCCTGGATTGCGTCTCTGTCTTTGCCAACTCAGCCGCCGATGTGCAAACCGTGCTGAAGGTGGTGGCTGCCTTTGACAACGAAGATCCATTCTCCCGCAACATTCCTCTTCTTCCCGTCCGCCCGGTCAGGCGCATTGGCATCCCGATGAGCGACCAACTCGAATTTTCCGGCGATGCCGGGTATGCCGCTCTGTGGAAGGAAGCTGTTGAGGGAATCCACGCGCGGGGATTGTCGGTCGTGGAGGTCGATTTTGCTCCGTTCCTGGAAGCCGCCCGCCTGCTCTATGAAGGCCCGTGGGTCGCGGAGAGGTATCTGGCCACCAAAGAACTTCTGGATCGCAAACCGGAGGCGTTCCATCCGGTCACACGCTCGATTATTGAAGGGGGCCGGTCCGGGTCGGCCGCGGACGCCTTCGCTTCCCAATATCGACTCGCGGATTTGCGCCGTCAGTCGGAAGCCGTCTGGGACTCGGTCGATGTTCTCTGCACCCCCACTGCCGGAACGATCCACAAAATCTCCGAAGTCGAAGCGGATCCGATCCAACTCAATTCGCGCCTGGGCTACTACACGAATTTCATGAACCTTCTGGATCTTTCGGGCCTGGCGGTCCCCGCAGGCTTCCGGCCCGACGGGCTTCCCTTTGGAATCACCTACATCGCCAGGGCCTTCGAAGACTCAACCCTCCTCTCACTGGCCGGCGCAGCACCGGATACAACCGGCACAATGGAAATCGCAGTCTGTGGAGCCCACATGTCCGGCCTCCCGCTCAACGATCAACTCACCTCCCGGCAGGGCGAACTCGTGTGCACCGCAAAAACAGCTCCCGTATACCGGATGTATGCGCTGGACGAAAGGCGGCCGGGGCTTGTTCGTGTGCAGACCGGGGGTTCGTCTCTGGAACTTGAGGTCTGGCGTATCCCCTCCACTGCCGCCGGATCCTTCCTGGCAGGCATCCCTTCGCCTCTGGGGCTGGGCCGCATCCTTCTTGATGATGGCTCGGATGTTTGCGGCTTTCTCTGCGAATCGGCCGCTACTGCCGGCAAGCCCGAGATCACCGGACACGGCGGGTGGAAAAGCTGGCTGAAGGAAAGAAAAAATCCCTAGCCCGGACAGGCACTAGCTTGCGCCGGGGCTCACGGGTTGTCCCGGGGATTCGAGCATCTCGCGCAAAGTTTCAAGGAGTGAAGTCGGGCTGAACGGCTTCGTCATGAATGCATGCACATGCAGACCCTCGGCCGCTTTCCGGATCAGTGTTTGATCCCTTGCCGTCAGCATGAGAACCGGGATCGCCGCACCGGCGGCAAGGTTGCGGATTTGCCGGAGGGTTTCAACCCCATCCTGACCAGGCATCGAGAAATCCATAATCACGGCGGCAGGCACGGCGACCTCCTCGATATAGCGCACCGCCTCGGCCCCGCTCTTTGCTGTTCCGATCTTGACGCCGAGCGGGCGCAGGGTTGCCTGTAGGACCCTGATCATCAGCTCCTGGTCATCAACAATTAAAATAGCGGGCGACATAGTGGCATTCAGTTTGTTTGGGAAATAAGCACGGCGGTCCGGTCATCGGAGGGCGTTTCATTGCCCGAAAAAATGGCAACCTCGTTGAGCAGGTGGTCAATCGTCGGACGTGAGCGGAGCGTCTTCGACCCCGCCAGGCAGCTCTTTAAACCTTCCAGTTCGAACATCGAACCGTCGCCCGCAGCGGCCTCCACAATTCCATCGGTATAAAGCAGGAACCGTTCGCCCGGGTGAAAGCCGATGGAGTGAGAGGCGTAAGCGCTGTCATGAAATATCCCCAACGGCATCCCGGCTCCGTCAATCTGGACGATGGCGCCATCCGTTTTTTGGAGGAGGCACGGGAGGTGTCCCGCGCTCGCGTGCTGGACCTGGTTCCTGTCTGGAGAAATCCAGGCGCAGGCCATCGTGATGAGAGATTCCATTAAACGGCTTTGCCGGAGAGCGTGCTCGATCAGGTGCTCGGTGGCCTCGCGATTGAGCGGCTTGGGCAGGCAATTCAGGATTCCACCCTCCCTCATGGTATGCAGCAGCAGGTCGGCATCGAGGTCGCTGCACATCAAAACCCGCTGCGTTGTCGGCCAGAGATTTCTGGTCTCCGCAAAAAACATCAGACCCGGCAAATCCGGGAGGTCATCCGCACAGACCACCACCCGGACGTCGTGCCTGCGAAGAAAGTTCCCGCCTTCCAGCGCGGAGCCAGCCCAGGCGGCTTTCAATTCCGGACCGATGATTTCCCGCAGGGCGTCGATCGTGTCCTGGTCGGATTCGATCACCAGGATATCCCAGCGATGAATCGGGTTCTCTGCAGCGGGCATTCCGCGAATTTACTTCGTCCCGCTCCCAAGTCGATCTCTCACTGCCCCGGGATGCGACGCAGGACCCGCTCGGGAAGGTTCTGCGATTCGCGTGCAATACTTAACAGCTTCGCCTGATGATCCCGACTAACGATCGCCCAGGCCGTGGCATTCCTGTTGCGGAATCTTTCACCGGGACAAATCCCGTGGGATCCCTTATGTATCAGCGATGCGTCTGCATTCCCTCCTGGCCACCGCCGTCGTCCTGTCTGCCGCCCACATCTATGCCGCCCCGCCCCTGATCAAAAGCGGAGAAACCGTGGCTTTTATGGGCGATTCGATCACCCAGCAGGGCGCCGGATCTCCGGGCGGTTATGTCCAGTTGGTTGGCAGCGGACTTGCCGCCAACGGCATCGAAATCAAGATCGTCCCGGCGGGAATCAGCGGGCATAAATCGAATCAAATGCGGGCCCGGCTGGAAAGCGACGTGCTGGCGAAGAAGCCGAACTGGATGACCCTCAGCTGCGGAGTCAATGACGTGTGGCACGGTGAAAAAGGCGTTTCGCTGGAGGATTTCAAAACAAACATCACGGACATCGTGGACCGATGCCAGGCCGCCGGCGTGAAGGTCATGATCCTGACGGCGACACAAATCAAGTTGCCCCTGGATAACCCCGAAAACGTCAAGCTGGCAGCCTACAATACGTTCCTCCGGGACCTCGCCAAGGAGCGCAACCTGCCGCTCGCAGATCTCAATGCCGACATGGCTTCAGCCCAGAAAGCAGCGGGTGCGGACAAACCGCTCACTGCCGATGGGGTGCATATGAATCATCGGGGGAACATCATGATGGCAAATGGCGTCCTGCGGGCTTTCGGGCTGGATGAAAAGCAACTCTCAACCGCAGCGGAAAAATGGAAATCCACGCCCGGCCTTGTGACAATGCCCGTCAAATTGAAACTGTCCCTCGCAGAACTCGACGCCGCCGAGTCGCTCGCATCTGCGCGCAAACAATCTGTCGAGGAGATGCTGTCACAGATGACAGGAGCGGCGCTCAAATCCTCATTGCCCGGTGCCGGCTCTTCGGAACCGGCAAAACCATAGCGCGGGGCGGCATGCCGCTTTCAGGGGCGGCCCAGCACCACCTCGACGTCAACCTCCTGCTTGCCGGAGATCGCCGGCAACACGGTTCCCTCGATAGTTTTCCCGTTCACACTGATTGAGTGAACGCTGTTGCACACGTGCGACGGATTCTTTACGTGGATCCGGTAAAGCACACCACGGAACTTGCGGTTCACGCGGAAGCCATCCCAATGAGAAGGAATGCAGGGATCGATGAGAAGACCTGTCAGCACGGGACGGATTCCGAGCAGATACTGGCTGCCGACCCAATACATCCAGGCAACTGTTCCGGTGAACCATGCCATGTCCGCTTCCCCCGGCCGGAGGTCGGGCTCGACGAGTGAGGTGGAGGAAAATGCGTAGGGCTCGTTGAGGTAAACGTCTTCTCCCCGGGTCTCGCTCGCCACGTTCGGCAGGATCTGGCGGTAGTATTCGTAGGCACGGTCACCATCCCCGAGCATGGCCTCCGCCATGACAGCCCATGTGTGGGCATGGTGAAAAACTCCACCGTTTTCGCGGATGCCGGGACCGTTGTTGTAGAGGGGGTCCTCGGGTTCCGGAATTCCGGTGAAGGCCGGATGGAGGAGCTTGAGACCGAACGGAGAGCCGAGGATTTCGCGGACTTTGTCCATGCAGAGGCGTGCGCGCCCGTGCGGATCTGCCGTCGCGCTGATAACCGCCCAGACCTGGGTTTCCAAAAATATTTTCCCCTCCCGGCGCAGGCTTGAGCCGAGCGCGGGCCGGTCGTCGGAGAAGATGTAGCGCCGATACCATTCGCCATCCCAGACTCCGGGGGCGTTGAGGCACGCGGTCATCTCGCTGGCCATCCCGTCGCAGAATTCCACGATATCCTCGCGTTTGGCGGCGGCTGCCATTTCTTTGAGCAACCGGCAGGCATGGACGAGTTGCTGTGCGAGCATGACCGACTCCTCCAGGCCATCGACCTTGAAAATGTAGAGGTTGTCATTCCAATCGATATCCACGATCAGCGGCAGGTTGTTTTTTCCGCGCCGGGAAGCGATGTGTTTGAGCCCCTGCGTCATGTGGTCGAGGAGGGTTGCCTCTTCGCCTTCAAAGTAGGGAACGCGGGTCTGCAGAAAATCCAGGTCGCCTGTCTCAGCGACATAGGCATGCGTGGTGAAGACCGGCCAGACGCCGTTGTCGCTCCGGACAGCGTAGTAATCGGCGGGCTTCCCGGCATCGGGATCGAACGTGCTGTAAAACTCCCCGCCCGGCATTTGATAGCGGAATATGAGAAGCATCCGCTCGCGGGCCATGTCCGGGCTCAGAGAGACGAGCGGCATCGAATCCTGCGAGGAATCGCGCGACTGGACCCCGCCCGTTTCCATTCCGGTGGTAAACGCGGTCATACTCTTCTTCCGGTTGAATGAAATGCTGCAGTTGTAGGGGTTCCAGAGATTGATCATCCGCTGCAGGTCGACATCCGGAAGCTCCGCCTGGAAGACATCCACGAACCCGGTCCAGTAGCGCTTGACGGCTTCAAGCTCACGGAGGGCGACTGCAGGCTCTTTGTATTTGCGCGCGATCGCCTCTGCGTTTTCCCAGGCGAGATCGCATCCGAGCGTGAGAACAAACTCCGTGGACTCGCCAGGATCGAGGGCAATCACGTTCTCCAGCGCACCGATCGGGTGTCCGCCGCCGGGAAGCTGGCGGTTGGCGAGACGCCCGTTCAGCAGGGATTCCGGGGCCTCAAGGGTGCCGGACCTTCCAAGAAACGTGTTGCGGTCACAGTCGAAGCTCCCGGCTTTCCTGCTGCTGGAAAACATCACCTTCAATTTCGGATGCTCCTCGAAGACGTGATAGTCGTATTTCACCGCATCGAGGCTCTGATCAAAGACGGTGGTTGTATAAAACCGGCTCCACTGCCAGAAGATCGGCTCGCGTGACGCGGTGAGAAAGCTGAACTCCACATAGGAAAACGCCGAAATCTCCGCGCGTTCCTGACGGTTGTTTTTCACGCTGACATCCCAGACCAACGCGTTGTCGCCGCGGGGAACAAAGAACGTCACCGTCACCGAGAGCCCCCGGTATTCCGACTCGAATACGGTGTAGCCGAGCCCATGCCGGCAGACCCAGCGGTCGAGCGGAGTGCGCACGGGCTCGAAACCCGGACACCAGAGCTTACCGTCGGATTCGCGGATGTAGAGGTAGAACCCGGGTCTGTCGATCGGCGTCGAACGCGCCTGGTTATACTTTGTCAGCCGCCCGGTCGATGCCTCACGGTAGAATGCGCAACCTCCGGCTGACTGGCTGATGATCGCGGTGAAATTATCGTTCGTCAGAAAATTGATCCACGGGACAGGTGGAAAATGCGATGTGATGACGAACTCCTGGTTCGCATCGTCGAAATGGCCGTATTGAGACATAAAAATGTTTGGGATTTTGTCGGGATCCAGATTATGCGGCGGGCCGGTCCTGCGGTCCCTCGAGCAGGATGTCCACTTTGACCGTCTCCCCCGGCGGAGCGAGGGGTATGCTGTTGCCGATGATCTTCCGTCCGTCGACTTTCATCGCCTTGACTCCCGAACACACACGCTTCGGATTGCGCACCTTGATCCGGTAGGTCGCTCCGCGGAATTCGCGCGTCACCTCAAACTGTTCCCAGTCCGAGGGGATGCAGGGATCGACGACCAGCCCGTCGTAGTCCGGCCGGATCCCGAGGATGTGATGCGTGGCTGCAAAGTAGGACCAGGATGCCGTGCCCGACAGCCACGGGAGGCGTGCCTTGCCAAAGAGGCGGCTGTATTTGCCATGAGTGGACTGGCACCAGACGTAAGGCTCGCTTTCCCGGACCTCGGCGGATTCGTTCGACGCCGCCGGCATGTAGGCGCGAAAGTATTCATAGGCCCGATCGCCACGGCCGAGCAGCGTCTCTGCAATGACAACCCATGCCTGCGGGTGCTGGAAGATCCCGCAGTTTTCCTTTTGTCCAGCATTGTAAACAATGCTCTCGCACGAGCGATCCTGCCGGAACGGCGGAGCACAGAGCATGATTCCAAACTCGGTGAAAAGCTGTTCGCGCACGGCTTCCATCGCTGCCAGTTGCTGGTCGCGGGTGCCTACGCCCGCAATCACCGCCCAAGGTTGGGGCTCGAGAAAAATCGACCCCTCCGAGCGTTCCTTTGATCCGACGATCCAGCCATCCGGCCGGACGCCACGCCGCCACCAGCCGCCATCCCAGGCGATTTTTGCAATCTTTTCATCAAGCGCCGCGAGTTGTTGGTCCGCCCACGTCACTTCATCCGCACGGTCGAGCCGGCTACAAATGTCGCGATAGACGGTTAGCCCGTAGCGCACCTGAAACGCGACGAAGACCGTCTCGCCATTTCCCAGCTTGATGCAGTCGTTCCAATCGGCGTGAAGCGCGACCGGCAGTCCGTTCGGTCCGGTCTGGTTGAGGTTGAACTCCAGAGCCTGTCGGAGGTGTTCCAACACGGTCCCGCTGCCGGAATCCGCATACGGCAGCACTTTGTCGTAGAAGCCGAGATCCCCCGTCTCCTTCACATACTCGGGAATCGTGTTGAACAGCCACTGGCAGTCGTCCGAGCGATAGTGTTCGGGTTCAGCCATGGAACCGGGGTGATGCGCAAATGGCTTGATCACGGGAATCGCGCCGCCGTTGGCCATCTGCCCGGTGATCATCAACTCGAGTCGCTTCAACGCCTCTTCCGTAATCAGTCCGGCCACCCCGAGCAAATCCTGGACGGTGTCGCGATAGCCGAGCCCGTCGCGTTCTCCCTGGTAAACCAGGCTGGCAGCACGCGACCAGGAATAGGCGATCAGCGAGTTATACGCCCCCCAGACGTTGACCGTGCTGTCGAAGTAATGGTCCGGTGTCTTTGCGATGAACCGGCCGAGCCGGTTGTGCCAGTGCGTTTTAACTTTCTCGAGTTCCTGGCGGGCGATCTCCACCGAATGGAATTCGTTCCTTATGACCCGCCCCCAGCGCCCGGCACTCCCCACCCCCATGAGCACCAGAAACTCCCTGCTCTCACCGGGTTCGAGGTGGAGTTTCACCTGCAGGGCTCCGCAGGCATTGTCCCCATGCGCCAATGACCCGGTGCTTTGACCGCTCTCGACCACCGAGGGATCGCCATAGGTGCCGTAGGGACCGAGGAACGCCTCACGCCGGGCATCGAAGCCGGCCAGGTCAGCTCCCACGATGGTCAGAAACGAATTCCGGCCCTGGTCCGGCGTATCCAGCCCCTCCAGTTCGGGATCCAGGTAGCGGAGGAAGCTGGTGTTCAGAATTCCATCCTCCATGTCGGACTTGATCAGATATTGCGTGTATTGGAGGTTGATCAGGTCCTGTGGGACCGACCAGTCGTTGGCATATTCGACATAGTTCCACGCGGAGAGGTCGCGGGCTTTCTTGGTCTTGTTTGTGGCCTTGAGAATCCAGACCTCGAAGTTCCGGTCCAGCGGCACGAAGTAGGTCGCCTCGGTTTCGATCCCGGAATACCGCGCTTTGATCGCCGTGTAGGCGGTGCCGTGCCGGCATTCATACTTGAACTTTTTCAGCGGCTTTTTGACAGGCATCCACGACGCCGACCAGTAGTCGCCGGATTCATCGTCCCGCAGATAGAACAGCCTCCCTGGCATGTAAATCGGAACCGCATTGAAATACAGCCGCGTGAACCGCCCACGCGCGGCTGATTTGAAAAACGAATACCCGCCCGCGTGATTCGTGATGATCGCGCCATACGTCGTCGATCCCAGATAGTTGCTCCATGGCCGCGGCGTGTCCGGGCGGGTGATTACGTATTCGCGCTTTCTGTCGTCAAAGTATCCGTATCGTGACATATCCCTAAAAAACGGACCGCCGGGGATTTGAACCCCCGGCGGTTGTTATCCACTCTGCCGTGCCCCCAAGCCGACCCCCATCGGCAAACACGGCCAGAATGAAAATATTTTAATGCACGGGCTGGGGGGATCCCATGCGTATGCTCTCATGCGCGACGCCGGCGGAAGAGAGCCACGGTCATCAGGCTGAAGGCCAGAAGCGCCCATGTGGAGGGTTCGGGGACGACGGTCAGAAGCACGTTGTTATTGAGGCTGTCAATGGAAAGCGTGGAGCTTAAGCCTCCGATCGTTCCAATCGCCGTCCCGATCGAGCCGGTGATCGCTGAGGCTGCATCAAACAGGACGTAGGTTCCGGCTCCGAAGCCAGCCATCGCGTTGAAGGCAAAATCCGCAAAATCCAGAGTCCCGAGATTGAGTGTGCCCAGAGTCAGGGTGATTTTGTCGCTTGTTCCAACTGTGGCGAGATCGAAGATGTATGCGCCGGTATCATTGCTGGATGCGGAGAGATTCATTCCGCCAGACAAGGCAAAGGTGAAGGCGCTGCCGAGAACGCCGCTCTCGCCAGGAGTCAACTTGCTGCCAGCGGCTGTGGTTAAACTGGTCGCAGTGATAGAGCCATTACCACCCAATGTTCCAGCAGCACCGATGACATAGGTGCCGGCACCAGCGGCATGCGAACCACTCACAAGCATCGTGCCCGCATTGACCGTGGTGGTTCCCGTGTAGGTGTTTACCCCGGACAAGACAAGCGTGCCGGTGCCGGTCTGCATGGTGAGGTTTGCCGCACCTGTAAATCCACCGCTGAATTCAGTGCGATTATACACTTGAAATTTCTTGGTGGTACCAGCAGTGGTGAGGGCTATATTGCCTGTATTGGTGAAATTGAGATCCCCGTTCAAGCCGGCGGTGCTTGAGCCAAAATTGTAGGTGGAATTCGGGGTTCCGGTTATGGAAAAAGCGTTGGCGATGGTGCGTGTCGTTGTGTCCGTGCTCCGGATCCCGGAAGGCTGATCATTGACTCCCAACAGAATAGTTCCACTTCCAAGAGCTCCATTATGTCCCACGGCAAGTGTGCTTCGGGTTACCTCCACCTGACCCGAGTAGGTTGCGCTGTTATCATTGCTGATGGTCGTCGTTCCGCTGATGTTTGTCAGTTTAAGAGCTCCCGTCCCGCTGATCGGCCCGCTCAGATTCAGCGGATTATTCGTGCCGGTGACGGTCAAGTTATTTGCCCCTAAATTCAGGCTTCCGTTGATATTTAAACTGCCTGATGTTATGGCGACGGTTGAAGCTGACTGAAGATTGACGGTTCCGGACAAGACAGGTGCCCCACTAATGATCTCCAAGGCGCTGGTGCCGTTGAGATTGACTGTATTACCCACGGTAATTGTGTTTTGCAGTTGCAGCTTTGCCCCCGATGTAACCGTCACCGCTCCACTAACGTTACCCAGTGCCGAGCTGCTCGATGCCCGCAACGTGCCCACGCTGATACTAGTCCCGCCATTGTAGGTATTGGTGCCACTCAGTGACAGGATTCCTGTCCCGGCTTTTGTCAAACCAGCGGTTCCGTCAATGGCCGCACTGATCGTGGTAAGTGAACTGGCTCCGAGTGGATTGATTGTTATGGTGGGCGTCGTGCCCGCCAGGGTCAAAATATTCGCGCCGGTGCCGGCCAACGTCCAACTGATACCCGCTGTTGAAGTATCAGTGTCACCGAAGATGAGATTGCCGATCGTCCGTGGTGCGGTCAGGGTGACACTCGAGGTGGCCGTGATATTGAGCGTGCTGAAGTCCGCTGTGAACCCGCTGCCGCCGGCAACAATGCCGCCAGACCATGTGGACGTCGTGGTATCGATCCAGTTGCCGGTGGCGCTACCAGCAGAGAGCTGAGTCCAAGTGCCATCAGCCGCCTGTGCCGAAGAAATCAAGATCAACGATAACGCTCCAGCCACGAGCAAGCGAACGGGCCCGGAGAGTTTTAGAAGATATGCTTTCATAGGATGGAGAAGGAATGAGGATACCTTTACTTTACGACGGATTTTCGCAACTGCCACCAAACAAGCAGAATTCCTTTCGGGAATCAAGAAATATGTTACCGGTAGCATTCGGTTTTGATGGCGGAGACTCCTGCGGATAAATCACGGAAAAAAAGGCGACACTCCGTCGTTGCTGCAAGATCAACTTCCCAATCAACCCAAAAGTTCTTTACGCAAAGTTCGCAAGGAGATGAAGGCTGCAGTAAAACCCAACAAGAGCAGAAGAGGCCAGCGAATCACGCTAAAAGACGCGAATGACAGAGGCTTGTAGAAACTGCCAAATTCGCCCGGCGGGTGAAGCGCTGTCTAGTTCAATCTGCTTGATTTTATGCGCGTTCATTCGTGATTCGCGTTCAACTGCCGGATTCAAGAGAAAGGGGACATCCTCTGGGGGAAACAGGATTTTGTTTGAAGTCTTCGCGACTTGGCGGGAGTCCCTTTTCTTTCCTTTTTCGCATCAAGGATTGGGGGCATTTGCAAAACATGCTCCAAGTTTTACTGCTGTCGTTTTCGAAGAATGATTTGCGGGTCGGTTTTGCCGGTTATTCCTTACGCTCTACGGCGTCGGAAGATAATCACGGTCATCAGGCTGAAGGCCAGAAGCGCCCATGTGGAGGGTTCGGGGACGACGGTCAGTTCGGTCACCCACCCGTTGCTGATGGTTCCATCCGAGAAGTTAGCACTGGCGACCTGGAACGTGCCCAATGTGACGTCGAAGGAACCGGAGATCAGCGTGTTATACTCGGCCAGGGTGTAGTAGTTGACGCTGTTGTAGGCGTGGGTTCCACTACCATTGCCGAAAACATAGAAGGCTTTGTTCGCATTCTGGACGCTGGAGAGGAAATCCGAGCTCCGGTCGGTAAAGAAGCCGCCCTGATAGGAAGTAGCCTCAGCGAGAGAAGCCACATTCAGATAGAAGCTGACCACGTTGGCATTCGTGAGATTCGCGGTGAACGGGGTGGCGGCATTGGTCAGGCGCAGCACATCGTTCACGCTGCTCGCCGCGTTGTTCCATGTCGGTGCGCCCGTGCTCGTGTATTCGAAATTGAAGTCGAGCCCGCCGGAAGGATCCACCTGCGAGGCGGCAAGGATACCGGGACTGTTGCCGGGGCCGACCTGACCGGCACCGCTGAGAGTGCTTCCTGCGAGCGTTCCGCTGCCCCCGAGTGTGGCGCCGCTCGAAACACTCACCGCTGAACTGGTCACAGAACCGTTAACCACCAGCGTGCCACTGGATACGAGCGTGCTTCCCGTATAGGTGTTCGCACCGCTGAGGGTGAGCGTGTTGGAGCCGAGCTTGGTTAGGCCGGCAGCCATCGTGAGAGCGTTGCTGTAGGTTCCGTTCCCGTTTGTTGTGTCGAAACCGAGCGCGGTGGTCGTTGCCCCGAAATTGGTCTTAGCGAGCAGCGTGCCGACTTGCGTTTGGGTGTAGTCCGAGCCGCCGCCGTAGTTGACGGCGAGCGTTGAACCGGAATTGTTCACGTTCACGACAGCCGTTGAGCTCAGCGCGGCGTTATTGGCAGACTGCAGCGTGCCGCCGCTGATTGTCGTGCTCCCGGTGTAGGTGTTCGCGCCGGAGAGGGTGACCATACCGGAGGTCGTCTTGTAAACATTGATGCTGTTGCTGACGTTTGTCGTGACGGGAACCACCACGTCGGCGAGCGCGGCGCTCACCGTGCCGCCTTGCAGGGTGAAGCTGTAAGCCCCGAGACTGCCGCCTCCGACACTGTCGATGATGCTGCCGCTCGATAGCGTCACGTTGCCCAACCCGGCAGTGAAGCTGGCAAGGTCGAGCACGCCACCATTAACCAGCACAGGAGCCGTCGAACGGTTGGAACCCGTGGCGGAAGCGCCCAAGGCCGCCGCATTGCCAAGTTTCAGCGTTCCGTTGGATACCGTCACCGGGCCAACGAACGTGCTGGGTGCCTGCAGCAGCAGGGTTCCGGCACCCGTCTTGGTCAAGCCGCCCAGACTGGAACCAGAGATGATCGCGGCGCTGCCAAACGTCAGCGTTCCCGTGTCCACCTGGATAGTGCCGCCATTGGCTGCAATCGTGACGGGGCGAACATTGGTGATACCGGCTGCGGTCACGTCAAGCGTGCCTCCGTTGAAGGTGATGGCGGCGGTAGTGGAGGCGCCTAGGTTTCCAATGGCGGAAATCTGAACGGTTCCCCCGTTGAGGAAGGTTGCGCCCGTGAAGGGACTGGACGCATTGCTAAGCACCGTGGTTCCGGTGCCGGAGAAACTGGTCGCATTGCTTCCGGTGCCGAGGGCGGAGGCCAGTGTCAAGACGCCGGTCCCGTAGTTTTGAATGATGAGTTCACCCCCGCTAACCAAAGCACCGCCGGTGATGGAAACAGGACTGCTTCCGGTGAAGAGAAAACCACCGACTGACATATTGGTGGTGCCGATCGTCAGGTTGGCTGACGCATCCATTTTGAGGCTGCCGAGAGTCGGTGACGAACCACTGGTCGTCAGGGGAGTTGAACCGGTATAGTAGTAGTTGCCCGTGCTCACAGCACCAGTGGCAGGCAAACTTGTATAGCTTCCAAGAGCCGAAATGGCGGTCCCTCCGCCGTTGGCGACCGCCCAATCAGCTCCGTTCACGATAGCGTAGCCGCCCAGGATGCCAGCACTGTTGTTGGCGGTTGTCGTCGTCGCGGCACCCGTTCCGAAATTGATGACGCCACCGCTGTTCGCCGCACGCGTGAGTGCGCCAAGGGCGATCGTCGAAGTGCCGCCACCGGTCCGGGTGATGCTCGATTGTCCGGCGTTCAGCGTCGTGCCGCCGCCGGTCCCAAGAGCCTGGGTGTAAGTGCCTCCCTGAAGCTGGAGATTATTCCCAGCCAGAGTGAGCGCCGTTGCGGTCGTGCCCTGAGTAAGCCGATTCGCGTTCGTCGCAGAGTAATCCAGAACCGTCGTGCCACCGCTCAAGGTTGTCGTTCCGGTCAAATTGTTCGTTCCGGAGAGTGTCAGGGTGCCCGTGCCGGTTTTTGCGAAGCTACCCGTAGTGCCGGAAATGGCGCCGGCGCTGTTGAATGTCGTGTTGCCGGGTCCAAGGATCGTGAGGGTGCTTCCCCCAACAGTCACGGTATTCCCGAATGTCAACGTCGCACTCGATATGTTCGGCACGGAAATACTCGCGCCCAGCGTGAAAGTGCCGCCGAGTGTCAGATCGTTGGTGCCGGCAAAACCGACTGGACGCCCGCCGTCATTGTTCGTCGAAGCCCCCAAGCTGATATTGTTACCAAGAGTCTTACCGCTCGCGTTGGCCACCAAGAAGAAGCCGACACCGCTGTTTGTGTTAAGGGCACCCAGTCCAAAGGGAGTGATCGTCGAACTCGATCCGCCAATTGTGATGGTATTGTAGCCAGCGCCAACCGTCGGAGTAATAATGGTGCTGGAAGCCTGAGTGCCGCCGAAGGCATTGTTACCGATGATCGTCAGGTTCGCGCCTGCACCGGCGAATTTGAAAGCGGCCTGGCTGCCAAGACCGCTCCCCACGTTGGCGCTGTTAGTATCGAGAATTGCCCCTGTGATGACCAGATTGGCACTCGACGCGAGTGTCGGACCGACGGGGTTGTTGTTCGGTGTGGCGCCGTTATCGAGAGCGTAAGCGCCGCTGATCGTAATGGTGCCGGTGTTGGTGATGTTGAAGACGGGGTTGACCTGATGTACGATTGAGAAACCTGGATTTGAACCGGACCCGGTCAGGGTAAGATTACCGGTGCCAGCCACAGTAACGCTTCCGCTCGTGTTCAGGCTCAAAGTATTGGAAATGGTGCGAGCCTGGGTCAGCACGCTGATTGTGCCGCCATTCATCCTCAGCAAAGACGAGCCAAGTGCGGTGTCGTTCCCGATGACGAGATTGGCCCCATTCATGACGTTGGTCGTGCCTGCCAAACTCCCGCTGGAACCGTTCAGGACGAGAGTGCCCGGACCATAAATCGAAAGCCCGGTTGCGCCGGTCGTGATCGCCGAAGTGATCGTCCCCACCAATCCCTGCCCCACAGAAACAATCCCTTCAGCCGCCCCAAAAGCGAGCACCCCGCTAGAGGACGAAGGGGCGATGGAATTACTGCTTGCGAAAAGCAGAGCGCTGCTAGTGTTGGTCAAAGTGGTGCCATCGTTGATGACGAGATTGCCGCCGTTGATCACCAGCGAGTTGATCGCCGTCGAGCTCGAAGACGTGGTGGCGCTGGTGATGTAGGTGTTGTTCCCTGTCGAGATGGCATTGTTCGTGAATTCGTCCGTAGGATTAAGCGGGCGGTAACCAGTGGTGGCATTATAGGTGAGGAAGGTATTCGCCACTCCGGATGCCGTGCCGTTGGCGCCGGAAGCTGTTCCGGATTCGCCGAGCAGATAGGCGACAATCTTCGTGTTCTTGGCAGAGGAGTTGATCCCGGTCGTGCCACCGACGGTGGTTCCCACGAGCGTAGGAGCGGTGGCGGTAAGGAACTGACCGACCCCTGACGTGCCCGATCCGAGATTGACGCCGTTAATCAGGGCAATGCCGGGCGCAGTTGTCGCAGTGAACGAACGGGTGATGCCACCGGTGGCGGCGGCGGCGGTCACCGTTGCGGTGTTGGAGCCGCTGGAGTTCACCGTGATGGTAGCAACGGCATTGTTGAGAGTAATTGCGCCGATGGACTCGGTTGAGTTGGCCAGATCCGAACCGATATATTTGAAGGTGCCTGCGCTGTTGATCGTGATGGCAGCAGAGTTATTGAGGCGATTGGCCACCGCCGCGAAGCCCCGCTCGTCAATTGTAAATGTCGCTCCGTTCCCAATGGCAAGGGAGGCGGTGCCGGTCATAGCGCCGCTTGCTCCAGCCAAGCTCAAGGTTCCCGCACTTACCGTGGTTGCGCCGGTATAGGTGTTGTTATTCGTGGACGTGGTAACACCGGAGCCGGACATGGCGAAGCCACCAGCCAAGCCTCCCCCGTTGGCGTTGGCAATCACGCCGCTGATCGTAGTGTTGCCTGTGCCGGCCAAAGTGAGCGTGCGTGCGGTGCCCACGAGGTCCGAAAGATAAACCGACCCTGCCAGCACGAGCGTTCCCCCGGTGATGCTGCTCTTAAACGATGTGCCGGTCGTGTTGGTCAAGGAGCCATTGATGGTGATATTGTTCGATCCGCTGACGGTGGCCCCTGTGGTGACGAGGTTGTTCCCAATGCCGGCGCTCAGGTCGGCGGAAGCCTGCAATATGCCGCTGAGATAGACCGTGCCCGTGCCCAACGCATTCGTGTTGCTGACGAGGAGTGTGCTCGCCATCGAGGCCCCACTGGCGCCGATGGTGCCGGACCAGCCCGAGTTGTTTCCGGAGATCGTGATGATCGCCGGGGTGAAGGTCGAGGAGAGGACTCCCGAGCCCGCCAGATTGGCCGAGATGGTGGGATTACCGCCGGTGGTTACAGCATATGATGCGCCCGTCAAAGTCCCTGCACCGGAGATTGTTCCTCCGTTGCTGATCGTCACTGCGCCCACGGTATCGCTCTGCGCCACATCGAGCGTGGCACCGCTGGAGATCGTCACCGCCGCCGTGTCTGCAATCGTTCCGCCGGCGTGAGCCAGAGAAAGCGTTCCGCCGGAGACTGTCGTCAGTCCGGTATAGGTGTTCGCGTTGGAGAGAACCCAAGTGCCCGCGCCGCTCTTGGTGACAGCTACGGTCGTGGCCGAACCGTTGCCAATCACGCCGCTGACCGTGTTGGCACCGGTATTGGTGCCACTCAGTGTCAGGACTGTTGCGCCCGCCGCGCCGCCGGTGATCCCGCCGCCGATGTTCAGCAATTTTGAGTTGTCGGTCGCATTATTGGTAAATGCATAAGTCCCGGCGGCCCCTTGTATCACGAGCGGCGCGTTGATGGTCTCGGTGTTCGCCACGGCCGGGTTCATTGTGATGGCGCCGGTGCTGCTCAGGAGGAGCGAATTGCCACCAGTCGTGCCGATAAAATAGGCCCCTGCGGTCGCTAGGTCGAAAGTGATGCTTTTGAGATTTCGTCCGGAGTCGATGAGGATGGGGGCTCCCGATGTGCCATAGGTGCCGACAGCGGTGTTGAATGTCGCAGTATCGGCGTTGGTGGTGCCGGATGTTGCGCCGGGAACCGTCCCCCCGGTCCAGTTGGTGGTGGTGGACCAATTCTCATCGGTGGCTCCGGTGTTCAGCCATGTGCCGTTGGCCGCCTTGACGGCAGTCGGCAGAGTGAGAATCAAAACCGCTAGGAAGGCGGCAACGCTGCGGGAGAGAGCGCGGAGATTCAGCAGGAGGAAGGGATGAGTTTTCATTGCGATGGGATTTCTGGGGTTGGTCAACGGATGAGGGGGAAATGTGGTCAATATCAATTGACAACTTTTCGATACATCTGGCAAGGGAAATATGTTACCGGTAGAAATTGCGGATAAATCGGGATCAAAGCCAGCGTGAATCCCTCTTGTCCGAAACCCGCAAAAATGGCCCCGAATGGCTCAGTTTCGCGGACTCCTTTTATCCTCCTCCTTTCCGACGGGATGAAGTAGGAATGGCGCCATGAAGATTTCCTCCCTCGGGACAAGTGCTCGCAGGCCACCCCTCGCCGGCTTCGCCACACTTTATGCAATTGCGGGCCTGTGCCTGTGTCCCTTGCATCTCCAGTCGGAAACGGTGCTCATCGCGAACGACAAAATAGCCGATGAAGGTTCTGCATGGAAACTTCTGGCCGGAAAAGGGGCGGAAGCCACGGTCTCCGTGGAAAAGGTCGACAATGAGCCCGCCCTCTGTGTGGAGGTCCAAAACGACAGCGGGGAGGAGGTCGACGTCCGGATCCATCGGCTCTTCGGCGAGATTATCGCGGACAATACCTATCAGGTGACCTTCAAGGCAAAGGCGCAGCAAGCGGTGGATATCATTCCTTTCATCAACCCCGCCTCGGAGGCAGCCCGCATCCTTTGGAGGGTCTCAGCTCCTCTGGATACCGGTTGGAAGGAATTCCGCTTCACCTTCAAGGGCCGGGAAACGGTGAACGAGTGCGGCCTTGGATTCTCCCACCTCGGCAAAGGGACGAATAAATTCTGGTTCAAGGATATTGTCCTGACCACGGAGTGAGGAGGGGAACGCTTTAGCTCACGGAGGGAAAGTCGGAGGGTGAACCACTAATCCACACTAAAAATTGCCGGGCCAAAGCCCCGGCAGATCCCCGCTCCTCGGGTTGGGAGTTTGTGAAGAGGAGGCGGGAACCGGTT